>JBLHGU010000255.1:0-7219 GCA_047615875.1 Parasphingorhabdus sp.
CAAGCTTTACGAAAGCATCACAAAGATAGTCCATTTCAGCATCAGATAGCGCATAACCACTATCTCTGTTGGCATAAATAAGGGCGCCCTTTCCCTTACCAAGAATATCTACACATCGAAATGGAGCAGGTTCTGCTACCTGAAACAAATCTTCTGAATCCGCGGCATTTACACTGAGAATCTCGATCATGGGGTCGAATAAAACTTGCAACCACTCAGCGTTTTCAATTTCTTGTTGATTATGTCCAGCGGAAATAATGTTCCAAACAACACCACGTTCGATTCGAATGACTTTCGTCAATCCACAATGATGTGCGATATCAGTAGCTTTGGTTGACCAGGGAGAGATTGTCCCTGCCCGCGGGATCACAAATAGTTGGGTGGCATCGGGAATTAATTTGTCCGCAGTCGAACCATAATGCAGCAAGGCATCAAGAACCCGGGCCTCGGAATTATCAAGATCTTGTGACACCGACACATAGTGACGATAAGTAGCGCTTAGTTGGGTATTACCCGACCATTGAGTCGGCATAGCATCCAGCAGTTTTTGCAAACGAAATGCCGAACAGGCTGCACCACCATCTAACACCAGCATGAATCACTCCTATGGGTGAGATACTTAGAGGGTGCCGGATTGTATCAGAAGCGCAATGCCTTAAAACCCGATTAGGTTGCCGGAGTTTAAACGCCAGGAAAGCAGGCCGTTGGCTATACGAGCGCTGGCCCCTGTCATCAAAGGCCGGTTATCTACAATATGCCCAAACTGATCACTCGTAAAAATGGCCAGATTGCTTCTTTCTTTCAGATAATTGGGCAACTCACAAAGCAGTTGTTGCTCTGTTTTGTCCCGATGTGTCATCTTGCCCAACACAACGGCTTCTACGCCATCCAGAACGCCACTTTGATGCCATTGATTCCAGCAACGTAGCAACTGCGGTAGCGACTCATTGGTATCCTCTAGAAAAACAATATGTCCAGCCAGGGATTCTGGGAAGTTTTTAGTACCTATCAGGTTACTTAGAACCGAAAAACAGCCGCCAAACAATGTTCCGTTCACGTCTGACTCATTGCGTGAAAACTTATCAACTTGCGTTAAATCAATCGCACTTTGACATTCAGCTGGCCAGCTCTGAAGAATCTCCGTGAATTTTTCAAAATTTTTACCCGTTGTTTTCCATAACGGCGATCCGGGCATCGGTCCGTGCAAACCAGCCCAGCCCAGGCGTGTATAAAAAGCGCTGTGTAAAGCAGATATATCCGAGAAACCTCCTACCAGATTTGCAGTCACATTTTTCAATCCAGCCCAATCAAGCAGGTCCAGCAAATCGCTCGCGCCATATCCACCCCGCGCACACAAAACAATGCCGCCCGGGTTATCGATCAGGCAGTGATTCAGTGAATTAGCGCGGTTATGCACGCCATCGATGGTTAGCCGCTTTCCACAATCAGGATTATAGGCAGAATACCTTACACTAAAGCCGGCTTGTTGTAGTCCATAAATATTTGCATTTAAACAATCTCGATCGGGTTGACCGGACGGCTCAGCTACTACAATAAGCCTGGGGTCAGCTTCCGCACTCACTGCGGCAGCAATTGCTTAAAGCGATCCGACTGTGTTTTCAGATCTTCAAACTTGCCCTTACCAACTAACGACCCAGAGTGCATGACGAGTGTCTCTCGAAACAGCGCGGATAACTCAGGCCGCTCAAGAACCCACACAACACCGCGATCACCCTGATACTTGAGCACTTTTTCTACCAGTTTCTCCTGGGCGTTAGGATCAATGGCACTGATGGCTTCGTTAACAATAAGCAAATCAGGTTGTTTCAACAAACAACGAGAAAGTGCAAGTTTTTGCTTCTGTACAACACTTAACCGTGCTCCCGAGCTTCCCGTATGATGTTGCAAACCAATTCGCACTATGGTGTCGTAAAGCCCCTCTTCGTGCACCACGTCGCTCAATACAGTGGCCAGCTTCTCTTTGGCATTTGCCTGTCCATACACCAGCGTTCCAAACAAAATATTATCCTGAACTGTAATAGCAGGGTTAATGCCATCTTCTTCCAGAAATCGAATACTGTCATTGTCCTCGCCTAGTCGATCATGCAGAGCGTGTCGAAAATCGACCAACGCCTTCTCCCACTTATCGTCAATCATACCCAGTCGATGCCTGGCAGGAGTCAGTTTAAATGGTACAGCGAGAAACTGTTCCCGATCAGATTCATTCCAGGTCATAGGATCTGCATCAGATGTCTTGGCAAGTAACCCTTTGAATTCAAGCAAAGCATCAGAGCTTAAGAAACTGAACTGCTCGAACAATTCACTATCACCAGGTACATCAGCGAATAACTCAACCATGATTTCCGCGACGCGGCGACCCATTGAGCAGAAATCCGAGTAGAGTCCTAGTTTTTGCAATAATTCCAGGATAACCGGGTTGCGATAGAGATTATCTGCCTCAAACTCAGGGATTAACGGCGCACCAAAAACCATGTTCTCGGCCACGGACAGACTCCGGTTGAACTTGGCAGTATCGAAGCGTTCTACCAAACCAATATAGCCTGCCGATTCAAGACCGAGACCAATACGTCCCCTGGTCTGTAGAATAGCTTCGGCGAGCTTCGGATGCTCCACTGGATCAAAGCGCGCATTTAATCCAAACTGGTAAACATCTCCTTCCATGTCTGTCACGTCCAGAACTTCTAGCACCTTGTCAAAAAGTTGCTCCTCATTCTCCGCGCCGGACGATGCATAGTCTATCCAGTCTGCATTCAAATCATCATGGCTGTTAGCGGTTGCCTTGGCCAATTCAATATCCACTTCTCGCTGGCTCGCCTCAGTGGACTCATACTGAGGATCATTCATGGGTCGGTGTTTCAATCCGTAGATCATGTTGTCCATTACGGAGCCACTGAAAATATGCGCTCCAGGGCCCACATAAGCTTGCCGGTGACCAAGCAGACCTTCTGGCAACTCTGCCATACTGGAACCATCCAGAGAAAGCCTGCCAGAAGTTGGAGAGACCAGTCGTGCAACCAGTTTTGACAGCTCATCTTTGCCACTACCGGTGGTACCGACCATACTGACATGGTCATTAATGCCAATAACAAAGTTAACACCATCTACTGGCTTGATAGTGCCATCCTCGGTGTATACAACATTGGAGACCTGTAAGTCACCACCCAGCTTCTTAATACTATCAGGGCTAATCTGTAGTTCGGGTGGCAACATATTTTCAGGTTGAAACTGTTCAATAATCTGCTCGTATTTAACTCGAATATCTTCCTTGGTCTGATAATATTTGAGCAGCTCCTTCCACGGTGGAGAAATATCTTTATAGGCTGCCAGCACGGCAACCAGAGCACCCAGCGACAACTCACCCTGGATAACGAAATAACCACCGATGGAAAAGAAGAAAAATGGTGTTAACTGAGCCAGAAAGTTATTCAGGAACTTGATGAAAAACTTTCTTTTAAACAACTCTAGACGTATGTGGTAAATGGTGCCGAGACGATGAGAAACTTCAGCTCTTTCCAATCTGGAAGTATCGTGGGCATGAATTTCATTAATTCCGGAAATAGATTCGCCGACGCGATCTGCCAGTCCACGAACTTCTTTAACGCGTCTTTTTGCCAGAGCATTAACTTTTCGTTGCAGCTTGGGAATCAACCACATCTGTGGCGGGTAAAGGGCAATGGCTGCCAGCCCTAAATACAGATCTTGCTGAAAAATAAAAAATAAATAAGTTAGCAGCAAACCGCCCTGAAACGCTGGCAACGCGAACGCATCGCCAATAAAACCACCCAAGGGTTCCGTCTCAGCGGTAATCATTGGGATAATTTCACCTTGAGAGGTGCGTTTAAAATGCGGTAGCGGAAACCTGAGAATGCGGCTGTAGAGCTCGAATCTAAAGCGCCGTAACATTCGCTCGCCGAGCACTCCACGGTAGACACTAATGAAGTACTTCATACCGCCATTGATGGCAATAATTACCAGAAAACTAACGCAGAGAAACATCAGGAAGGATATCTGGTTAATCGGAATTCCCAGAATATCGTCGGGAATATTTGCCCCGCCAATGGCCTGATTGACTATAATTTTTGGTATTTCAAGAGAAATATAAATGAAAGGCAGGTTCAACAAAGTCAACACCAGCAGATAGATTTGATCTCTGCGGGTATGTTTAAGAACGTATTTAAATATTGATTTTTCCATCTAACTATTGGCTATCGCGCGAAATCGCCCCTGGTTCCGTTATTTTTGTCTTAAATGGTAGGTCAGTTTATACCATATTACACCGCCGACTGATTGCCAATTAGCTATGCCGGTGACATAGTATACTTACCCGGCATTTATTCTACCAACACTCGCCCAGACCAGTCCCTCAAAATCGACTCAATGAGTAAAAAAAAACCTGTAATAGCAATCATATTGAAAGGCTATCCACGACTTTCTGAAACTTTCATCGCCCAAGAAATCAAGGCTCTTGAAGACCTGGGATTTAATTTGCGCCTGATTTCGTTACGTCATCCAACCGACAAGAGCATCCACCCAATACATCGCGAAATCACCGCTCCGGTCAATTATCTGCCTGAATATCTATATCAGGAGCCCCTCAGAGTACTGAAAGCACTGTTTTCAGCTCTGCGACTAAGAGGGTTTGGCAAATCGCTAGCCACCTGGCTAAAAGACCTTAGACGAGACTTCACTCCCAATCGAGTGCGGCGATTTGGGCAGGCCATGGTCCTGGCGCGGGAGTTACCATCTGATTGCAAAGCAATCTACGCGCATTTTTTGCACACGCCGGGATCAGTTGCGCGATATGCCGCGTTAATGACCGCAAAACCCTGGTCATTTAGCGCCCACGCCAAAGATATCTGGACATTGCAGGATTGGGAGAAAACTGAGAAATTGGCAGACTGCGCATTTGGCGTCACTTGCACTCAGGCCAATTTTGAGCACTTACGCGAACTGGCCGATAAACCAGAGAAAGTTACGCGAATTTATCATGGGCTGGATTTTAAACGCTTCCCTGAACCCACTGATAGAGAGTTCTCGAATTCAGGAAATAACCCTGACCAGATATTTACCATTTTGTCGGTGGGTCGCGCGGTTGCCAAGAAAGGTTACGATACGTTGCTCCAGGCATTGTCGCAATTGTCCCCGGATTTAAACTGGAAATTTGTTCATATTGGCGGTGGCACTGAATTGTCCCATCTCAAGAGTCAGGCTGAACAGTTGGGCATTACCGAGAAAATTGAATGGCGTGGGCCTCAAGCCCAAGAACAGGTTCTACAATCTTACATTTCTGCAGATCTGTTTGTTTTGGCATCGGTTGTCGGTGAAGATGGTGATCGCGATGGATTGCCCAATGTACTGATGGAGGCCCAAAGCCAGAAATTATGCTGCCTTTCCACTCTGATCTCGGGAATTCCGGAATTAATCAAGGATGGGGAGACAGGTCGATTGGTCCCGCCTGCTGATCCCAACGCTTTAGCCAATGCGCTGACGGAACTAATCACAGACCCTAATTTACGCCGAAACCTGGCTGAACAAGGGTTGCAAAGACTTCGAATGAAGTTTTCCATGCAAAATGAAATAGGTGAATTGGCGAAATTGCTGGAACAGATTTGAATATTGCTTTCTATGCCCCACTGAAGTCTCCGGACCACCCAAATCCATCCGGAGATAGGCTGCTAGGTCGTCTTCTAATGCAGGCAATGCAATTAGCGGGTCATCATGTTTTCAAAGCCAGCAGCCTCCGCAGTCTTGATCGAAGTGGTGAGCACTGCAATCAACAACGTATAAAAAAAATAGCGGAAAAACTCGCACACAGATTCATTCGCAAAGTGCAGCGAGGCGTAGTCACCAGACCGGACATCTGGTTTACCTATCACATCTATCATAAAGCTCCGGACTGGATCGGGCCTTACGTGAGTGAAAAACTCGCCATTCCCTATGTGATAGCGGAGGCTTCGGTTTCACCCAAACAACAGAACGGTTCATGGTCAAACGGCCATCAGCAGGCAGTAACTTGTATTGAACATGCTGATGCAATGGTGGCATTGAATCAGCGGGATATCGAATGTGCCAGACCCTATTTGGCACCCACCGCTAAATTTTTGGCGTTGCCGCCTTATCTTGATACTCAACGGTTTCACCTAAAACAAACAGCTAAAGGAACAACCAAACCTACGAGTCATATAAAAATTCTTGCAGTTGCCATGATGCGCCCTGGGGATAAGCAGCAATCCTGGCAATTTCTTTCAAAAGTATTGGCCACCCTTAAAACCCATAACTGGGAGTTTCACAGCATTGGTAGTGGAAAATGCGAAAACGAGATTGTTAATAGTTTACAAATCGCTGCCGGAGACAAACATTTTCATCATGGTGCTATACAAGGGCAGAAACTGGTCGACCTGGTTAATCAGTGTGATCTATTCGCCTGGCCGGCGATGAATGAAGCTCTTGGCATGGCCCTACTGGAAGCCCAGGCATGTGGTCTGCCAGTATTGGCTGGACGAAACGGCGGCGTGGCCAATGTTGTGCAGCATGGAACTACAGGCCTGCTTTGTTCTACCCACAGTGTGGAACAGTTTTCGAACAACCTCGATTATTTATTGGAGCGTCCTGCGGTGATCGGACGTATGGGGCGCGATGCCCGGGATTGGGTAATCCAGAATCGTAGAATTGAAAGTGCAGCAAATAAATTAAATCAGCTTGTGGGGACTTTATGCGCGAAATCATAATGGTCCGCCATGGAATCACCGTCTGGAACGAAGAAGGAAGAATTCAGGGGCAAACTGATACACCGCTTTCTGATAATGGCCGCAAACAATGTGCCAGATGGCGTTTGCCGGATCGGTATTATGCCGTGCCCTGGTTTACTAGCACTTTGGCGCGAACACAACAAACAGCACAGTTGATGGGACAAGAACATTTTCAAGCGTGCACAGAGCTTCAAGAAATGGATTGGGGACACTGGGCGGGGCAAACCATCCCGGAGATGCGCCTGAGTCTGGGTGGAGAAATGGAGAAAAACGAAAGTCGTGGTCTGGATTTTCGACCAACGGGGGGAGAATCGCCACGCATCGTAAAGAATCGACTACGCAACTGGCTTAATTTGAACGACGACCAATCATCAACTATGGTAATTGTGGCCCACAAGGGTGTGATTCGAGCAGCCATCAGTCTTGCCACCGGATGGGATATGCAACAG
>JBLHGU010000256.1:0-7218 GCA_047615875.1 Parasphingorhabdus sp.
TTCTTGGTAGTGAGAGCATTCTCGGTTTAGCTAAGACCGCAGGCTACGAGATAGATATGATAATTGAGCCGGGTGCGCTAACCAATATTTACTCGAAAGCACCGCATGATAATTTATTCCCTCTCAACAGTCAGAAGCATATTAGTCAGGGTGAGCAGGGTTTCTATGATGCTGCCAGAGTGTTCGATTTTTCGTTATTTCGTGCAGTACCGCATTTTCTGAAACGGCAAATCTACAATAACCAGCGTTGGTTTGCTCAGTCAGTATTTTTCAAGAATGAATTTGCCGGATTGAGAAATTTTGCACATATGGGTTTGTTGCAAGAAGCGACCCAAAAAATGAAAGCAGATCGCACTACGCCAGTTTATAAATTATTTCATCTTATGCTCAGTCACACGCCTATGGTAACAACTCCAGACTGCCAATATGCCGGAGAAGTGCTACCCCTGGTACGGCCGAATATACTTAGCCAGTCACGCTGTGGGTTAATCGAGCTTGTGCGGTTTTTTCACAGAATGAAGGAGCTGGGAATTTATGAGAATTCAACGATCGTGCTGATGGGAGATCATGGAGTTTGGGTACGCCCTCTTGATGCTGTTGATATAATCGATCAGGAAAATGGCGTTAGACGCTTTATTGACCCAAGACTATTGGGGCTATCAAATTCGGCGCTTGCTATTAAGCCCCAGGGTGTTAATCATTCCTTTCGTTTTAGTAATGTGCAAACTTCAATTACCGATACGGCCAGGACGATTGCTGAAGTATCCGGTTTCCCCAATTCACTTCCCGGAGACTCTGTGTTGGGCCTAGATGAGTCTGTTGAAAGGGAAAGAAAATTTATGTTTTATCGATATAAAAGGAGCGAGTGGCGAGATAATCATTTGTCACCCATTCACGAATTTGTAATTCGAGGGAATTCTGTTGATAGCGGTTCCTGGAGTTATGAGAAAACTTATCTCGAGAACGGTGCTGTCGAGGTTCGTACTGATGAATCTGTTTTGTGGCAAGCAACTTCATTGCAACCTCCCACTAAGTCGAAGCTAAATTGAGTTTATTATTTATGACAACAAAATGGTTTTCCAGATCCGCAATAGTCTCTTGCACTATTTGTGTTTTCCTGGTTTTTCTAATAACGGGGCTCGTGCCTGCACATGCCTACGTAGACCCAGGGTCCGGCAGCGTTATTGTTACCACCTTGCTGGGAATTTTTGCAGCTATCGGATATACATTCAGAAAATATTTTTACAAACTGTGCCGTATGCTTAAAAGAAATAATAAAAAGGACGACAAAGGAGAGGATAAAAATAAAATTGAGTAATGCAGATTAAAACTACTCGAAACCCTGGCTCATTCAGGGACCCGGCCAGTCGGGTTTATGAAACTGTAACCCAGGAAGGCTATATCAGGAGCATCATCAGAGGAGTCGATGGAGAGTCGCAACACAACTTCTTAACGGTTTCCCAACTTGATTTTTATCGAAAGCTGGAACGTGATGGAGACATAGTTAGAACGCTCGAGATTTCATCGGAAACCGACAGACCCGAGGTTGCTACGATTCTGGACGACGGATGGACAGGAGTGTTAGAGCACGAGAAGGTGGAAGTGATTTCGTACCCTTATGAATGGTCTTTTTCGATGCTGCAGGATGCAGCAATCTTGCATCTGCGAATTCTGCAACAATGTTTGAAAAATGGTTGGACTCTCAAAGATGCAACGCCGTACAACGTTCAATGGCGCGGTGGCAAACCGGTTTTCATCGACATTCCTTCGTTTGTGCCTAGGCAGAAAGGGGAGCATTGGTTCGCCTATCGACAATTTTGTATGATGTTTTTTACGCCACTGGCAATAAATGCACATCTTGGTATAGACCACGTGCCATTGGTGCGATCCCGTCTCGATGGCATACCTCCAGTAGACGCAGTCAGATACTTTCAGGGGTTAAACAGGTTTAAAAAAGGCGTCTTGAGTCACATTATTTTCTCTGCAATCGTCGAACGCAGGATAGTGCGCAAGGAGCGTAATAAAACGCCCGCCACGAAGAGAAACGCATTAAAACAGTCCGATACTATAGTGTTTGCGCTGGTTGATAGCATGTTGCGACTGATTACGGGCCTTCGACAGAGTCCTGGGCAGACAGCCTGGTCTGATTATCAGGAGAATCACTCCTACTCGGAAGTTGAGCATAAGGAGAAAACGCAATTTGTACAGAAGCACGTTGTGGGGAAGGGCTTTAACCTGATGTGGGATTTGGGTTGTAATGCCGGGCAGTTTTCCAGAGTATGTAGTGAGCATATTAATTATGTCGTCGCTATAGATGGAGATTATATGGCAGTTGAACGTCTCTATCAGAATGAAAAGACAACGAACAATCGAAAAATATTGCCTTTGGTGATGGATCTCAATAACATTTCGCCCGACCAGGGGTGGATGTCTGGTGAACGAGCTGCGTTCGACAAACGCTCATCTCCTGATCTCGTCCTTTTTCTGGCGCTAGTTCATCACTTAAGATTGAGTGCAAACATTCCGCTGCATTCCATACTCCAATGGTTGCGCTCGCTTAATGCATTAATAGTTTTTGAATTTGTTGGTCGCGACGATGAGATGGTGACAAAATTGCTAACCAATAAAAAGGAGCAATACGAAGACTATACTCAAGAGAATTTCGAGTATTTCGCCACCCAGTTATTTGATATCTCGGATAGACAAATTCTGAAAAGTGGCAAGAGAGAGATTTTTCTGCTATCGCCAATCTGATTTCTAATGGAGTATTTTGAACTAGTCCTAAGCCCCGTTGTATGGGCAATGACCACAATGCTGGATCTTGGCCTACGGTTTAGCGGATCGGCCGGGGTTTCCATATTGTTACTTAGTCTTGCAAGTTCATTATTTCTCTACCCGATACAACGCCTTGCATATCGGATAGAACGTCGCTTTGCAGCTAAACAGCTTGCTGTTCAGAATGCCACTTCGAAGATAGATTCTTCTCTCAAGGGAGAGAGGAAGTTTTTGGCGCAAGAGAAAGTATACAAAGAGTTCGACTATCATCCGATCGAGCAACTCTATCTCAGTCTGGGAATTCTGGTGTCAATACCAATATTAATCTCGGCAATCATACTTTTTAATGAGCACCCCGCAATGCAGAAGACAGGATTTCTGTTGATAGAGGATCTCTCCAGGCCGGATGGTTTGCTGGCCGGCTTCAATCTGATGCCGGTAATAATGTTTGTCGTGACATTTCTTGATGCCTTTTTTAGATTCCGTACAAATCCCGCTAGTCTCTACAGATTTATATTGATATCGGGTGTACTGTTCCTGCTCGTTTATAGTTTACCCGCTGCGCTGATTTTGTACTGGATCGGTAATAATCTGATTTCGATGATCTTGTTTAATTTTCGACGGGTTTCTGCGACGGCGGATTGATAATTGTAGTAAAGGGAATCAATACATAATTATCTTTTATGCAAGTACAATTGGGGTTTGAAAAATACTATGGTAAACCGACAAATGCATGTTTCCCGAGCAGGAATTACGCACAAATGCGATAAGGCGATCAAAAGGTATGTCCCAGGTCGCACTGGCGTGCCTGCAATACAGCAAACGCGCATTGAACGGCACGATGGAGGCCATGGGTTTCCATGCCGCTATGCGCTATGGCGTCTCAATGGCAACGTTGATGCATTCCACGAAGACACCTGAATTTGAATAGTTTGACGAGATTCGCCGGGAGAAGGGTTTCAAAGCCGCGCTTGAATGGCGTGATGCACAGTTTGCACCATACGAAGACTAGATTAGGGAGGGCTTTACTTCGTGTCGAAGTAGGCACATAAATGACCGCCAGGCGATTTTGTTTCAATAGTGATATGGGCTAGAGATAAAAGAACCTGGTTATCTAAGCATCTGGAGTTTTTATTTTATCCGCTGAGAAATTTCGTACACTGGTTTTCAGTCGTTCAAATAAACTACTGTCTATCTTTTCCCCATATTCAAGTGTTGTATATAGGTTGCTAATTTCTCTTATTTGACTCGCTTGTTCAGGCAATCGCCGTACACCTTCGTCAGCTACATTAACAGGTCCTTCCCAGCCGGATAGTATGACTCCGGATTTAGCCAGCTTGTGTTTGAATTGTCTGAAGTACTTGAGTGGACTTTCGGCAAGTTTACCCGGGCGGCTGAGAACATAATAGGTCGCGAGAATAAAAATCATGCTGATAAAAAACAGGCTGATCAGCATAAATCCCCAGTCCGGGGCTTTAAATCCGAATTGCTTTAACAGATCTCGTTGCTGCTCTGGACCGTAACTAAGCACCCACTGATTCCAGCGATGTGTAAATGAATCCGCACCTAGTTCCAGACGGGATATCATAAAGGTTAAAAAGTCGAGGCTGAACATTTCCCGCAAGGTGGCTGAACGTTCTCCACTACGGTAATCACTTGAATCATGGTTAGAGCGCCGACCTTCTATCCACGGGTTCATGCCGAGCTGAATTCGTTCTGGTGCCACAGCGGCGGTTGGATCTACCCTGACCCAGCCATGACCATCGATCCATATTTCACTCCAGGCGTGGGCATTGGACTGTCTGACAATATGATAAGTCCCATCATTACTGGCTTCAGACCCCTGATACCCCACCACTACTCTGGCTGGTATTCCTGCGGCACGCATTAGTGAGGAAAACGCGCTGGCATAGTGCTCACAATAGCCGGAGCGGGAATCAAACAGAAACTCATCGACTGGATTGTCCCCCAGCAGTGGTGGAGTAAGCGAATAGTAGAACTCTTGTTGGTTAAAAAAATTCAATACCGCGTCGGCAATTTCTATCGGGCCATGATGTTGTTCCGTAAGTTGCTGGGCGAACTCCAAAACCCTGGGTTTTATGCCGTGATATAGCTGGCTGTTGAAGTCTTCAGGTCTGGGTGCAGCCATCTTCCCGTTGAGAAAAGACACACCTTGATAACGTAGTCGTTGTTTCACCGGGCGACGAGCGATGACAATGCCGTTGGCATTAATGCCAGAGCTAGTGTCAACTTCGTATGCCGTTTCCAGCACTGGTATCCAGGGCTGTCCACTGGCCTCCAGTGTAATATCGTAAATCTGCAGGTCGCCACCGGTCTGCGGTCGTGGCGCGCCGTGATTCATGGGTTTTGGTCCCTGTTGCCAGGTCTTTCCGTTGGTAACATCTAGTACCAGAGTCCGCCAGTAAAGATCCTCCGGGTTAGGCGCAACGCCGGAAAATTCGACCCGAAAAGCGACATCATTATTTCTTGAGAGATTGCTCAGTGAGCCAGGGGACACAGTATCGCTTAAGCCGGTCACGCCAGAAAAGGGATCTTCTGCTAGTCCCCACAGGCTACCCTCAATGCGTGGGAATAACAGATAAGCTGCAAGTGCCAGTGGAATACCATGCATTAGCATGCGCAGGGTAAAACGGATGACCTGTTTAATATCCAGTGCCTTCGGCGCCACCAGCATATTGAGATTGCCAACAATCAGCAGCATTCCAGCCAGACCGTAAAGTGCAGCAGATGGTGATTGATCGAATAGAAAATTTGTCATCACCAGAACCATCAACAGCACCGCACTAAACATTGCATCGCGCAATGTGGTTGTTTCCATGGTTTTCATAGCGGCAAAAATAACCAGCATGGCGCTGCCAGCAGTACGGCCAAAAATCGTTTGATACTGAAACAACACCAATGCGACTAGTACTATGGCAATGCTGCCATTGACTAGCCAACCTGGGGTTTTGATATTGCGTTGCAAACTGAACAAACGCCAAAAGATTAACAGAATCGACAGACTGCCGAGCCATAACGGTTGTTGGGTGAGGTGGGGTATCAATACAAACAGCGTACTGCCAAATAGCCAGTAAAGAGCTGCTTTGCTGGGGTCAGGTTGTGGCGCCCGCGGCGGAGCCGGCAGATTAGCGAGCTTCGCCAAGCTGATCATTATGCTTGCCATAACGCCAGAGCTTTTAAGCATTGATGGCGATGGTGAGGACCGGATTCCGGTTTAAGCGTAACGCCTGGAATGTCCAGTGCATAACGGTAAGCGGCGCTATCGGCATCAACCACCCAGCGTGCTAGTATAGACAGCTTGGCTTCATCATCTACTCCGCTGGTGTCTTGCCAACGTAAAACCAGATCGCCCGCACTCATGCCCTGAAATAATTTTGTCTTCAGACCATTGCCCCTGGCGCTATGCTTCCAGTGAATTCGATTGAGAGCATCGCCATATTGATGCTCACGGATACCGGAAAAATCATCAATACCGCTGCGATTATCACCCTCTACCAACTCTTTTTCGCCATCCCCGGTATGGGGTAATGGCTGAGCAGGGGCCAGTTTTGGGTAAACCAGTAGTTGTGTCGGTGTTCGAAATTTTCTTGACCAGGACAGGAATATTCCCAGTGGGTAGAGTGTGCACAGATAGATTTCTGGAATTTTTAGCCAGCCACGCTGTTCAGTCTCCAGGCTGACGCTGATATCGCAAGATTGTGCTGAGTCCAGATTGAATAGCTGTTCGGTACTACCACAACGCAGCCAGATGTTGGAACGAGGACGGTTTATTTGTTCTGCGATACGAACCTTTGCAACCGCACTTTCCCCTGCGAACACCGCCCGACCAGGATTCACTCTTCCCTCCAGACCAACCAGGTTACGTTGTGTGTAGTACATGCACACCACACCAATGCTGGCCATAACGAAGGTAAATAAATGCCCCAGGCCATTGTTATAGTTAACTGACACCATAAGCATGAGAAATAGTGCTATGGCATACATAATGCCAAACCGAGTAGGCAGTATGAATACCTCTCGTTGCCCCGTATTTAGTGCTGCCTGCATGACTCAGAGCTTAGTCAACCTGTACACTTTCAATGAGCTTGTTAGTAACATCCGCCCGTAGGTCACCGCTGGAGTTATGCACTAGCCGATGACCGACTACAGCGCCTGCTACAGCCTGAATATCTTCTGGTATGGCAGCATCTCTGCCACTCAGTAAGGCCCAGGCTCTGGCTGCACTAATCAATGCTAACCCAGCACGGGGCGACAAGCCGGTATCGAGCCAGGGAGCTTCACGGCTGGCGGTTAACAGATTCAGAACGTATTGGGACAGAGATTTACTAATATGAATCTGACTGGCAAGTTCCTGTAGTTTTATCACTCCCTGTGCATTTGTAGATGGCTTGAGCTCTTTAAGCATTTGCCTGCGGTCGCCGC
>JBLHGU010000257.1:0-7191 GCA_047615875.1 Parasphingorhabdus sp.
AAGCCTGGTTAACTTACATCTAGTATCAGGTACACCCCTTATGAGCAACACTTCCGACAGCCAGGACCCTGATCTTAGAACGCCCAACAGCAGCTTGCGTCAGGATGTCAGTCAGGATGATTTACCTCTGCATTGTCCTATGCAGGGGATGAGCACCTGGGACTCGCATCCCAAGGTGTACATTCCTATCGAAGACACCGGTAGTGCATTGTGCCCCTATTGCGGTACGTACTACGTTCTTAAAGACGCCTAAATAATGCCTGAAGCCGCGGCCGCTGAGTCGCGCATTCTGGTTGTCGGTCCGTCCTGGGTCGGCGACATGGTTATGGCCCAAAGTCTGTTCAAGGCATTACACCAGCGCAGCCCGGGTTGCCATATTGGAGTTTTAGCACCAGCCTGGACAACTCCACTGCTGGCTCGCATGCCCGAAGTAGCAGAAGCTTTCCCTGCCGATCTTAGCCACGGCAAGTTAGGTATTGGAGAACGCCTAAGCCAGGCCCGCAAGATTCGTCAGGCGGGCTACGACCAGGCTATCGTATTACCTCGCTCGCTGAAATCCTCTCTCGTACCGTGGCTGGCAAGAATTCCTCGACGCACGGCCTATCTGGGTGAGATGCGTTATGGGCTGATCAATGATGTACGCCCACTGGCTAAAGATAGATTGCCCCTCAATGTACAACGCTTTGTGGCATTGGCTGCAGAGCAAGGTGCTGATACCCCCGCCAATTACGAATTTCCCAGTCTGCAATCCGACCCTGTTGATGTAGAGGCTAGTTTAGCCCGACTCGGTCTTGAGCTTCCGAGCCGACCTGTTTTAGGTCTGTGCCCCGGCGCCGAATACGGGCCAGCAAAACAATGGCCCGGGTCTCACTTCGCCGAGCTGGCGAAAATGGCTATTAAAAAAGGCTTTTTGGTGTGGTTATTCGGATCGGATAAAGATCGAAATATTTGCCTGGAAATAGAACGATCAATAGCAGACGACGGCGCGAACCTTTGTGGACGAACCAGTCTATCCGAGGCTATCGACCTGATGTCTGTTTGCCACACGGTGGTTAGCAATGACTCTGGGCTTATGCATGTCGCTGCAGCTCTGGGAAAGCCGGTAGTAGTGCTATATGGGTCATCCAGCCCAGGCTTCACGCCACCCTTATCAAAGCAAGCGCAAATTCTAAATCTGGAACTCGATTGCAGTCCGTGCTTTAAACGCGAATGTCCCTTGCAACACCTGAACTGTTTGACGAAAATCTCAGCACAGCAGGTTTACTCGCATATCGATCTTTAATCAGAAATCACTCACCCGCATATTTTGACTCGGGGTTGTCTGAGTACCCGCGTCACTAAGGGGGTATAATAGTTTTTTCTGTCAGCTACTCGTCAATCTGACAAATAATTTTTACTCTATCTGCCGAAGCCTGTTTACTCGGTAGAAAAACTTTTACCGTTGGGCCTTGAATTCACCATGAAACTCGCCTTTTGCCTGTTCAAATACTTCCCCTACAGCGGGTTGTCGCGGGATTTTCTGCGTATATTATTAGAGGCTAAAAAGCGCGGCCATGATCCTCATGTATTTGTAGCCCAGTGGCAAGGTGAGCAGCCAACAGATATTCCAATAAATGTTATTCCGGCATTTCGCTGGATGAATCACGCCCAAAATGCCTCTTTTCACCGACAGTTGAAAAAACGCATAAAGGATGATTCTTTTGATGCAGTGATCGGTTTTAACAAAATGCCCGATATGGACATCTATTATGGCGCAGACTTTTGTTATATCGGTCGTGCAGTGCCACGATACAGTCCGCTTTATCGACTCACACCGCGCTTTCACCATTTTTATACATTTGAACGAGCAGTGTTCAGTGCACAAAAGTCGACCCTTATTCTGAGCCTTTCAGAACGTGAGAAAGGCGTTTATCAGCAATTTTATGGCACCCCTGAAAGTCGTTTCCAGATTTTGCCGCCAACACTCGATGCCACTCGATGCATGCCAGAGGACCCGAAGTCTGTACGCAAAACTATGCGTGGTACTTTTGGTATAGGTGAAGATGATTTTCTACTGTTATTCGTCGGTTCGGGATTCAAAACCAAAGGCCTGGACCGCGCCATACTGGCCCTGAAGTCGTTGCCAGATGAATTACGCAGCCGCAGCCAGATGTTAGTCGTGGGCCAGGATAATCCACAATACTATCAACGACTTACCAGGAGCAACAAAGTTCAGGACCGCGTGCACTTTTTAGGCGGCCGCTCTGATATTCCGGAAATCCTGGCCTCTGGCGACATCCTGTTACATCCGGCCTACAGTGAGAATACCGGCACTATATTGCTGGAAGCATTAACCGCAGGCTTACCTGTGTTAACTACCGACGTGTGTGGTTACGCACCGCACATTTCACAGGCTAAAGCCGGCTTTGTTTTGCGCTCACCATTCGACCAGGAAACTCTCAATCTGAAATTGCACGAGATGTTGTTGTCCGATGAGAAATTAGCCTGGAGTGTTAACGGCAAAACCTATGGCGATAATCCCGATCTCTATAAAATGCCAGAAACCGCTATCAACTTGATAGAAGAATGGCATTTGACCCACAAATCCAAACCGTCCCGCCATGTTGTCGAAACGCCCGAGGGTGCAAGCCTTTATATGCGTGATGATTTAAAAGCCAGGCTCCACGCACCCTCCGGCCTGGATGATGTTATGTCTATAGATGGTGAGGTTTTCCGTCAGGCACCAGGCCGCAGAACAGTCCGGTTAACACGAGATAACAAGAGCTACTTTCTGAAGACCCACACCGGTGTTGGCTGGCAGGAAATAATGAAAAACCTGCTCTATTTTCGACTCCCTGTACTCGGTGCGATGAATGAATGGCATGGCGTTCACCATCTGCATCGGCTGGGGTTGGAAACGCTGAATATAGCCGGTTATGGAACAACCAGCGGCAACCCCGCTACACGCCGCTCGTTTATTGTCACGGATGAAATTGCTAATAGCATCAGCCTAGAAGATTTTTGTGAACGCTGGAAAAGCTCTCCACCGACTAGTGTTAAGGATATTCGTTTCAAACGTTGGTTAATTGACAGGCTGGCCCACATATCCCGCGATATTCACAATAGTGGTGCCAATCATCGTGATTATTATCTTTGCCATTTTTTACTGCAAAGAGACGGTGACCCGGAAGAGCTAAGCCCGGAGAACAGTCGCCTATTTCTGATTGATTTGCATCGTATGCAACTGCGTCGTCGTACTCCGGTGCGTTGGGCCGTAAAAGACATTTCCGGTTTGCGTTATTCCAGCATGGATCTGAATTTAACCCGCCGCGATATTTATCGTTTTCTGCGTATTTATCGGGGCAAGCCATTGCGTCAGATTCTAAGCAAGGAATGGTTGTTCTGGAGACGTGTCGAATCCCGTGCGAAAAACTTGTATCAGGCGGAAAGGCGTCGCGCCCAGCTTAGAGCTTTGTCTGATCCAACAGGTATACGCCCTCGCTCAACCCAACCATAACTGCATAGAATTATTGCGTGAAAACCGGTCATTCACTGTTTGGCGCATACAGCCAGCATGAGTTCATGCTGCGCGATGACACCAGAGTATTAAAATTTCAGAATCGTTTGTTTCGTTGTGAGTTAGTGGCTCGCTATGACACGCCGGCACTGCGCACTTTGCTATTGAATCTGGACCGCGAAATCCAGCAAGGTAGCTTTACTGAGCTTAAGCATGACGGCACGACTACCGTGGGCTTCACCTCCCGCGATGGGCGTAAACTGCTAATCAAGCGCTACAACACGAAAAATACCTGGCATGCTATACGCCGTTTAGTACGCCGATCCCGTGCAGAGAACTGCTTCGAGAAAGCCCGGTTGCTACGCAAGTCCGGCATCAACACCCCCGCTCCTATCGCCATGGTGGAGCAACGCTTGGGATCGCTGAGGGGTCGGTCCTGGTTTATTTCAGAATTTGTCGAAGGTCCCTCTTGCCTCGATTTCATTCACAATGATGCCTCACCAACCGAAGCACGCAATGTTGCAAGTCATCTCGAATGGTCATTTCGCAAACTGTCCAAACTAAAAATAAGTCACGGTGATATGAAGGCAACCAATATTATATTGCGTAATAACCGTGCACCATGGCTTATCGATCTGGACGGTATGCGCCAACATAAGTCAGACGCGACATTCGAAATTGCCCGCAAAAAGGATCGCGCCCGTTTTTTGCAAAACTGGCAAAGTGATGCCAGAATTTCCGGTTGGTTTGAGCGCATTACCTGGTAGGAAAACGATATGAGCCTGGGTCAATTTGTTGCAGATTTGAGCTGGACTGATCTGGAAGCCTGTATACAATCAGGCCATTCTGCCATTCTCCCTATCGGTGCGCAAAGTAAAGAGCACGGCAAACACTTGCCATTGTCCACGGACGCCATACAGGTTGAATGGGTATGTCGCCAATTGGTCTGTGATTATTCAGTATTGATTTGGCCGACTATCGCTTATGGATACTATCCGGCGTTTACTGATTTTCCGGGCCACAGCAGCCTAAGCCAGCAAACATTCAAACTTCAGCTCGAAGAAGTCTGTCAGTCTATTTTGCACAATGGTCACTCCTGTTGTTTTCTGCTTAACAGTGGCATCAGTACCATCGCAACGGTTGACCAGCTGGCATCTTCCACCAAAAATATTAAGGCCATTCATATCTATTCGGGCAAACGTTTCCAACAAGCTGTAAAAGATTGTAGTACTCAACACGGTGGCGGACATGCAGACGAGGTAGAAACATCGATCATGTTGCATATTGCACCGGATAAAGTCCGTCAGGAGCTATCAGTTAACGAATCTAGTACTGTTTTCAGACCAGGCCCACTGAATCGGCATAACGCTGATGCGGATAATTACACGGCCTCTGGTGCCATGGGTAACCCCACACTGGCAACGGCTCTAAAAGGTCAATTATTAGTTGCTGCCATGCTTGAGGATGTCCGTGAACAATTGGCCTCATGATTTATAATAAGATCCAATTCAGACCCAATAGTCATTGATATGCCAAACACCGCCTTCCTCTACGATCCACGTTTTCTACAACACGATACGGGCCAGGGCCACCCTGAGAGATCCTCTCGATTGAGCCATGCTATAGAGTTTTTACAGCAACGCCCATACTTTGACTCGCTACAACAAGTTGCTCCTGCGCCCTGTGCCGAACAATGGATAGAAACCATTCACAGTGGTGATTACATTAACCGCACCAAACAGGCCTGCAACGATGGAGTTAGCTATATAGATTCACCGGATGTTGCTGTTTGCAGTTCATCCTGGGATGTTGCTAATCTTGCGGTAGGAGGGGTATTGGCCATAGCTGATGCGGTGATTGGCGGTGAGGTGCAAAATGGTTTCGCCATGATTCGCCCACCGGGACACCATGCTGAACATGACACTGCCCTGGGGTTTTGTCTGTTTAACAACGTCGCCATTACCGCACGTTATTTGCAGGCTTTTCATGGTCTCGAAAGAATTCTGATTCTGGATTGGGATGTTCACCACGGTAATGGTACACAGCACTCCTTCGAATCAGATGATTCGGTCATGTATATCTCTTTGCATCAATATCCTTTCTATCCTGGTAGTGGCGCGTGGTCTGAAACCGGTATTGGCAAAGGCCTGGGTGCTACAGTTAACTGCCCGATGAACGCTGGTGCGGGTAACGCAGAGTATGAGCAGGCTTTTAAGGAACGTATATTTCCAGCTATACATTCTTTTAAACCCGATGCCGTATTGTTATCCGCAGGCTTTGATGCCCATGGTCAGGACCCATTGGGTGCCATAAATCTAACTACGGATTTCTATCATTGGATGACAGTTAGAATGAAAGAGATTGCCGATCAATATTGCCAGGGCAGAATTATCTCTATGCTTGAAGGTGGTTATGATCTTTTGGCATTGGCAAGTTGTATCGATACGCACATAGAGACTCTTTCACAGCATGACTGATTGTAGCGAGCTTAGACATAAGCTTCGCAGTCACCCTCATCTCAAACATCTGGCAAGCGCTGAAATACAGCCACTTGCAAGCGCCAGTCATCGGGTATTTTTTGTTCAAACTCCTGAAGTACGCGGCGCACTGAAGTGGCTCGACACCAATCAATCCCGCTTCATTGAAAAACAAATTGAATGCGCTAACGAAGCAATGGCTGCGGATCTTGGCCTTACGCCGGGAATTCATTATACGGATTCGGAGTTTCGATTTAGTCAGTGGGTGGATAACGGCCGACCTCTTACCCCGGTGGATCTTTACGATGATCTGATCGCCGACAGGGTCATAGAGTCCATAGCCAGGCTACATAATAGTCAGACGTTATTTTCAAACACTATTAGTATTCGTCAGGCAATTGAATGGGACATTGGCCAATCTGATCGTACTAGTGAACTACACGAAATCTGGCATGAAACCTTTAGACGGCTAGACCAAGTGACAGAAAAACAGCCTATTGTCAGCTGTCATGGTGACCTGGTATGCGAAAATATTTTACTCGCTGGTCAGGGCACCGAAACCAGGGTACAACTGATTGATTGGGAATATTCCCACAACTCAATTGCCTACTGGGATCTTGCCAACCTGTGTTACTCCGCGAATCTGGGTGCTGACCGCCGGCAATGGTTGTTGAATGTTTATCATCGTTCTGTGCAACACTCGGAATATCGTCCTAATGCCAGCTTATTAACAAAACTCGTCGAAGTAGCGGATGATCTGAGTCAACTCTGGAATTTAAATCGACCCCATACTGTAAGGTAAACCTGCTATTTGCTTTCCAGGATCAACTGCTCCAGAGCTGAAATGCTTTTCACCACAACGTGCCGACGCTCGCTTTCAATAACACCTAGTCGGTCCAGTTCACCCAACTCACGAGTAACTGCCTCGCGATGAGTTCTAACCCGATTGGCTATTTCCTGATGGGTGGGCATATCCAGAATTTCCGCCTGATCATTTGCTACCCCTGCATTTTTTGCCAGACGAAGAACTTCAGAACGAACCCGGTCTTTCACATCCAGTGCACCAAATTCATATACCCGATTGCACAAAAACCTGACCATACCGCTGAGTCGTCGTACGACTGCTTCCGCTACAACTGGATAGCCATGAAACAAATTCCAGAACTCCTGACGACTAAGACTGGCAATGCTGCACTCAGTCAAACAAACCACATGGGT
>JBLHGU010000258.1:0-7189 GCA_047615875.1 Parasphingorhabdus sp.
TTCACTCGGCGGTGGAGTCGGGGATCAACGCGTTGGAGGTACATGGACTGGATCGATGTCTGGATCACGGCATAGACGGATTCAGGCGCTATGTGGCGTTGGCGATTGTTGCCAGGAACATGCAAAAATTAGGCACCGAGTTGCAAAAGAAAATCCAGGCGCGGGAGCAACGAAAACGAAGAAGAGAAAAGCACGCGGGAAGTTGCTCAGGAGTTATGAAGTGCGGCGTTATGACGACAGGCAAATGGTAAAATGGACATATACCATACCAATACTGTGGATTATTTTTGCGAATTGCTGAGTTTTCGGTCTGGCACTAATTACGAGGTTGTGAAATTCAACATTGGCAATCCAGCTAGTTGGTCGATGAGGTGTGACTTCGACGTTGATATCAAGCTTTTGTTGAATGTTTTGAGTACTGATTAAAGCTAATTCCTATGGTAAATGTCTCCATCCGAAGCTTCATTTTGGCGTGAACGACATGACCAGTCAATTAACCAGAAGAAATGGCCAGATTTCCAGAGCCCGAGGATAAATCGGATGAAATACATTAACTTCTCGGCTGCAAACAGACTGTTCATTCCCCCTCTTCTTCCATTAACATACGCTTTATACTTCCTGTACTTGTCAGCAAGATATAAATGAAGTCGGTCTATCCGTGCCGCCCAGCCTGGAATCAAGCACAGAAAAGTTTAAAAAATTGCGCCTAATGCGTTGTTTGTCAAAACTTTGAACCACATCCCTGCTGAGTATATGGAGTACTCAGAGACACTAGGACTTAACTACCATGTAAGCGTTGCCGGTGATGAAGCCGCGGTAACGTGGGTAATTGCAATACTTAAAGATATGGGTTTCGTCCCCGCTGTTGTCGGTGGGATACGGGAGACACGATTACAGGAAGCCTTCTACTCCGCAACTAAAAACATGCGCGTATTGGGTGACCCACACACCGTACAATTTGGTACCCTTCCAGTTCGCTAAGTAAGTAACCGTTAACGGGTATATATCGCATGTGTCGTCTGCACTGAACCGGGTGTCCGTACATACCGGTTCAGGCGGCTGCAACAATTACGTTTGTGCGGCTAAATAAGGTATTAAGTTATGGGTGGTAGCCTACTTCAATCGGTTTTTATCTTTCTGGCATTTACCTGCCTGATCGTACCCTTATCAAAGTGGGCCGGGCTCGGGCCGGTGATCGGTTACCTTATTGCTGGAGTGCTGATTGGCCCATTCGCCTTGGGTTTTATTTCTGACCCAACAACCATATTGCACTTCTCTGAGTTTGGGGTGGTGATGATGCTATTTCTCATCGGCATGGAATTACAGCCGCGGGAACTCTGGCTAATGAAGGGGCAGTTGTTAGGCCTTGGAATGACTCAGGTGCTTGCAACCACAGCCTTGATCACTCTGGCTTCAATCCTAATGGGCCAGTATTGGAGCGAAGCTGTAGTAATCGGAATGGCACTGGCACTCTCTTCAACCGCGATTGCTATTCAAATTATGCAAGACCGTGGGATGATGACTAGCGAAACCGGCAAAGCGGGATTTTCAGTGCTGTTGTTTCAAGACGTCGCGGTCATCGCTATGATCGCCATATTGCCCACACTTGCGATTCAAGGGGGCTCGGAAATCATCGCTGGGACAGATCACGTCACTAGTGATTCCGACGGGCTATCCGGCTGGTATTTGGCAGCCTCTATATTGGCGTGTTTTGGGGGTATGATATTTGCCGGTCGCTTATTGCTACGACCACTTTTCCGGTTTATTGCTCGAATGGGTGTGCGCGAAACGTTTACGGCACTGGCTCTGCTGCTGGTGGTCGGCAGCACCCTGTTAATGGAGTGGCTCGGTCTATCCGCTGCGCTGGGTGCGTTTATAGCAGGCGTAGTATTAGCCGATTCCGATTACAGACACCAGCTTCAACGTGACATAGAGCCGTTTAAAGCTTTATTGCTTGGTTTGTTTTTTATATCCGTTGGTATGTCGATCGATTTTGCTACCTTAATTGAAAACCCACTTGAAATTGTAGGCCTACTGGCTGGGCTGGTTCTGACTAAGTTTATCGTTCTTTTAGTAATCGCCAGAGTATCTGGCATGGAAACCATATCAGCTTCTTTGTTTGCGATACTTTTGTCACAAGGTGGTGAATTCGCTTTTGTACTCTCGCAATTCGCGCTTACTGCTCATGCGATGACAAGCGCTACTGCAACCACATTAAACGCTGTCGTCGCCATCTCTATGGCCACAACGCCATTGTTGCTGCTACTTTTCGACAATATAGTGGCGCGCAAAATCAATACGGCTTCGGCTAAGACGGGACCCAGCCCCGTCGACGAAGGGCATAAAGTGCTGGTGCTTGGTTATGGACGAGTTGGCCAGATGGCAGCCCGTCTGCTTGGCACTCAAAACATTAAGGCCACACTGATCGATTTTGATGCCGATCATATCGAATTGACCGCCAAGTATGGATCTCGAGTGTTTTACGGAGACGCTGGCGATATGGAGTTATTGCGCACCGCAGGTGCTGAACACATGGACATTATTATTGTCGCGATCGACAATACTGACCGAATTACCCAGATAGTCAGGGATGTTAAGCAGCAATTTCCACAGGCGAAGGTATTGGCGCGGGCCCGAAACCGCAACCAACTATATGATTTATTTGATGCCGAGGTCGACTACGCCGAAAGGAGTACCGTAAGGGGAGGCTTGGCACTGGGAAGAAAAGCCCTCGAATACCTGGGTATGAACAAGGCTCACGCTGAAAAAATGGCACGAGAATTTCTCACTCATGATTATAAAATGATTCAAGAGTCCCTCGAAATGCGCAACGACTTGAACGCTCTAATTGCACACACGCATACGGCATCAGAATTAATCAAACAGGCGCTGCAATCTGATGAAGAACATTGGGGCGGTAATACGCAGTCTCCCAACACCGAGAATCAATAGATCAAACCCACTAATATTCTCAGCGTGGCTAGTGGCAAAGCGATCTCTTCAATTGACATCTCCCTACAAATTATTTACGCATACTGCCATATTTAACTAAAGCCATAGATCGAATCAGGACATTTCATAGTCAATTTACCACGCATAACAGAACAGGCTGTAATCAAAGATGACTCCTCTCTATTTAGGGCATCTCCCTCAATCGCGTTTGACGAGGCGCATCTTCAACAGCTCAGTAACCCCTATTGTCCTGGATGTGACCTGCCGGACGCAGACCTGTACGGCGCGAACCTGACGGGCGCGATCTATTATAATACAAGAATGCCTGACGGTAGCAGCAACTATAGTGGTTGTTAAACAATGACACGTGTCTGTAGGTGAGGGGAAAAACATCCTAGATAGTAGGTGTTCATTTTCCTTCACTTTTACGAGTGATGCGACTGTCTCTTCAGGGCAAACTAGGGGCATAGACACTTTTCCAAATCTGGCCGCTTCGGGATAGCTGCTGCGTAAAGTCAATCATGTCGAGCGAATGACAGCTATTCAAAAAGTTAAACTCGATGCTGTGTTTTTTACTTTGCAAGGCTTTACCTCCTAAGCAGATTCACCACCTCCGGCTTCGCCCGAATGCAATGTTCTCGGTGTGTAAAAGCGTATACTATATTGCTATATTTTTTGCTTCTTATTCTTTGATTTGCCCGTATCAATTTAATGACCCATGTTACAGATAAGCGATCGCGCAGGAGTTTCCTGAGATCAGGGCTGTTGGGCAGCATTTTTTGCTTCACGTATTTTCAGCCATGTGCAGCAGCTATGGCTAATAAAAGTATCCAGAAGTGCGATATTAAGATGGAACTGGTACCTCTAATCGACGCGTTAAGGGCAACTGGCAAGCCTGTCTGCGAGCAAGCGGCACGGGATCTAGGTATATACGTTTGTCGAAATCAAGATTATGACTTGCATTTGCGAAACGCCGCACTTGATTTTAATGATGCGCTGGGTATTAGTAACGCGCTGAGCACTATCAATAATGCGGCAAGTTCAAAGCTAAGATCGTTTAGTATGAGCTTTAATCCTAAGTTAGAAGATGAAGGTGCGATTGCTGTTGTAAAGAGTTTGCCAACCTCGCTTAAGGAACTGGGATTAGTAGGATGTGCACTGAGTGATAAGACTGGTTTGGTGTTGCTAGAGTGGTTGAAGACAGCATCACAAGTCGAAATGGTCTGTGTAGAAGACAACAAATTTACAGCTGAATTAAAGCAAAGATTAGAGGCGACTCGTCGACAAAGACCACCCTTCACGATTATTGTGTGAGGGATGACATTCAAGCTATATTTTAACCTACAGCGTTGCAGAATTTAGTTGGCTTGTCTTTGTCAGTGATCATATCGTTTTTGGTTAGTACGTTTTTTCAGTTGCAACCTGTAACTTTTACCGAATAAATAGTATGGACAATTCTATGCCCGATCTGGCACATTTAATTACATTCGGTATTAGCACCCTGGTTTTTGTGGTTCTTTGTGTGGCCTATTGGGGCTATGGGCACCTATTCTTTCGCCTCTCTGGAGTGTCAGTACCAAGAATTCAGAGTTTAGTGGTTTTGTGTGGGTGGGCATTGTCGCTAACGTTTATGGGGGTGGTCCATCTATTTTTCCCCATTAATCCAGCTGTCTCATTTCTAAACGTAGCGTTGGGTCTAGCTCTATTAGCCATTTTTAGAGAACACATAAATTATAAAAGATTGCTGACACTTTCAAATCTTTTTGCATTTTCGATTTTTATCGTCTTCTGCTACTGGGTTTTTTCAAAAGCTATGTTGAATCCAAAAGTGGTAGATTCAACTGTATATCATATAAATAAAATAGGATGGGTGGAGAGTTTTCCAGCAGTGCCAGGGTTAGGTAATTTACATGGCCGGCTGGCGTTTAATCAATCCTTCAGTAACTTTGCAGCATCTTTAAATTTTCTTCCGTTTGTGACGATGGGGAAATTGGAGCACGGATGGTATCTGGGTAACGCCACGGTATTATTATTGCTAATCATGATTTGTATAGAACAAATGTTTTGCAAAAGTAGTTCAAAAAAGAGCAGTTTCCAAACTGAATCAGATGGCGCTTTAAAAATTCTCTATGGCATAGGTATGGTCATTGCTCTTTACTATATCGTTGATAATAAACTAACGTCCCCAACGCCCGAGTATGCTGCCAATATAATGGTTCTCATCCTTTCGTTGCTGTATCTCGAATTTTGCTACAGCCATTCAAGAGTGAACGAGAAAACACTTTTATCTATATTAATTTTGATCGGGGTGGCTGCCACTACAATTAAGCTAAACGTTGCGTTATTTTGTTTGATGATTCTATCTGCAGCTGGAATTGTAGCTTTAGGTCGATACGAAGTAAGGATTGTCCTACGCATGATTATGATTCCCGCTGTCCTGTTTTCTGCCTGGATTGCAGCTGGATTTATCACCTCGGGTTGCCCATTATTTCCTTCAGGATTAGGATGCTATCCTGGTTTTGATTGGTCAATGAGTCCCATATCAATCGGCCAGGAGGA
The DNA here is from genome assembly GCA_047615875.1 of Parasphingorhabdus sp. Classification (GTDB taxonomy): domain Bacteria; phylum Pseudomonadota; class Gammaproteobacteria; order Arenicellales; family CAJQKF01; genus JBLHGU01. Next base: position 5,512 of record JBLHGU010000258.1, read on the forward strand.
GATTTTTATCACCACATTCGCCCGAGATAGCTCATCCCCCTGGAAAGAAGTCTATGAGGGCTGGCAATGGTTACCTCAATGGTGGGAGAAAATGTCTGGAAGCTACGCAATTTGGGTGCCATTGTTGTGTGCTCTGTTGTTAGGTACAGTCTCACTCATTGCTGCCATTTTTGGCATGTCACAGAAAAATACGAGTTTGCGTAACGGCTGCTTTGTCATATTAATTGGCATCGGGTGTACCGCAATTCTTTGGTTTTTAAAGGCCCCAGCGGCCCGATTTATCATTGTCTTTCTGCAGGTATTGGCCCTGGTCGCAGCATTTAATCTAATTGTGCAACTGAGGGAGCGCATAGAGTCTCGTAATTACCATTGGCAGGTAGTTGTAATCGTCTTAATCGCAACCAGTTTTGTTCCCTACAACTATTTTTCCCGCTGGGATACTCCCACCTATGAATTTTCCACCACTGGACTGTTTGTCATACCAACCTCCAAATTTAAGACAGTGCGAACTAGATCAGGATTGGATGTTTTCATTCCAGAAATTGGGGGGCGCCCATATAACCCGCCTTTGCCAGCAACCATCGACTCAAGATTCGACCCCTATTTAGAACAGCGTGATCCGGATTATCTGGGTGACGGTTTCAGACTTGCGGCGGATCGCCCAAAATATCGTCCACTTCACTATTGAAGTTATGTGGGAGCTTGTTTGATTATGAGTTCAATATAATTGGTGAGTGTGCAAAATATGAAAATTCTGTTGAAATAACACACTAGTGACTTCCAACCAGATGAATTTCTATACTGCCTCGTGCGATAAGACGGAGGAGAGCAATCACGGATTATGGATGATCTACATATGCAGAAAGGTTGCCGCGAGGTCTGGGCACCAGTGCCGCGAGTTTGGCCATGAATTTCAGGGGTTCGAAGATGACGTGGGTGGTGCTGTTTCGGTACGGTATCTTGAGTTGGTAACGAATATTACCACCTGAGGTGAGTGACAGCCGCTTTTCCGACACGGCGGGCCGGGTAATGTATTGGCACAATCGCTACAACATTTTTTGCTGGTGAGCTTTGGCAGTTACGCCCGTATGCCGACTAAACTAAAGCTGTTACAACTAAAGCCTGCTGCCATGCCGAACATATCGCCCCGTTGATCGTCTGGGTCCTTGATCGGTAGGGTTTGCAATGTGAAAATCTTGTGTCCAGCCTGGCACCTACTATTGCAGTTGTTGCCAAAGGCAACGCTGGTTTGACTGTTACTTTAAATCAAGCACGATCAACCTTCACCTCTCATAAGTTGCCCTATGAGTCAGCGGAAGAAAAAAGATTATATTTTATTATGCAGTATATAGCATGGATTCCATCTCTCCAGCCTATCTTCTTTCCATCTTCATAAGTACGTCCATAATAGGATATGCCCACTTCGTAAACACGCCATTTCTTCTTCGCGATCTTTGCAGTGATTTCCGGCTCAAATCCAAATCTGTCTTCTTCTATGTTTATTGACTGAATCAACTCTCTACGGAAGACTTTATAACAGGTCTCCATATCTGTTAAATTCAGGTTAGTGAACATATTCGAGAATAGCGTTAGCAATCCATTTCCAACTCTATGCCAATAATATAGAACCCGATGGGGTTGGGACCCAATGAATCGTGATCCATATACAATATCCGCC
>JBLHGU010000259.1:0-7129 GCA_047615875.1 Parasphingorhabdus sp.
AAAGTTCGGTCCATAAGTATCCCAGGTTGGCAGAAAACTTCATTAATTCTCCCTTGTCATGTTGAAGTGGTAGCCAAAAATTAGATTGCTAGAGTAGTTTAGCCGATTACTGATCGAGGAGATCATCAAAGAGTATTTCACATGGTCCGGAATCAAGTAAACTACAAACTCAATTGTTACCTCGAAATATTTTCAAATATGATCTACGATGCAGTAAAAAATAATCATGGCCTACCTCATGACCCATTCAAAGCTTTGGTGTCGCCTCGTCCAATTGGCTGGATTACTTCTATGGACCAAAACGGCGTAGTCAATTTGGCACCCTATAGTTACTTCAATGCAGTTAGTGATCGACCACATTATGTGATGTTCTCCTCTATGCATCGTAAAGACAGCCTTCGGAATATTGAACAAACTGGTGAATTCACCTGTTCCCTTGCAACATGGGATACCCGCAATGCAATGAATATTACGTCGGCACCATTGGCATCAGACCGGAGTGAATATGAACAAACTAATTTGACCATGGCTCCATCTCAATTTGTTGCGCCGCCACGTGTAGCGCAATCACCCGCTGCACTGGAATGTCGCCACTGGAAAACTATTAGTTTACCCGACCTCGATACCGACTCAGATCCCGATTTGGGTCACTTTGTAGTATTCGGACAGGTGATCGGAATTTACATCGACGACAGCGTGATTCGCGATGGACTAGTAGATGCTGCGGCGATGCAGCCATTAGCCCGGCTCGGCTACATGAATTATAGCGTTGTGCGCGAAGACAATATGTTTAGCATGGTGCGTCCGCATTTAGATGAAAACGGCGATGTAATTAAAGAACAACCTGAGGAATGGGATGGGGTTTACAGGTAATTGAAACCACCCATGTCTTTTGTTGTCTATGATCAAAATTTCACGTCTATAAATCAGACTATTTAGCTATCGAAGCCACCACTAACAGCACCGAAGCCGATGCCATACTCGAGAGTTTTGGAGTAGAGTTCGAATTTCGGTGCATGCTCCGGACACAGGGTTCCATAAAGAGCAGCGGCTGCCACCCAGGTATGTAACTCCATAAAACCGATACCGCCCTGTTCTATCAACTCTTCATTATCCCAGTCGTCCATTGCTTGAATAGGGCCAGTGCAGAGGAGTTCGGCAAAGCGTCGATCCAATTCAGGATTCATCTTGATGTCGGTAATTGTGCGCCGACCGTCAATTAGCATATGCGCGCCTTCTTTGTGCATTACATCGAGTCGGTCCAGCCATTCCTGGTGGTTCATGCCCTGTTTGCTTGGTCCGTTGAGCTGGTAATGTTGAACATTGGTTTCGGCTTCAGATGGTTCTGGATAATAACGCCGAGGGTGGTGAGACATGCCGCCTGTGGCAATTACTAATAATCGATCGACTCCCGCTTGTTCAGTCAGTGTGGCCAACGATTCACCTATTTTTCGGCTGCGGTGAAATGGCAGATAGGGTGGCGCTATCGAATTCATGAAGATCGGTAAACTAGGGTAGGCATCCAGAGAGTCGAGCACAAAATCCATGGTTTGCGAAAACCCATGATCCACGCGCATGTTATCTGAAACAGCCACGTCGATTCCTGCTTGTCGTAACCCGCCAGCGAAACTTAGGGCTAGCGGACTAACATCTAGCTTGCCGGGTGTGCCGCCAACGTCATCGACGGCCTCGCAACGTGTGCCGATACAAAAGCTCGGCATGCAATTGAGGAAAAACCCGTTAAAGTGATCGCAGCCAAAAACAATTATCAAATCAGGCGCATAATTTTTTACTTCTGCGGCCAGACGTTGATATAACCCATCTATTTTGCCCTGATCCTGGGGAGCACGGGCGTACATCTGCATTAGCGGAGAGTGAGAGCTGCAGATTAGTTTGCATTGCATATTAACTTCCAATTGGACCTTGATTACCGGGCGCGACAAAAATACGTTCGATTTCACGCTTATTGATGCGCCAGCGAGCATCGTCACACAAATGATATTCGTCGGTGAAATCGGCTACTAGATGAGGCACTGTTCCTGCAACGGGCAAGCTGCCGTTTGCAGCCCAGGTAACAACTACCGAATTGCCGGTTGCACTGTGCTCGCCATTGGAATCCAACCGTAGCCCAGAGATCACGTGTCTCGCCAGACGCTTGCCTGAGGTTGCCCGTTCAATGAATAATTGCCTGATCTCATCGCGACCTCGAGATTCGCGTATGCCGTGTCGATAATAGGCATCCTTAGTAAATAGATCGGTAAGAAGTTCCACGTGGTTATGATCCAGGTAGTATGCGAAATCATTATTCAAACGCTGTAGGGCTAGTTGATGGACAACTTCCAGTCCGTTGTTTGTCATAAACACGTTACCGGATTTTCAAGCCGACCAATGCCTTCGATCTCGACACTAACCGGTCCGCCTAATCGAGTTAAATTGGCCAGGTGCAGGCTGCGTTTACTGCCATGCTGGGGTCGAAACGCGGTGCCGAGCGAAATAACATCGCCAGGTTCGAGTGTTTGATAACGCGAGATAAATTTAATGATCTCATTAGCTTTGTAGTTCATATAGGCGGTGCTGTCCTCGGCTATTAGCTCACCCTTGTGCCAGCAATATACTTTCAGTGCGTGTGGGTTAGGCACTTCATCGGCAGTGACCACCCACGGACCCATCGGCCCGAAACCATCTGGCCTTTATAGCGCGCCGGGTAAGATTAAGTGTTGCTCACGCCGTTCGAGGCGGTCTGGATCGTCAAGGTTGGCGTAGAGTGCGTAGTAGTGAAAACGGTCTTCAGCACGCATATCGTTGCCAGTCAAATCGTTAAACACGGTTTAATCATAGATGGCATCCCAGGCATCTTTTGCTGATACGTCTCTAACCCGTTTGCCAATCACCAATGCTAGTTCCGGTTCCGGGTGTACCGAGCCGCAGTATTCGCGTAGTTCAATCGGTTGCTGGTGCCCAACCAGACAGCTTGAGGGTTTGAGGAAAAATGCCGGGTGTGAGGGTGCGCTGATCTTGCGCTCGTCACTGGCTTTATTATTCATCGCTACGCAGAGAATTTTCCCGGGTCGCCGCAGCGGTGGTAGCCAGGTAAAGTTATCACTGATTTTTAATTGATCAGACTCGGCTGAGTCCAGCTGGTAAAACGCTTCAGCTAAACGGGTCAGTGCCGCTTGACGCCAAGGTCTCTCGATTACATCGGAAATCAGGTCGGTCATGAGTTCGCTTAGACCATCTATGCCAAAATGACTTGCGGCTGTACTGATGTCAAACAGAGTGTCTCCAAGTGCAAGTGATAGACGATCACCAGATTCAGTTCGTATGGATGCAATTTTCATTTCTGTTTGCCTGGTTTGCGAGTCTATTTCGGTGCTAACTGATAGCTGCTGAGGTTTACTATAACCTCGCTAAATCTCGAAAACTTCGATTATCAAATTCTTGCATGATGTGCTCAAGCGAATAATTTTCCAACCCAGGTCAATCTTGACCCGGTCGCGGGCCATATTCAGAATCGAAATATTTGTTAAATTTACCTTTGAAATTCCGGGGGTACAATAGAATGGCACTAAGTTAAGACTGTTCAGTTACCGTAGGATGGGTGGAACCCATCATTTTGATAAAGGAAATCCTTCGCGATCAGTCGTACCTCTTAATTCTCGTTTTGATGGGTTTTACCCATCCTACAACAGGTTGCAGAAAACTCCTCACCACATCCTACGTGCTGGGTCATTTGTTGATAGTTTTTTGGTCATCGATTTTTGTATTGTGGCTTTTTGGCGAGCCTGCTTCTGTTTGCTGCAGCCTGATCACCGCCGGTGATAAACACACCACCCGGATCATTAGCAGTGAATCTAATAGTGGCTTCTCCTGTATTTGTATTAACAAGGGAAATGTTATCCTCTAAGTACAGATTTTGAAAAGTGCCGTTTCTAGTCAGATCGGCGTCTACATCGGTTACCGAACCTGATAATCGGTCAAAATCGGAACTAACTGTTAATGGATCGTTATGGCCAACGGCTGAATTGTTATCGCGGGAAAGTGCATCACCATCAACCGTGCTGATTTCGTCTATGGCGATTCCCCAGATTATTTGCGGTGTTATGCAGTCGGGGCCAGATTCAGCATTTGTGTCACTCCCCGTAGTCTGGACGTGCGCGGACAGGATAACTTTTTCTACCACCTATCAGGCATCAATTGGCAAATTGTGTGAAAGCGCGGTCTGGATAGAGGTTTTTCGGTCAGGATTTCGTGGGCAATTGGGGACAGAATTAAGTCTGTCCCCGTCCTTATTGCTTTTGGAACTTATTGTGAGCCTTCCAACTCTATCCACAGCTGCATTTCATCACCAATACCGGGAATGCCATACTGACTGCCAAAGTCGGAACGTTTGATGGTGGTAGTGGCGTCGATACCGCAGGTTGGCTTCTTGCTGTAGGGATGTTCGGCGCAATTCAGAGCGGTGATTTCCAGGGAAACTGGCATGGTTTTACCCATTAGAGTTAGGCTGCCTTCAACACTGCCGCCTTTGGCAAGGTTGGCTGACGTGGCTTCAAAATTCATTTCTGGAAACTCAACTACATTCAGAAAGTCTGGTGAACGCAAATGGTCGTCACGTTTCTGATGGCCGGTGTCAACTGAAGCAGGGTCAAGCTTTACATTGACTGAACCACTGCTGCCGTCAATGGTAAATGAACCACCAGTGCTGTTGATTCTGCCACGCATGGTGGAGAAACCTAAGTGATTGACGGCAAAATGGGCGTAGGTATGGCCTGGGTCTATGGTGTAATTGTCGGCTGCGTGTGCTGTGCCTAGCAGGGTTGCTGACAGGATTAAGAGGGTGATTTTTTTCATGGATTCTCCGTATATTGTATAACAGATTAGTAAGGGGATGACGATTGGGCACTTTGCCACCACGCCAGGTAAATAGCTGCACTCCCAACGAATGCAGCAAAAACTGAAGCCAGAGTGGCCTGGGCCAGACGTGGCCAGGAAGTGGGCAATGGTAAGCGTACAACCAAGGGCAGGGCTGCGAGTATCAACAATGTGAACCATGAAACTTTGGCAAAAATCACACCTGCCACACCAATAGCCGAACAGAGAATCGCAACGGCCGCGATAAACTTATAGGGCACTCGTTGCGCGTCCGAGAAGCAGGCTACCAGCAGAATGGCGCCACAAGCCGCACTTAGACCTATGGCCAATTGACCCAACAATATCGACGCGCCCAGGGCGGTACAAATGCCAGTGGCCAGAGCCAGAACCATCACCGCGCTGTAGAGCCGTAGTGGCTGAGTGTTCAATGTTAGCAACCAGCCGCCGACCCAGGCGGTCCATGTGGTTGCGAAAATCAGAGTCAGCGACATCTCCATGGCATCCTGGCGGGCTACGGTTTTATAGATTAGCCAGCTAATCCCTAAAACTAACGCTAATACCAATGCGCCAATCAACTTGGGGCGACAGTTATTGGTCGCTTTTGAGCAGCGCTCGGCAAATAGATCAATCACACTGCCAAGCAGCACAAATACAAGACCGAGCAGGAGAATACGATTGGCGCTACGAGTTGGCATCAGATCCAGAACGCCCATACTGGCTGCACTCATATAAAAGCCTGCTAATGCGCCAAGCCCTGACCACTGTGGCCAACGATTACGTAGTAGCAGGGCCACAATCAGTGCGACTACAAATGGGATTGCTCCGCTTTGTATTTCTGGAAGATTTAAAAGATTCATTACAATTAGGGTGATTTACGCGAGATAACTAGCCGCAGCCGGCCAACTTAGTGAAAGTGGTTCATCACCCATTGGAAGTCTCGACATAACCGATATTCACTATGATTGATGGATGATCGAAAAGTTTAGTTTAGAACAGAAAATGGATAGAATTGGAACTATTTATTAACTTTCTTGTGCAATAATTAAACCATGTTTAGATTCTCGGTTGATCAAATTCAATGTTTTCAGGCGGTCGTGGTGGAGGGCAGCTTCAATCAGGCAGGGGAACGTCTGGGCCGGGCCAAGTCAGCGGTTCGTTATGCGATCAATTCGCTTGAAGAGCAACTTGGTTTTCCGCTGTTGGATCGTCGATCCTACCGGCCAATACCCACCGTTCAGGGTCGGTCTTTTTTACAACGATCTGAGAAATTATTGCTTGAGTACGAAGAGCTCAAAGTCTTCTCTCAGCAAATTTCCGAAGGCGTGGAAGCACGCCTTGCGATTAGTGCATCGGGTCTGTGTGATTTAAGTGGGCTTTATTCGATCATAAAACAGGCCATGCAGTTGTTCCCCTCTACAGAAATAGTGCTGGAGCGAGAGTTGTTAAGCGGCGAACGCATGTTGTTTCGTGAGATGGTGGATATCGCGATTTTTGAGAATGTGCGTAACTGGGATGATCTTGAGTTCAAGCAAATTGATCATATTCGCATGGTCCCTGTGATTGCCGGTGACCACGCTTTTCTGAGCTTGCCAGAGAACCAACAAAATCTCGAAAGTCTGTTTCAACACCCACAGATCGTTCAGCGCAGTACGATACCGGATGACGATCTACAATTTGGCATTTACAAACAATCTCTCAAGTGGCGGGTGGCTGATACACCATCCAAACGAGAGGTAATCCTGAATGGTCTTGGGTGGGGTAAATTGCCAGAACACCTAATTTTCGACGACCTTGCAAGCCAACGACTGGTCAGTATTGAGCAGATTGACCAGGTAACGGAACTGGATGTTTATCTATGTCGTAGAAAGAAAGGTCACATGGGGCAGGTTGCGCGTTTTATTTGGGATTCTTTTTGAGACATACTATTGTGTCCCGAATGGCTCTAAGTTAAGCCGGTTCAGTTACTGCTTAATGGCCACAATCCGTATACTTATCTAGTGCATGTTTTTAAAGAACTGCCCACGATCAACACAGTCGATGGATTCGATGCGTTGTTACCGTGGAATGTGTCGCCTGATACGTTACAGTAGGTAAGCCAGCCGCTCGAGTAGGGGTACTTTGCATCGCTTACCCTGAAGGTAGCGAGCATATTCGTTAATATCGTTAATCTGATGGACAGTCATACGCCGTTCGATGCGGCGACAGATGGTGTTTTTCTTATAGAGTGAGAAATCATGAGCCGTTTGGGATCTCAAAA
>JBLHGU010000260.1:0-7108 GCA_047615875.1 Parasphingorhabdus sp.
TAGTTGTAGCCGAAAGTGTTGGTGTTGTAATCATCCACTGGCACCCATGCTCTGCCCTGCCCAAAAAACGGACTGACCGGACCGGCGATGCCGCTCCACATAGGCGCCATCCACTGCGTCACCCGCCAGTAATATTTGTCTTCGTATGTGCGTCTAGCACCATAGACGAAACCGTAATCGGTATCTTTCATAGTGATCACCGGCGCTCCGTCGGTGGCGTACTTAATCGGCAAGGGCATGTCTTCGGGGTGCACTGAACTGTGCAGGAAGCTCACGTGCGAGGTGTCGATCTCCCCCTCCATGCCTTGTGCCCAGTTGGTCCCCTGATGCCAACGCGCAACGTGCGCATGGCCCTGCGGTACGTGCATCCATTCCATCTGCGGCAACTCTGGTTGGAGGTCCTTCGGTCCCATATAGACCCAGACCAGTCCCCCTGCCTGTCGTGTCGGGTAAGCCTTGATGCTGGCCCGCGACGGCGGTTTCTTCCCGGCTTTGAGCGACGGCACGTTTGGCATGTCCACACACACACCGTTCACATCGTACTTCCAGCCGTGGTAGACGCATCGGATCCCGCACTCCTCGTTGCGGCCGTAGAACAGAGGCGCCAGCTTATGCCGGCAGTAGGCGTTAATGATACCAACCCGGCCTTTCGTATCCCGGAACGCCAGTAGATCTTCGCCCATAATGCGCAACCGCACCGGCGGGCCGTCGGGTTCGCTTATCTCTGAGCACAGCAGCGCTGGCATCCAGAAACGACGAAGGAAAGTGCCCATCGGTGTACCCGGGCCGACGCGAACCAGGGTTTCGTTGTCTTCGTGTTTAAGCATTGTCCATCGCCCTCTTGGTACGGCTGAATGATTCGATTGCCAGCCGTTCCCTTAGCGCAATGCCAGCGTCGACTGGGACCAACCGACTATCTCATAATGTTCCAGTCGGTATATATAACATCAGTTAAGCATATCAATTGGTTAGTGTCTAGCCGAAAATCAGGAAAAATTCGCACTTCGAATTTTAACTTGTAGGGGGAACGGTCGAAGGGTCAATTTCTGTCACGAAAAAAAGACCAATACATAAATCGATATGCTTTTCCAGAAACTTCTGGGATGAAGGAGAGACGCGTGCAACCTTCTCAACCTCGGATGCCAGCATATATAAATGGCTAACTGCGCCTACAAATACATAAAGTAGATGATAAGGATCACCCTGTACGAAGCGTCCCTCTATTTGCGCTTCTTTGATCATTGATGTAATCAAATCAATGAATTCTTTGATGTAGGTTTTAAGCAGCCAATCCATACGTTTACCACCCTTACTGGCTTCATGCGCCATAAGCCAATGGAAGTGAGGGTTATTAGCACCAAAATGTATAAAATCCTCAAGTATCAGTCTCAGTTTGGTAGATGTGTCAACGCCTCGCAAACCACTAAGACGCGAAGTGTACATTTCTTCAAATCGTTCGTATAAGTCAGAAATTGCTGCCTTCCAAAGTCCATCCTTATTTTTGAAATGATAATTGATTAATGTGTGCTGCACTCCTGCGTTCTTTGCAATTTGTCTTGTTGATGCAGCTTCAAAACCATGATCGGCAAACTCTATAACCGCAGAACTAATAATCTTGGTGCGCGTTTTAATACTGCGTTGTTGGCGCGCTCTTTGATTGACAATATCTTCTGGTTGATTCTTATTCATAATTAGTCGATCCTGAGTCCAAGAGTACTACTTATATTCCGTATCTAATCATTGACCAGATCGTCAATGGAATCTATGTACATAAGCCCCGCCACTGCTAAGCTCTGGCGCATGTTGTAGATGTCCAGACTGGCTTCGCCGCTACGCAAGCGTTCGCGTTTTGATTCTTCATCGTTCTCACGCATTTGCGCCAGCTTCACTACTTCGTCAGCCTCCTTGCGCTTAACCACGCAGACGCCGTCGTCGTCGGCGACGATGACATCACCGGGGTTGATGTAGGCGCCGGCGCAGACTACCGGAATGTTCACAGAGCCGGGGGTGGCCTTGACCGTGCCTTGGGCGTGCACGGCGCGGGACCAGACCGGGAAGTTCATTTTCTTGAGATCGGTTGTGTCACGCACACCAGCGTCGATGACCAGGCCCCGGATGCCGTGAGCCTTGCAGGATTCTGCCAGCAGATCGCCGAACATACCGTCGGTATTATTGGCGGACTGGGCCACCACCAGGATGTCACCCGGTTTTGCCAGCTCGATGGCCACATGCAGCATCCAGTTGTCCCCGGGGTGGGCCATGACGGTGAGCGCACTGCCGGAGATTCGGGCGCCGGGGTAGATGGGCCGCATGTACGGCTTCACCAATCCGACGCGGCCTTGAGCCTCGTGCACGGTGGCTACGCCCATACGACCCAGTTCCGTTATGGACTCTTCGCTGGCGCGGTGGATATTTCGAACGGCGACGGAACGCTTCAACTGAATGCACCCGTGACCAGCAGGAAGTTACGCTGGCAGGGCTGGCTATACTTCATTTCGCGCACGAACCCGAGCCTGCCTTTGAAACGGTGTTTACTGTTATTTGAGATTAATGTATGCATTTTTTGCTTTTAAAACTGTTGTCAATAACAGTCCCGTCTTCCCCGAGATTAATTGAGTGACTGCTCAAGAAGCTGCAGAATTGTAGCTTGGATCGAAGGGAGTGGTCAATAATGAAGTCACTAATTTGCCCAGCTGCAACTATTTAACAGAGCCCGGACTCCCGTCAAAACTCTTGCCGGATACAGCCTATGCCGGTGGTGACCCGGTTTTTTAACTTTCGACCAGACCAATTTGATGTCTCAGTATTATTTCCTTCCCGTGCTGAGCAGATTGAAGTAACGCCAAACCAACCTCCAACGTTGCCATTCCCCATTCACCACTGTGAATGGGCTGGTCGTTATTAACAATGGCATTGTAGAGTTCATCAATTACTTCACTTCGGAAAACAACGGGTGGATCCAGAACATCAAGATGACTGCCAGAGTCGTCATAAATCATCACGCCTGTCGGAAGCGGACGCAGGTCAGCCTTCTCACATGAAACCAAGATTAGTCCAAAGTGTTGATGTAATTGTCTTGGCAGTGTTTTTTTATTTGTAATATGAGTGTTGCGGTATCTTTCCCCCCCGTAATTTAATTCATTCTTTAGGATCAATTCTGCATCAGTAGTCGATGCCTGCAAAAGTGTATCGCGAGTTTTGGCATTTTCATGGGGGTTCTTTTCCTGTCCACTCTCTCCAACCCAACCACAAAATTCATCAGAATCAAAACGTGCATATCCGCTATATGTGGCAGATGCAAAAATGCCATTTTCAAAGGTGAGGAATGCGCTGTATGCACCTTCTGTAGGTCTTGAAGCATCCCAGGCGCCAACGCCTGCCCGGACGCTGGAGACTTTCCCTCCACCCAACAATCGAAGGATGTCTATCTGGTGTAATGCCTGGTTGTAAATCACACCGCCACCTTGAGCAGTATCAAGCTCCTCTGGCCGTCTTGGTCGATAAAGAAAGTCGGTGTAATCGAGCGCGCTGATCATCCGCACTGACCCATACTTGCCGCTTTCGATAGCCTGACGGGTCCTTAGAATCGGAGTATCAAAACCATGACTGTGACCGACGATTAATGTGACGTTGGCTTGACTGGCAGCCGCTATCATTTTATCGCAGTCTTCCAGCGTAATTGCCATAGGTTTTTCAACAAGCACATGCTTTCCATGTGAAGTTGCAATTTGGGTGTGTTCCAGGTGGAACTGATGCGGTGTGGCAATGTAGACGATCTCGACCAGAGGATCGCTGCAAAGCTCTTCTACTGTACTGTAGGTATTCGCAGAAAAATCCTGCTCTAACTGTCTGCGCGCTTCCTCTCGCGGATCAGTTCCGGCAACGATCTGTACACGTGGATCCATTTGGAAAGTCGGAAGCATGACTGCAAACGCTTTTCCAAGACCCACCACACCAACCCCAATTTTACGGTGAATTTTTTGGGTTTCCACAACACTCCCCGCAGTTTTCATGACGCCATTCTTTGTGTTCAATATTGAACCAAAAGTGCATTTATTAAAGTTATTTGTAACACAAGTATCAATCTTAGATATGCTGGACTAATTAATTATGGTTATATTAGTTGATGAACGAGTCTCAAAATTATATATGTCGTCTGCGTAAACTTGATTGTTGCACTGTTTCAGACGCACTTGATCATCTTAAACTGGCCGGTGTCGTTTCAGGTGTTCCGCAGAGATCGGGGTCCGGGCTTGTTGCAGGAATAGTAATTACAGTAAAACTCGGCTCGAAAGCGGCAGACAAGGGTTCATCTAAACCACGGCACCTGGGAACAACGGCGATAGAACTGGGGGGTCCCGACAATGTCATTGTGATAGAGCAACATACGGGGATTGAAGCAGGTAGTTGGGGCGGCTTATTAACCCTTGGTGCTAAATTGCGTGGTATCAATGGGGTCATTGCCGATGGTCCGGTTCGGGATATTGATGAAGCACGTGCATTGGAGTTTCCTGTATTTGCAAAATCTCTGACAGCCCGGACAGCACGAGGAAGAATTGTGGAGGAAGCCACAAATGTTCCAATTCTTGTTTGGGACCGAAAGGTTGACCCCGGCGACTACGTCATTGCTGACAACAGCTCTGTAATCTTCATCAGTTGCTCTAATATTGAGAAAGTACTGGAACAAGCTGAAGCGATTGCATCAAGGGAAGCAGCAATGGCGAAATCAATCCGTGAAGGTACGCCCATCAGCGAGGTTATGGGTGGTAGCTACGAAAATATGTTGAAGAGTTGAAGAATGACAAAAATTACAACAGATCCGAACCTGGAACGCGCCTCCCGTCTCGATACCGCAACATTGAGTGATGCGCTTGATCGACTAAGCATTGCAGGCCAGTGTTATCAGATTATGCCTTGTAGTGTTGATTTCAGACTTACCGGACGTGCATTTACAGTCCTCTACGGGCCAGCCTCAAACCCTCCGGGGACAGTGGGCGACTATATTGATGATGTACCCGATGGTGGTGTTGTAGTGCTTGATAACGGTGGTCGCGATGATACAACCGTTTGGGGTGACATATTGACGGAAGTAGCCCACCGGCGAGGACTGGCAGGTACAGTTATAGATGGCGTATGTCGGGATGTATCCTTAAGCCTGGAACTGAATTATTCGGTCTTTAGCCGCGGTAACTGGATGCGCACAGGCAAGGATCGCGTCCAGGTAGAGGCGACTAATGTGCCGGTAAATATTGGCAACGCTCGCGTTCAGCCCGGCGACCTCATGCGCGGAGACGCTGACGGTATTATTGTGATCCCGGCGCAGCACGAAGAAGCGATACTTGCAGCAGCTGAGGAGATTTCCAGTGCTGAAGAACAAATACGTAAAGCAGTGCAGTCAGGAATGCGTCTGGATGATGCACGAAAGGAGTTCCAGTATCACCAATTACAGAGCCGGGAAGATTAATGCACTTTCCCGAACTCAACTCTTTGCAATGCTGTCTTTTTCATTCTAAGTAAAGAATGTCCGATAAAACAATAAGATTGCATGGTGAACTATTACATTTAAGGATTTTGAGAAATCGAGAGTAGCAAAATATGAATGAAGTAATCGGTCATGAATATGAACGCCTGAATTCTTTTCAGATCATTACCGTATTGATTTGTGTACTGATCAATATGATTGATGGTTTCGATCTTCTCGTCATGGCGTTCACCGCTTCGGAAGTCGCAAAAGAATGGGGACTAACCGGTACGGAAATGGGCATCGCGCTCAGTGGTGGATTACTGGGTGTTGGAATAGGCTCGCTTTTTTTTGCGCCATTGGCAGATACTTTCGGGCGACGGAAAATCATTCTATGGAGTCTTGGTATTAATACTGCGGGAATGTTACTTTCGGCTGCATCCCAGGATATCACTCAGCTCACGCTGCTCAGGGTAATTACAGGGATTGGTATTGGCGGTGCGTTGCCCAGTGTAGTCGTGCTCGCCGGTGAGTATGTGCCATTAAAATGGCGCAATACTGCTGTCAGTCTTGTTGTGATCGGTGTTCCAATTGGGGCCACTATAGGCGGCGCTTTGATTGCTCCTTTCATTGTCGAATATGGCTGGCGCTCTGCCTTTATATTTGGCGGCCTCAGTTCACTAGTCACAGTCGCGATTCTGATGTACCGCCTCCCTGAGTCAATACAGTTTCTTTGCTCCGGGAAAGCTCCGAATTCGTTGCTAAGAATAAACGCTTTGCGCGGGCGGATGAAACTTCCAGCGTTGGCCGAGCTTCCCGTGCCAGATAGTTCATCATTGAGTGCAAGCGGTATATTGGTTATCCGTGAATTATTCACTGCACGAATATTGCCAATAACCGTCCTCATTTGGCTGGCGTTCTTTTTACTTATGTTCAGCACCTATTTTGTAATTAGTTGGACACCCAAACTTTTGGTCAGCGCAGGCTTATCAACTCAGCAAGGCATCACAGGTGGTGTTCTCATGAATTTAGGGGGCATCATCGGCGGGGGGCTGTTCGCATTCATAGCCTTAAAAACCAATCTCAATAAACTCACAGGGATATTTCTGTCCGCATTTGGTCTATCAATGATTACCTTCGGGTTCTACATGTCAACCTACGAAACCGCATTGATCATTGCTATGCTCATCGGATTTTTCATGAATGGCGCAATGTGTGGTTTATATGCCTTGCCGCTCAAATTTTATCCACCAGAGATACGTGTTACAGGCGTGGGATGGGGGCTGGGCATTGGTCGAATTGGCGCAATTTTATCACCCACAACGGTGGGTTTTCTTATTGACAAAGGATGGAGCAGCTCATCACTTTATTATCTTGTGTCAACGCCTCTGTTTATTGCCACTGCAACCGTTTTATTCCTTGTGTATTTATCGAAACGCAAGGAAGTCGGTTAGACGAGAACCTATATATCAGAAGGTAGGCGTTTCCGTATAGCGACCAAATAGAGGCACTAGCGCCTCAACGATTTCACCCATAGAGACGTTCGCTCTTACGGCTGCAATGGTAGCAGGCATGATATTTTCATCCGCATTCCTGGCCGTACGGACAAGTTCATTTAGCGTAGCGGTCACAGCACCTTCATCCCTG
>JBLHGU010000261.1:0-7035 GCA_047615875.1 Parasphingorhabdus sp.
TAAAAATATTATGTGGTGATCTATTCAGGAAACAGAAGTTGCGATTTCAAGTTCAGACTTGTACTTGAAGCTGGATAAATTATGCGAGTTCTACTGCTTTACCATGAGGTGTATGCAGGTAAGCCTGCTTCCATTCTTCTTTACGTTGCTGCATCATATCTTGAGAAACCATTTCTGTACTGCAACAGATTACCTCCAGTGCGACTAGCCAATGGTTGTAATAGGTATCGCCCAAATCAGGCTCGCCACGATCTTGTGCGGCATAAATCTCCTTACTCAACGCTGCGCTGAAGTCTCGCCATTCAAATCGACCAGCAGCATGCAGTGCCACTGCGAGACCAAATGCCTGGGCCTGCCAGGGTTCGGCGAATACGGGTCCTGCCTGATCTGCTGGCAACTCTGGAAACATCTCCAGATTGATATTCATTGGCTCAATCAAGCTAGCTCCAGATGGGGTTCCCATAAATCAATATTTACCTGCCAGTCAATCTGGTCACTCTCACCCCATAATTCGCTGGCATCAAATTTTACAGAGTACAGGTGTTCTGCTCGACGCACGCCTGTGGCGTTATCGTCGGCGAATACATGACATCCGTGGTGGTGTTGAACGGTGCCGAGTCTGCCCCTTGCATAACGCGGCACTCTGGTGTGCCCGGTGGGATTCTTATTTATCACACGCACGCAAGTTCCGGCTTTAAAACCAGCCGGTGCTGTTGCAGGCATATCTACTGGTCCACCCCGATGGATAATCTCTTCAACGGCGTTCTTAACGACCCGACGCTCCAGCAAATCTGCCGTCGCCTCACGATTACTCCCACCCCTGTGTAACTCATCAGCGTCAACCAGGCCTGTCTCCTGCAACAAAGTTTCCAATCCGTGCATCCAGTTTTCATAATAACTATTTTTCAGATAGTCCGCCGGATGCTGGCTTTCCCGAGCCTGCCGCCCCTGATCAAGATTCCACTGCCCAAGAAAACCACAGGCTAATGTTAGCGCAAAAGCACGGCGTTCCCATTCATGATGGAAAACTGGCTCCAACACCTCGCTTTCTGGATTAATAGCTCCAAGGCCGTGCATTCCGCCCAGATCATGACCACCGTTCATTGTGGGTTTTGCGCCTTCTCAACACCTATCATTGAATTTCGCGTGACAAGCCCTGCCAACTGAGATCCGTCCATCTGCTCGGTTCCTTTAGGTCGTTCAGGCAGAACCAGGTAACGCATTTCTGCAGTGGAATCCCAGACGAGAATCTCTACATTCTCGTCTAAATGAGTACCAAACTCCTGTAACGCACCTCTGGGATCAGATACGGCTTTGGCCCGGTAAGGCGCTGACTTGTACCAAACAGGTGGCAAACCCAATACTGGCCACGGATAGCAGGAACAAAGTGTGCAAACCACCAGGTTATGTTGAGCGCTGGTATTGGAGACGACTTTCATATGCTCACCTTGACGCCCCATAAATCCCATGGAGGAAATAGCCGCCGTGGCATCAGTCAACAACCACTGACGAAATTCATCATCAACCCAGGCTCTGGCAACAACAGCGGCGCCATTTCGGGGGCCCACACGATGCTCAAACATGTCGATAAGTTCATCCAGCGCAGCGGGATCTACCAGTCCCTTTTCTACCAATAAAGATTCAAGTGCCTTAACTCGTAAAACAGTATCTGCGGGTGGCTCGGTGTGGTCGTGATCATGGTCGTGGCTCATAGTCGGCAGTTTAGAAGAACCTGCCCTCAGGTGCAAACCCACTAACAACCTGATCCCAACTTTGAGTTTTGATAACCGCACAGAGCCGTGGATTAAATCAAAAGCTTCGCTAAATTGAGTAAAATCCAAATGGTTTCACGATACGGAAACGCTTATGGTATTTATAAGTGTTTTTTACAATTTCCAAAATGATGACTTTCGTTATATTTTTCAATATGATATGAAATTATTTTTTCGAAGCATTTGGTCAAACTATGATCAACATTTAGAAAGTTAACGGCTAAGGATAACAAAATTGGTATAAGGTCAAAACATATCCCACCTCCACAAGAACTTCCGGGTACAGAATGAAGAATATTCAAATCGGCGGATTAGCCATTGAACAGAAACTGCATGAGTTTGTAGAAAATGAATTACTGCCGGAATCGGGAGTGGACAGCCCTATTTTCTGGTCTGCGTTAGAGGATATCGTTCGAGACCTGGGATCACAAAACCAGGGTTTTCTTAAACATCGTGATGATCTGCAAGACAAAATTGATCAATGGCACAAACAGCATCCGGGCGCGTCACCAGAGGCTTACAAATCGTTCCTGGGCGAGTGTGATTATCTAGAGAGCGTTCGTGACGATTTCGCCATTACATCAGCAAACATCGATGCAGAAGTCTCCTCTATAGCCGGACCCCAACTTGTTGTACCGCTCGATAATGCGCGTTATGTTTTAAGCGCTGCTAATGCACGCTGGGGAAGTCTGTACGACGCACTGTACGGTACTGATGCCTTAGCCGAGAATGACGGCTGCAGAAAAACTCGTCGTTACAATCCCATTCGGGGCGACCGTGTTGTGAAGTTTGCGCGGGATTTTCTTGATCGTCACTTCGCACTGGATAAGGGCACACATCATTGGTCCACCCGCTATCGAGTAAGAAATGGCAGACTGGAAGTCCGCCTCGGTGATGGTCGCCAGGCCCTGTTATTACGCCCAGAACGCCTGACAGGCTATACCGGCGACGCGGATAAACCCGACTCGGTAGTTCTTTGCAAAAATGGTTTGCATCTGGAAATATGTTTTGGCGATGGTTTCTTTATCGGCCGTCGCGATCACGCCAGCATTTACGATGTACGTATTGAGTCAGCCCTGACCACCATAATGGATCTGGAAGATTCAGTGGCCTCGGTTGATACTGAAGATAAATTAAAGGGCTATCGCAATTGGCTGGGGCTGATGCGTGGCACCCTTAAATCAAGTTTCGAGAAAGATGGTGAAAGCATCGATCGCACCATGAATACTGATCCAGTCTTTACAACACCAGTTGGCGAACAGATTAGTCTATCAGGACGTAGCGTTCTGCTGGTACGCAGCGTCGGCGCACACCTAAACACCAACGCAGTTCTGCTGGATGGTCAACCGATTCCGGAAACCATGCTTGATGCAATGATTACTGCTGTTTCTGCGAAACACGATCTGCTGGGCAATAGTCCTTACAAAAACAGCAAGCATGGTTCTGTGTATATCGTAAAGCCTAAGATGCATGGTTCTGCAGAAGTTGCACTAGCCGTGGAGCTCTTTAGCCGGGTTGAACAAGCCATCGGTCTTGAGCGAAACACTTTAAAAATGGGCATCATGGATGAAGAACGTCGCACTTCGGTCAATCTGAAAAACTGCATCTATGCCGCCAGGGAACGAGTATTTTTCATTAATACGGGCTTCCTCGATCGCACTGGCGATGAGATCCACACCAGCATGGAAGCCGGCCCCGTTTTACCCAAGGCTGAAATGAAAGGCGCGAAATGGCTATCCGCCTACGAAAACTCCAATGTTGATATTGGCTTACAAACCGGCTTTACCAAGAAGGCACAGATAGGCAAAGGCATGTGGGCGGCACCAGACGAAATGGCTGCCATGCTGGAAACTAAAATTTCCCACCCTGAATCGGGTGCCAATACCGCCTGGGTTCCTTCACCTACGGCCGCAACCTTGCATGCCACACACTACATGTTACTGGAGGTCTTAGCCCGTCAGGAAAATCTACAGGCGAGACAAGCTGCCAGTGTTGACGATATCCTTACAATCCCTCTTATGGATCCCCAAAGAAAACTCAGCGACGCGGAAATCAACGCGGAGCTGGAAAACAACTGTCAGGGTATTCTCGGCTATGTTGCACGCTGGGTTGGTCAGGGCATCGGCTGTTCCAAGGTGCCAGATATCAATGATGTTGCGTTGATGGAGGATTGCGCCACGCTGCGAATTTCCAGTCAGCATATTGCCAACTGGCTACACCATGGCATTCTTTCAGAATCTCAGATTGAAGCGGCAATGGAACGCATGGCGATTATCGTCGATCGACAAAACTCCAACGACCCAGCTTATCAGCCTATGAGTGCTAACTTTACTGATAGCATTCCTTATCAAGCATCACTTGACCTGGCACTGAAGGGACGCACACAACCGAACGGCTACACTGAGTTCATTCTTTATGCGCGTCGCCAGCAAATGAAAGCGGGTTAAAACTTGCATTGATCGGCGGCGAAACAATCTGCCGTCGATCAAACGGGTACTGTCGACTTTCCGTTCACTAGAGCTCCGACCATATTTATCTTGGTCGACAGGTATAGTACCCTGCCCGCTATGGCTGAAGAATCTGAAGACTATCTGACAACCAGGGAACTGGCTGACTTATTGCGTATAAAAGAACGCAAGGTCTACGATCTGGTAGCAAACAACGAAGTGCCCTGCACCAGGGCCACAGGCAAAATATTATTCCCCCGCGCCGATATTCAACGTTGGCTTGCCGCTAGTAGCAATGGTGATCTGGTTGTTCGAACAATAAAACAACGGCCCAATGTTTTTCTCGGCAGTCACGATCCATTACTGGAATGGGCACTAAGAGAATCGAGTTGCGGGCTGGCAAGTTACTTTGATGGTAGCTTCGACGGACTGCGACGCTTCAAGGCTCATGAAGGACTGGCCTCCGCTTTACATATATATGACGAGAACAACCTTAGCTGGAATGTAGAAGCGGTTCGCGATCTACAAATTGATGATGAAGTGGTGCTAATGGAATTTTGCCAACGCCAACGCGGACTCATAAGCAGCTCAGAGCCTGATCATTGCGTCCACTCTATAAAAGACTTAAAGGGCAAGACTATTGCACCACGTCAGCTCGATGCAGGTAGTCAACCGCTATTATTATCGCTATTGCAGGCAAGTGGGCTGGCTGAAGATGACTATCACTTCTCGCATCCCTGTAGAACCGAGACTGAGGCGGTAGCGGCAGTATTTGAGGGTATAGCCGATGCAACCCTGGGTTTGTCTGGCCTGGCCAGTCAGTATCGCCTGAACTTCACACCGCTGATTGATGAGCGTTTCGATCTGTTATTCAGTCGCAAAGCCTGGTTCTCTCCAGCGGTTCAGCAATTCATTCAGTTTTGTCATGCAGATATTTTTAAACAACGCGCTACACAAATGCCTGGCTATAACGTGGAAAATTTTGGTGTATTTCACTTCAATAGTGAGTGAAACACTTAATTTGCAGATTGATCATCAACCGGTTTATTGAGCATTGGGATAGAACAGTTGTTCGCCATTTAGTTTATAGGTGGCAATTGCCTTTTGACCGGTTTTACTGAGTATCCAGTCAATAAACACCTGCCCCTCCTGATGCTTAATATTGTTATGACGTTGCGGATTAACGAGAATAATGCCGTATTGATTAAACAAGGTTTTATCCCCCTCCAATAATATGCGCAAGCTACCACGATTTTTAAAGCTGATCCAGGTACCCCGATCAGTCAACGTGTAAGCAGACATTGCAGACGCCGCATTCAAAGTGGCGCCCATACCAGAGCCCAGTTCCCGATACCATTTTCCACTTTGGCTATCCACATCCTGGCCGGTCTGTTGCCATAGGCTGCGTTCTTTTTTATGTGTACCTGAATCATCGCCGCGGGATACAAAAATAGCTTTTTTCAGGGCGATTCTTTGTAACGCTTCAACAACAGAACTCATCCCAGCCAGCCCAGCCGGATCGGTTGCCGGACCAACTAACACAAAGTCGTTATACATAACATCAAAGCGCTCGATCCCAAATCCCTCTTCAACGAATTTTTCTTCAGCAGACTTTGCATGCACCAATAGCACATCACCATCGCCATTGGCTGCATTGTTAATCGCCTGACCGGTGCCCACAGCAACCACGTTAACCTGAATTCCGAATTCTGCTTTGAATGCCGGTAACAGGTAATCGTATAAACCGCTATTAGCAGTAGAAGTTGTAGACTGCAGTAATATTGTGGGCGTGGCCGACAACAGCGTAGTTGGAATAATCCATAATAAGCTGGCAACCAGGAACTTACAGGTAACGTTTGTTCTTAACATCAGGTTCTCTAAAAAATGCACGCTGATAATATTTACAGGACGATCTCGCCATTCAGATAAGCTTTCGCCTGTTGAGAAACCGGTTGCGTAAAAAAATCTTTTGCTTGTGACTGTTCAACCAGTTTGCCGTGATGTATGAATATCACATCATCGGCTACACGATGGGCCTGACCCACGTCATGGGTCACGAAAAAAATCTTTACCCCGGCATCACGCCTTTCTCGAACAACATTTTCGATAATCAGTGTTGAGGCAGGATCAAGACTGGCACTGGGTTCATCCAGAAACAATACTCGAGGATTTGAAACCAGCGCTCGGGCCAAAGCCAGCCGCTGTTGTTCGCCACCAGATAATTTTCTGGCAGCACGGCTTTCCTTGTCAGCTAGCCCAACCCGCTGGAGTAATAGGCCGATATCGACTTTTTGATGCGCCGCACAATGTTTTGCAACAAATTTTAAATTAGCCCCTACTGAACGTCGCAACAACACGGGTCTTTGAAAAACCATGGCCTGATTTCGGCGTACCGACTCGTCTAAGGATCGACCATCCCAGAGTATATGCCCGTTATCTGGTTGAATTAAGCCATGCAACAACCTAAGCAACACACTCTTTCCAGCACCGTTTGGACCCATAAGAACCGTAACGCCTTGAGTTGCCACCTTAAGATCCATTGAACGAATAATCTCGGTTTTGCCCTGACCGAACGTCAAACCTGAAACCGATAATTCCATACCCTGATGGGGATTATTTTCCGACGCTTTTTTAACAAGATCAAGCATAGGCAGAGCGTCCAGCAGAATAACGCAACGCCATAACCGCGGCATTAACTCCCAATGCGATTAGCATCAGAATTAGCCCCAGCGCAAGCGCCAGGGCAAGCTCTCCTCTAGAAGTTTCCAGTGCAATAGCCGTTGTCATCACCCGAGTAACATGATTGATGTTGCCAC
>JBLHGU010000262.1:0-6968 GCA_047615875.1 Parasphingorhabdus sp.
CGGCAGCCACAAGCGGTGTCAAACTACGGCAATGTCGCCCCCAATCAGTAACAATCATACAGACTCTTTAAGATTAAATAATAATGTGATCAGACATTAGAGCACGATACTCAGTTCCCAAATGAACGCAACGTAATATTGGGGCGAATTAAGTCCAGCGCAAGGTCGAACGAACCAGAATAATTTGTTCGTGTAGCAGAATCCATTGGCAAGCTTTCGAAATGAAATAGCATCGCTGACAGGGTGCACGAACGAGCTGATTACAGTATAGAATCCTTATAGCTTTACAATTTATCCCAGGCACCGGCATTCGAAATCTGATCTCAATCAGGACATATTGCTATAATCCGATCCGACAACACTACTGTGTCATACTCTAAAAAGCCATTTCAGTAACGCATCAATCAAACCATCACCAACTACTAAAATGAATATTGATCCTGTCATAACCCGCCTGGCTGGCACCATCGGTGCAGAAATCACCGGAATTAATCTTGGCCAGCTAAGTAGTGCCAACCAAAAAACAGTCACCTCATTATTACACCAACACCTGGTGCTATTCTTTCCTGATCAGCATCTGAACACCGATCAACATGTAGCTCTTGGCAAACAGTTTGGTGTGCTTGATGCTCATCCAAACCTTAGCAACCCATTCTCCACTCATGCAGAAATATTCGAACTGGCTGCAACCCATGGCGGCATAGCTGACGAATGGCACAGTGATATATCGTTCAAACAACATCCATCAATCATGTCGATTCTTAACATGATTGAATGCCCGGAGTACGGAGGCGATACGTTGTGGGCAAATACCCAGGCTGCATATGATGCGTTGTCGGCGCCACTTAAGGAACTCTGCGACGGGCTTACCGCTTTACATGATGCATCGCCCCATGGTCAACCGGAAATATGCATGGTACACCCGGTGGTGAGATTGCATCCAGAAACCGGCCGTAAAGGCTTGTTCGTGAATCAGCATTTTACCCGGCGAATTGTCGAGATGAGTCACGAAGAAAGTGAAATGCTGCTGGGATATCTTATTCGGTGGATTTCAACACCGAGGTTTACCGTACGATACCATTGGAAAAAGGGCACTATCGCAATGTGGGATAACCGTTGTACACAACATTTTGTATTGAGTGATTTTGATGAGCAACGGATTATTCAGCGTGTTACGGTGATGGGCGACACCCCTGCTAATGATAATGCACCGCGCTGGCAACCATTTATAAGATCTGAAGGCGGTGGCGCAACCAGTCGCTATGACAACCAGCTCAATGATTACCTCGGCAATAAGGTTATTTCATTACAGTCCAACCGAAGGGGCAAATAGCGAGCTAGTCAGCAAAATTGTAATGCGGCGGTGAATCTACAATGTGTTATAGGAAAACACTCAAATTGATCCAGATGGGGTAAAAAATATGTCTAAAAAAAATAGCAGGGCGATTCAATCTATGGTTCTTGCCGTACTATTATTGGCTTTGCCACCGTTAGTGTCCGCGGGACATGGGGATGAGCAGAAAACCATGAATATTGGCGAGAATCAGGTCGCAATTAAAGGTTACGACACAGTTGCATACTTTACCGAAGGCAAAGCAACTCAGGGTATAGACTCTCACCAATATACCTGGCGTGAGGCAACGTGGAGTTTTTCATCACCCAAGAATCGAGCGCTTTTTATTTCAAATCCTGAAAAATATGCCCCGCAATACGGAGCATTTTGTGCCATGGGTGTGAGCATGAACGCGGCCGTACCTACTGATCCCGAAGCCTGGACAATTGTTGAAGGAAAGCTTTACCTTAATTACAATACGGAATTTCGAGACAAATGGCGTACCCAAAAGGAAGAGAACATCGTGAAGGCTGATAAAGCCTGGGCTGAACACAACGTCTCTAACTAATTTCTGAATTACTTAAACCCGGCTGCGAGCAGACCTTCAGCAAGAAAGTTGCCGTGGTCCGGGTTTGGAAAAGCTCTACGATAGGATTCTGAACTGAAGAATGGATGCAGTTTTCGAGTTTTCTCAACAGCAGCTAAAGCCCCTTCTTCTTTATTCAGCTTTTTGTATGTTGCAGCAAGAATCGCTTGTGTCAGGGGATCATCTGAAAACGAGGCAACAGACTTTTGTAACATAGACAGCGCCTGATCAAATTGCTGCAAAAGAAAGTATGTAATTCCTAGCCCTGTTAAAACTTCTGCTGATGTTTCCGGATTTAAACGAATGCTTCGTTTATATGCGATTACCGCATCTTCCAAATGGCTTGACCAAAGATTTATTCCACCGAGCACTGCAAAACTGAGTGCGTCGTTAGGGTTGAACGAAATTGCTCGATCCAATTCGGCTTTAGCAAGATCGAAATGTTTCATTAACAGATAAGTCCACCCTAACAGTGTGTGGGCTTCCGGATGTGGATCGATATCGATAGCTGCCTGAGCGAGATCATGGGCTTTTTTCAAACCTTCCTGTGGGTTATTACTCCAGCCATCTGTAGTCGCTCTTAAAACGGCGCTACCAAGCCCTGTGTAGGCTTCTCCATAGATCGGATCAATTTCGATTGCTGCCTTAAACATACCCTGGCTGGCATAATTATCTTCTCGGTTATTTTTCCGCATGAGGAAATTCCCTCTTAGAACATAATCATAAGCCTGCAGGCTTGACGGGTGTTTGGCAAGTGACCTCGCAAGCTCATTTTCATCCAGCTTTACCGTCAATACACTCACTGTGCTTTGGATAATTTCATCCTGAACCGCAAACACATCGGCCAATTCTCTGTCGTAACGCTCCGCCCACAATTGAGTGCCACTGCTTGCTTCCACCAGTTCCACATTGACTCGTATACGAGATTGGGAACCTCGCGCACTACCCTGCAATACGTAACGTACTCCTAGTCGTTCTGCTATTTCCTTTACCGGGAGGTTTTTGTCTTCTAATTCGAAAACCGAATGACTGGCTGAAATGAATAGCCCATGGAATTTGGATAAATCTGTAATCAGATCATTGGTTAATCCATCAACAAAGTATCGGGTTTCGTCACTATCGCCTATCACCTGAAATGGCAGAACCGCAATAGATGGTTTATTCGGCAATGCTAAGGTTTGCTCTAAAACTATCTGCTGTTCACCAGACTGATCTGCAAGAAACCACCAACTGACAGTGCCAATAACCAGCAATGTAGATAGCGCTGCTATAGTTGGTATTAGCCAGGTTGGCCACGGAGATTTAAGTGGCACGATTTCTGTGAGAAGCGCTGCTGCCCGATCATCCTGAATGACGCTAAATACAGCAATCGGGTCAGCGATGTTTTTTACCTGATGGGAGCCCTCATCCTGAAAGTTTAGTTGCAGTTTGCCGCGGGCCTGAGTGTACGCTGCATCGGAAAGAAAAATTCCGCCATGGCTAGCCAAAGATTCCAGCCGCGCGGCGATATTAACGCCATTGCCATGAATATCGTCACCATCAACTATAATGTCGCCAATATTAATTCCAATCCTGAATACTATTTGGCGATTCGGTTCAACATTGGAATTTCGAGCCACCGAGGCACCTTGCATTTCTACGGCGAACTGGATGGCGTCTACCACACTGACAAATTCCATTAATATGCCATCGCCCATGAGCTTCACAATACGACCATCGTATTGTGAAGCCTTGGGTTCTACCAATTCCGCAATCACAGCTTTTACGGCATTAATGGTACCCAATTCATCATTGCCAACCATGCGGCTGTAACCCACCACATCTGCTGCCAGTATTGTTGAAAGTCTGCGTTCTACTTTTTGAGGTGACATATGGAACTGAATTTAAAAATTGTAATCGGAATCACACAGTGTACATTTTCAATCTGCAAAGAATTCACACCCAGATTTGTCGTTATTTTAGCACGACCGTAGGCCTTTTCTGATTACTGGCAAAAGATAGATCTGTATTTGCCAAACGTTTTGAATCATCGTCAAAAAGAGCTGCATGTTTGGCAGAATCGACAAGCTAAGGGGCAGTTTCTGAGATAGCTGCTGGAGCTCCTGCACTATACTGGCAACTTAAAATTAAAGACTTGGCCCAAACAAACAGCGTGCGAAAATACATCAATGAATAGGCTATTGCAAAAACTGTATCAGTCGTGTGGTGAAGTTGTTTTAGTAGATGACAAACATGTGCTGACGGATGAATCGCTCATACGTCGAGTTAACCAATGCCGATACGTCCTGAAGAATCACTACAAAGTAGAGCCTGGGGATTATCTGTCATTAATCGGCACGTCCGAAGTTTCCTTTTTTGTTTGGGTTTACGCATGTTGGTGCGAAGGTGCTGCAATTATTCCAATTTAAAGCTGGATATATATGATTCAAATAACCAATCCATTCGCACAGCGGGCGTTAGTGGCAAACTTGTCGTTACAGGAGAAGATTACCTGGCATCCAGTTATATCAATGGCGATTCAATAACAGCCACCTATGATACTGGTGATTTAGCTGAATGGACATCATTGAACCCAGCAAGCTTTCGCCTGCATGGGCGTAGAGATCGCATGGTAAAAATAAGAGGCCATCGAGTTGAACTTGATGGCGTACAGCACCAGCTGCTTGAAATTCCTGGCGTAAATAGCGCGCTTACCTGGGTTCATTCCGGGCGTATTGAAGCATTGGTTTGCCCCTCAGATCTAGACACTAAGATAATTCTAGACGAGTTGAAAAACCGATTACCTGACTACATGGTTCCGTCACTAATCCTCACACGCGATTTTATACCGCTAAATCTCAATGGTAAAATCAACTGAGGCGAATTAAAAAGTCGCTGATAAATAAATTCGGGCTTCCTGCCATCCGTCCTGTGGGCCATGCCGCCTTGCGGCATATTCGGCAACGTCTTCTTATCGTTGCTCGTCGAACCCTAAGGGGCACTTCATCGAACTTGGGAACTCTATACATAAAAAAACCCGCATAAAGCGGGTTGTTCTATGTATGGCGTCCCCAAGGGGATTCGAACCCCTGTTGCCGGCGTGAAAGGCCGGTGTCCTAGGCCATCTAGACGATGGGGACAATGGTGGAGCCAGGCGGGATCGAACCGCCGACCTCAACACTGCCAGTGTTGCGCTCTCCCAGCTGAGCTATGGCCCCAGCAGGTGCGCGACTTTAAAGTTTTTGACCCTTGAGGTCAAGGGTTTTGCGCGACGCGATTAGAAATATATTCGAGTGCTAAATCAATTCGGGCAAGAGTCTTGTCTCGGCCAACTAATTCAAGTGTGACATCAATTGAAGGAGTAGCAGCCGTACCGGAAACTGCCACTCTGATTGGTTGTGCCAGTTTACCCATTTTTGACTCGTGGGCTTCTGCCACCGCTACGACAAGATTGTGTAGTTTTTTGCCATCCCAATGCTCTAAATCCGCGAACTTTTCTCGCACAAGCTCCAGCATTGGCTGTGCCACTGGACGCAAATGCTTTTTTGCTGCCGATTCGTCAAAATCGGCGAAGTCATTAAAGAAATAGAGGCTTTTCTCTGCCATTTCAACCATGCTGCGAGCGCGTTCCCTTAGCGCCTCAACAACCAACTCCAGGGCCGGGCCATTATTCAAATCCGCACCAAGCTCCAGTAAGTGGGTTCTTAAAAGTGGCACCAACTCATCGGCCGATGCTGCTTTAATATAGTGCTGATTCAGCCATAAAAGCTTCTCAGGATCGAAACTGGAAGGCGCTTTGTTCACATCAGCAATATCAAACAGATCGATCATTTCTTCATCAGAGAAGATTTCCTGATCACCGTGAGACCATCCAAGACGTACCAGATAGTTTCTCATCGCTGAGGGCAGAATGCCATTTTGCCTGTAATCAAGCACGCTGACGGCACCATGACGTTTTGAGAGTCGTTGCCCGTCAGAGCCGAGGATCATTGGCACATGGGCATAGATCGGTTGAGACCCACCAATGGCATTGAGAATATTAATCTGCCTGGGTGTATTGTTCACGTGATCATCGCCACGAATTACATGGGTAATCTGCATATCCATATCATCAACCACAACACAGAAATTGTAGGTTGGACTGCCATCTCCACGTGCAACTATTAGATCATCGAGTTCCTCATTGCTCACAACTACCCGACCGCGCACCGCATCATCGAAACTAACCACGCCATCTAGCGGGTTGCGAAAGCGAATAACGGGGTCAATTCCTTCTCGAGGGACGCTATGATCACGGCATTTTCTGTTATACCGTGCCTTTTCGCCACGGGCCTTTTGTGCCTCACGCTCCACATCCAGCTCTTCACGGCTGCAATAACAATGATATGCCAGCCCCCTGCTCAGCAGATCATCAATAACTTCTGCGTAGCGAGCCATGCGGTCAGTTTGATAGAACGGCCCTTCATCGGCGTCTAACTGCATCCAGTCCATACCATCTAGAATTGCCTGGATAGATTCATTTGTTGACCTTTGCCGATCTGTATCTTCTACCCGTAGTATAAAAGTACCTTTATGCCGTTTGGCATAAAGCCAGCAAAAAAGCGCTGTTCGGACACCACCAATATGTAGATATCCGGTGGGGCTGGGGGCAAATCGAGTTCTTACAGACATGGGTTTGAAATCACATGGCGAGGGGGTCGCGAATTCTAATAGATTCTACGGCTGTAAACTACACTTTCTCCTCATCTCAAAATTACAGAATGCGTTCTTCTGATAACAAAAATAGCCGGAATCAATGCGGAAGTAAAATACTTCCCTTCAAGGAAGTTACTCAGGCCTTTAAACAATCTCAGAAATCGAACCTAGCTGACTGGGTATGAATTAAATTCCCAATTACTTTTCGGAACACGAGAAATCTCCAAATTAGTAAGAATTTATGAAAATTTGTAAGTAATTTTTGGAACAATTTAGTCTGTTAAATTGGTACGAAATATTGGACCAATATCCCAATAAACATTTCTACCCCTCTTTCTTGGGTTAGACTTATTACGCCGACTACTATGGTATACG
>JBLHGU010000263.1:0-6943 GCA_047615875.1 Parasphingorhabdus sp.
GCCTGTAGGCTAAACCCTGCTTCTTTCGCAACCTGGGCATATCGATCATCTGCTTCAACCGCTGGCAGAGTCTGTAACGTCAATACTTGGCGTCCTTGCCGAGGCCCCACCGCAATCCGATAGCTGACCGAGCATCCAATGAGCTGTTGCATCGAATCGTCATCCATACCATCCGGTTGCAAGTAGCTGCTTTCTTCATCACGTTGCAGAATACCCTGGCGTTCAAGATACCGAGCTACGCGGTGGCTGATACTGTGTACGAGTTGGGCTAGTTCTTCCTGAGTTGGCGCATTTGTCCGTTGAAATATTGCTTTACCGTATTTGTTTTTTGCATAAAACCCATCAAGGAACAGCATGTGGGCCGTTCCTACGCATCCATGCGCTCACGGCATTAGTGATTCCCTTCACGTCAAATGGACCGGGCCGCGTTCGGATTCAAGTTTAATGCACTCGGGGCGCCGGACCGTCCAAACCGATGAATAAGCGTGACTGAACCGGCCTTTGCCGTTTTTTGAGTCTTCGCTGCCTTTTTGATGAGGTGGGATGCAATCGCGCGGTGGACGATGCCCAGCGCTTTGCCCATCAGTTCTGGGCGACTGGCGAACAGGAATCTCAGTTGGAAAGGAAAACTCAACACCCTCGGCAATAGCTCCTGCATTGCTCTACTACATGCCATCCATGGCAATAATTGGCGGATGGGTTCATGCGGCAGGACTTCGTCTACCAACAGGGCTGCACTCTCAGCCATGCGTCTGGCACCGCAACTGGGACAGAAACCCCGTCGTTCGCCTCATGGCGCCTACTGTTGGTACAGTTGAACGCAACCAACCGTTCATGGCGGCAGGTACTGCATTGTACGCGCAAAAACCCATGCTCCAGTCGGCCACATTTGAGGTATTAATCGAATTCCTTTTGTACGTGGTAGGGTAACGATCGTCCTTGTTCCGCCATGTAAGCACGAAACTCCGGATAGTACCGGTCAATAATGCGATAGAGGCGTGTTTTTTCTGGCCGATGTCGTTCATGAGGGCGTTGGAGTGGCGCGCTTTCCTTGAGGACCGATGAGTGGTGCATGTCTGTTTCCATTCCATGGAGACAGTACTTATGTTCTCATAATGTTCTCTGATTTCCTATATGTTCGCTTTTCGCTCATTTTTGCCCTTGCTACAGGGGTATTTATCGGGGCATATCCAGAGGCTGCCGGTTGAGTCCGATACTGGGTGCCTTGTATTTAAAAGCACTGGTCGACCATTTCACCGATAAAAGTCTTTATTACGTCCGCTACATGGACGACATTTTAATCTTGACCAAGACCCGATGGCAAAATTGAAAATGGTTATATTCCAGGCATCCTGCCTTCCACCCTTCTGGCCAGCTAAAGCTGTTCAAAATGGTTCCCGACAATTTTGTGATTGCCTTGGTTCTCACTTCAATGGAAGTCATTTAACCGTGGCAATAAAGACGGTTGAGAAATACGTTTTACATTGGCAACAGCCAGTCTGCGATCTCATCATTCTCGTCGCTGAGTTTTGGCTGATAACGATAGCAGGTCTCGCTGATTGCAAAAGCCCTGCACGCGATGCGTATGCTCACTTCATAACTGGATTGGACTTTAACGGCCATCTCTCGTCGTCGAGACGGCCTTAGTACTTTCCCTCCAATGCTTCCTTGCGAATCTCCGATACCAGTCGCTCTTCGGCGTACATTTTCTAAAGGCGACGATTTTCCTCCTCGAGCTCCTTCATCCGCTTCATGAACGAGGCATCCATGCCGCCAAATTTAGAGCGCCATTTATAAAACGCCGCCTCACTCATGCCGTGCTCGCGGCACAGATCGGCAACTTTTGCACCGTCTTCGTTCTGCTTAAGTATCGCTAGAATTTGGTTATCCGAATATCTTGATATTTTCATTGAGAACCTCTGTTTTCAGTTTACAAAAATTCTCTACTTTTGACTTCGGTTAATTTCTGGGGGGATTACAGGCTGACATCATAATAGTTTGATAATTCTACTAGCTGGCACCAATAGGCGGCAGAGCATCGGTTTTGGCTTGAAATGACGAAAAAATTCTTGAGAAATTATTAGGGTTGCTGGAAATCTGACTAATAAGACGAGGGTTTATTGAATATTGGAGATGATTCTGAAAATCGACTTCAGTGGATAGGGCTTTTATCCTTCCTATACCTTATACCTTGTCATTTTACCTTCGATAACGACTGCGTGATATGAATGAGAGTGCGTATGCAGAGCAGATTCCCTTGTTTCCTACCGGTTATTTAACCGGCCGGACATCTGGTTTAAGAGGAAGAATATACCAGCCATTTTTCCCTGCTTTTTTAGCCTTATACATCGCTTCATCCGCTTTAATCATTAACTTGTCTACAGTATTTGCGTGATGAGGTAGCAACGCAATGCCGATACTGGCCGAAATACCGATAGTTCTCGAATCGACGATATAGTCCTCAGCCAGCGAACTAATAATTCGGCGGGCGAAGGGCTTGATTTCATCGACACTTTTCAAATCAGTCATCAAGATCGCGAATTCATCACCTCCGAGACGCGCAACAGTATCTTCCGTTCGCAGGTTGTCACTAAGCCGCTGACCTACCTCAATCAGAATTCTATCGCCAACCGCATGACCGTAATTATCGTTAACCAGCTTAAAACCATCCAGATCAATAAACAACAGGGCGCCTTTAGTACTGTGCCGATTCGACCTGGCTACCGCGATTTTCATCCTGTCCATTATCATGAGGCGGTTAGGGAGTCCGGTGAGCACATCGTGGTGCGCCATATGCTCCATTCGCTCGCGATGCTTGTGGATTTCAGTGACATCGGAGAACAGGCCTACATAATTCGATACTTGATCGGTATCGGGATCACGAATTTCAGAAATATTGATTTGCTCGACATATAGCTCCCCACTTTTGTTTCGATTCCAGACTTCACCGTGCCAGTTTCCAGTCTTGGCCAGCGATGTCCACATTTCCTGATAAAAAGATTTGTCGTGTTTCCCGCTGGAAAGCATTCTTGGGCTTCTGCCCAGAACATCATCTTTTGAATACCCAGTTATCTCGGTAAACATCGGATTAACATCAACGAAATGAACATCAGCATCGACAATCATAATGCCTTCCCGTGCATGGTATAAAACGCGGTTGGTTAGATGCAGAGCCTCCTCGGCTCGCTTTCGTTCGGTAATATCCTGGACAGATCCTTCGGCTAACGTCACTTTATGCTCTGAGTCGAAACTTAATTCGGCACGTTCGTTTACCCACCGAATCTCGTTACCGACCTGAATACGGTGTTCGATATCATAGCGAGCACCATTCAATGCTGCTTTCCAGGTATCATTGAGCCTTTCCCGGTCATCAACATGTATGAATGACATGAAGCGTTCGAAATCCATCGGTGCACCTGGTGCCAGTCCAAATATCCGATAGGTTTCTTCCGACCATTGCAAGTCATTCGTTGCTGGATCCAGAGTCCAGCTACCTATTCTAGCAACAGCATGAGTCCGTTTTAATTTTTGTTCGCTAGACTTGAGCTTTCCCAATGTCGTGGCCAGTGCCAGTGCCTGTTGCGAGGTGCTCTTCCGATGACGGGCAATCGACATAATTACAATAAACAATAATACATCAACCGTAAGTCCTCCAACTGCAACGATAGTCGGTTGTGCATTGTCCAACTGACGATCAAAGTCCAAACGACTAGACAATTGAATCGTCCAGTTGCGGCCCTGTAAATGAAGCGATCTTTCCTCTCTGAATTTTCCCGGTAACTGAGACTCACCAACATCGGATAAGCTATCGTATAACAACTGCTCAGGCGCAACGACATCGCCATCGTAAATTTTATATTTGATTAACGAGGCACCCTCGGTCAGAGTACCCTGGAGCAAATCTTTCACTCGAAAAGCGCTGTAAACGTATCCACGAAGTGCTACACGTCTTTCCTCTACACTGATCAAAGACATATGGGAGCGATACAGGGGAAGGTAGACCAGAAACCCGGCCTGAATATCTTTATTGGTTTCCTGCACCAAAGTTACTTTTCCAGACAACGCTGGCTTACCCTGATCGGCGGCTCGTCGCATGGCTTCACGACGCACTGGGTTTGAATACATATCGTATCCAAAGGCGCGAAGATTACGACCCGAGAAAGGCTCAAGGTAAATAATCGCGCTGTAAATATCGCGTTCACCACCAGGGCTAATCCCGTAGTTAGGAAATCCCTCGTCGTGTAACCGATTTTCATGTGCCAGACGATCTTCGGGTGTAATCATCTCGGCATAACCTACTCCCTGAATACCTGGCCAGTAAGTATCGATTAACAGCGTCGAGACATACGCCTTCCAGTCGGACCGTGTTACTTCATCTGAAGCCTTGAAGAGTCCGATACCCCCGCGCAAAACCTGCTCGTACGCGTCCATACGCCCGGTAATAGCCGTTATAGTATTATCGACTTCGAAATTAAACCGGTCCTGTGCCCGGGACTCAACATAGGCATTAGATAATACCCAGGCGAAAATGGTAAGCACCAGAGAGACACCTAATACCATCCAGGCGGTATACTGGTTATGGAAAATTTCTCCGATTGTTCTTTTCTTGAATTGATCAACAACCATGGTGCTTTTAAAAAATCCTGCATAACTATTTATTTCAACTCTATATAGCACAAATCACCTGAAACATAAGGCTTTTGCAAAACACGCACCCTTATGACCCCGGGCTATCTTTCAAGCTTCGAACCCAGTTAGTGAAGCGACTGAAAAAACACCCACAACGATCATTATGGGTTATTCATGACCTGAAAATATTTAGTCCTGGTTGATTTTGGCAATATATAAGGGTTTCACTGGATAGGGCTAACACTGCGAGATTCAGAAGCGCAGTTCAAAAATATTCGGTTTAGTTTTGATCTTAGTGGAATTATTTGACTTCGATATTCCTGGCGTTGTTGACGTCATCACTGACAGAGGATAACGGCGTACTACGTTTCACTATTACGCCGTACGATGCTTGCCACCCGAACGGCAGGAGAAGCGGTATTCGATGGCTTGAATGTGGCCTGGAATCTGTAATGCCCAATCCAAAAAGGATGGATTTTGAGTAATACAGAAATGCAACAGGTGGGCGGAGGCACATTCGAGTCGATAAACCTCAATGTGCTTTTTGATCCCTTAACGCCAACATTTCTCGTCGCCAGGCACCTGGATAACTATCATATTCATTTTTGAATGCTCGACTAAAAGCTGACTCATCCCGATAATCAACTTGCATCGCGACTGCACTGATCGAGTCCCGGGTGGTGCTGAGTAATTCTGAAGCTTTCAGCATGCGCCATTTCGTCGTATACGTTCCCGGCGGCATTCCGACCAATGCATTGAATTTTGCGGATAAGCTAGTGTGAGGCATACAGGCGACGCGAGCCATCTCACTCACGCTTACCTCAGAAGAATAGTTATTGTGGACATAGTGCAGTGCTCGGCATATTTGCTTGTCACTGAGTGCCGCCAGAAAACCAACCTCGATACCGTGCTCGTGAATATGTGCCTGAATGATCTGGATATAGAGGATTTTTACTAGTCGACTGGTGATTGCTTCGAAGCCACTGCCAGACCCAGATGTCTCCTGCACCAACATACTAACGGCACCATCCAGCCAGTGGTTGTTTAAGCTGCCCCCATTTTTCAAATAGATACAATCGGGGAGTTCATCCAGCAGTGGATTGTTGAGCAAGCGATCACATTCAAAATGTCCGCAAATCAAAGTACAGGATTCTGGCCCATCGGCAAAAATCGACTCCCCGCTGACA
The DNA here is from genome assembly GCA_047615875.1 of Parasphingorhabdus sp. Taxonomy (GTDB): domain Bacteria; phylum Pseudomonadota; class Gammaproteobacteria; order Arenicellales; family CAJQKF01; genus JBLHGU01. Next base: position 5,817 of record JBLHGU010000263.1, read on the forward strand.
CAGCTTTCAACGACAGTCATGCCATCCATATGCAGCGCCGTTGCAGAACTGCCGATCCAGTGCTGACTACCCCAGGGCAGCAACACCAGATCACCACTGTTGAATCGTTTTACCTCTGACTCCTTTCCCGTTCCAAACATACAACTACCCGAAACAACCAAATGGAACTGACCATAAGGTGATTCACCGCATTGCATGGCCCAGGGTTCGGGAAACGCTTGCTGAAAATAGATAACTCCATTTAATCTCAGGGCCTTGAGTATTGCACTTAGCCCGTCGTCGATTGTGTTATAGGAAACATTTGACACATTTAAGTCAAGTTCGCATTAGTTCGGTATTTCACAATACCGAGGTTACCTGCTACAGCGTAACCCCGGTGCAGATATATAAACATTGGCGAGTAGAGTCTTATTACTCCGCCATCGCAAAGTCAAAGGGGACTTGCTGATGCATATAAAATTGGCAAGGTGTATTGGATACACAAGCTGTCGAATGAACTTGTCCAGCAGGGACGAACCAGTAGGAGCCAGCCCCCATTTCCTTGGCCTTTCCGGTTTGGCCTTGCATAGGATTCGTTATTTTACCTTCAATAACCGCCGCGTGATATGAATGCGAGTGTATATGCAGAGGTGTTTCAAAATTACCAGGAAACTTCCCGAGGGTTCCATGATCGGATTTAAAGGTGTCGCCATATGCCATACCAAATTCGATAGGCGCACCATCCATCGGTTAAAAATAGTCAATGTCGCTTGAGGCTTTAAACACCGCTGACTTACTTTGGTCATTATTAGTCAACTGGCGACCTGAACACCCGATAGTGATTGAAATGAGTAACAGCACTAAAACTATCTTTTTCATCGTTAAGTCCCTCTTGTTTTTGGTTATGATTTGAGAGAACAAAACTACTGCTAAATGATAGTCATAACCATGGCTTGATGTTCAGTGGTCATTGCTAATCGTGCAGAAAATGTTAAGAGTTTGATAAACAATCAATAAAGGGCACGATCTGTCTCGCAGTAGGAACGCCGGTTACCCGGCGCCCCCTGCACAGTCCCGGACGTGCGGTTTTCCCGCATCCGGTTCTTCGGTTGCACTCGCTTTCGTGCAAGGCTGAGTTATTAGGCCAA
>JBLHGU010000264.1:0-6926 GCA_047615875.1 Parasphingorhabdus sp.
GTCTCGCTTTTTTAAATTAAATTACGCCCAATAAATATATAATGAGCATCCCGACTTTTAGATAATATTATTCAAAACGAATCCATTCAGTATCGGACTGCTTCCCTCTGTTTTTATGAATTCTTTGGTATGCGACGGTTGTTCCTGCTTCAGGTGAAACATATCGGATTCTTGTTGTCCACTTGCCTGCGCAAACTAACTTGTATGTATCAAATTCTCCACTAACCGTTCTTACTCTAACCTCAGTTTTTACTCTGCAGGTCACATAATCAGACCAATTATTTTCGTTGGATGAGCTTCCATTTTTGACGTTATATTTGAATTTAGTTCCTTTCGAAAGTGGCCAAATATCACGCTTGAGTTTTGGAGTTTGACTTCCACTATTACCATCACAATTTTCCCACGTCATAGATGGTGCAAACCACGAATCTCGAGTGTACATAGAACCGGCAGAGTCTTCGAATGTGACCAATTCGCCCTCTCTTACTGTTAGCGTAGAATATTTTTCTGATCCGCCATCCAAATTATCTTGGAAAAAATACTTAGAACCAACAGGCCTTTTTTCTGGCTCATTCATTGGTGCCATCGAACTAGCAGGTTTTCCAATCTCATCAAAGCCATGCATGACCGCAGGGATAAATAAAAGGCTCATTACAACTAACGCTTTAATGCTAGACTTGAAACGATTCTGACCTTTATATTGCGACTTCATGCATTTGACATGACCAGTTTCTAGGATTCTGTGTATTTGCTCCGATTTAGATGAAAAATCAATATGGATATTTATAGTACTTAGATTTTAAGGAATGACCGTATCCTACTGCCTGATTGATATGCCAACGAATGGGTCTTGTTTGCCCAATTCTGCCATTCGATAGTTATCAAAATTCGCACTAACGCTATCTATCTGCAGGATGATTAACCCCGTCATGAGTTGGTATGTTGTCTATTTTTAGTGCATTAATTCCAACCAAGCAAGAGACATTAAAGCCATATTGCGAAGGGTTTGACCTACGTTGATGGTGCGTATAGATTCCACAATCAGCACAAAAATAGTGCTTCGCGGTCTTAGTATTAAATTGATAAAGCTTCAGTACATCTTTACCCTTAAGAATATTGATGCCAGATAAGGGTACTGAAGCAGCGATAGCACCTCGTCTACGGCACATGGAACAATCACAACGTCGAATATCAACTAACCCATCTGGTAAGGTTAGTTCTAGTTCAACTGCGCCACAGTGGCACTGCGCAATATGCTTTGATTCTATTTTTACACCATCTACTTCTTTTAGATTTGTCATTACAATATTCTCTTTCATCTAAAGACGTGACGCGATTGTCTAGCTAGACGGTCAATTAATCGACTGTCTCAATTGAGTATTGAAGAGACATGGAAAAAAGTCAACCTATGGCCACTATCAACTTACTAGGGGCATATAGTAGACGGAATCTTTTAGAAATCTAGACAGCCTGCACCAACCCGTCAGCTATGCCCATAATTTTTAATAAACAATCATCTGGATATACGCAAATAACGCGCGCAGATTTGACTATTCAGAAAAATCCACACTTTTTCCACTTTTAAGGAGATCTTCTCTGTACGCTGTCTTAAAATCTCTAAGAGTCCTATACTCCAAATAGCCTGATTTTGAAAATACTAGTCCTTCAGTCAAGTGATGATGATATTGAATACCGTCTGCGCGAAATTGTTCTTTTCCAGCGTTAAACAGAACAAGAGACGGCCTAAAAGTCAAACCTAGATCCCTAGACCATTGTTTAGGCGTGGTAACCCTTCCATGCAAGTCGAGAATTTTTTGTGACGAACTGGCATCCAGTCGAACAAATAAATACCCTTCCATTGCAGACAATACATTCGGATGATTCAATGTATTTTCATGATACCGATCGCATTCTGCACACTGGCTATCTTCGAATAGAATCATCAATGGCTTGTCATACCCTTTGAAATACGTTACCCGTTCCAGCAGTGAATGGGATCGAAACTCATATACATCTGGTTTATTTAATTTGGACAGGTAATCTGAGAATGTCTCCTTGTTGTAATGTTTTGCTTCGACATAATCCAACGCATAGCGAAATGACCTGGGGTCACGGTAACCATTTAGCTGTAGGACTTTGCTTCCATCCAGATCCAAGAAAACGATTGTAGGTGTGGCGATTGTGTTTAGATGCTCAGTAAGCCCCCTTTCAGTGTAAGAATTTCCATCAATCCATGTGACCTCCAGATCGCCACGCACGTTTACGCCAATCACATCAAAATTTTCTTCCATAAAGTTCCTGGAATCTCCTTCGAAAAAATTCTCTTCTAACATCCGATTACAATAAGGACATTCGTCGAGGTGCATGAAAGCCATCACGTGCTTTCCTTGGGCTTTTGCCTGTTCGATCTCATCAGAGAAATCTAAGAAACTAGATTTAAACCATCGCGGTAATTCATAAATCGTACCGCCGGTTACAATGCCAGTGGGGGTATCCGCCGTCGTATAATTGGGCGTTATAAAAAGAAGTACCAGGATAAAGAATAAGATTTTCATTATTAGATGGATTCTGTATTTTTCTCAGATTGAAAATGCGGTGAGGGAATAAGGTCGTTGCTACGTCTGATTCGAATATTCTACGGGCATTGTGTGAAAATACAACATGCCACAAAACAGCTTTTTTATGAAGTTTAATTTAGAAGAACTGGTGAAAATCTGATTAAGTCAGAATTTCTCTTGACGAAAATCTTCGACGAATTAGCCAGGGTATGCGAGCTAAAAAAGTTTAGTTCGACAGCGCACTTAGCTTAAGCCCGGAGAACAGCTTTAAGCCAGATGACTTTGCTGCCTTCGACTATGGCTAGACGACTGCTTTTTTTGTGCGTGAGCGCGGGTTGAGTTTCTTATATCGCTGATAAACTTCGGTGCGCCTTTAAAACCACCGCGATCAAAGTCTTTTGTTAAAACCTCGGTGACTATGATTTGATCGCACTTGAATACTTCCGTCAAACCGTCGTGCAGCAAATCGAAGAGGCGTTTCAATGCAATCTGATGGGTGCGACCTGTTTGGGTAAATATCCAGTCACTTAAAGACGCAAATTGTTCGAATAAATTATCTGCATCGAATAGCTGCATGGTGTTGGCAAATCTACCGGAGTTAGCGATCATGTCCCAGTAGCGGGCAAAGCGTTGCATGGTTTGCATTGTAGTGAAGTCGACATCCTTATTGGAGACGATTTCGTAAGGCGCAGAAGGGTTAAACCTTAGGTCGAATGTTTTCTCATGTCGACTAATGGGTGTGCCACGTAGTCGCTTTAAAATTCCCAGTTGTATTTCATGTACGTTTAATTGATACAGCCTGTTAAAACCTTCTGCAAAGCTCTGTAAAGACTCTCCAGGAAGACCGAAGATAAGATCAGCATGAATATGTGCGCTGGTGTTCTGCACCAGCCAGCGAAGGTTGTCGCAGGTATTTTCGTTTTTCTGTTTGCGGCTAATTAGCGATTGTACTTCTGGGTTGAAGGATTGCACGCCAATTTCAAATTGTAGTGTACCCGGCTTAAACAGAGGCAAATATTGTTTTAGTTCATCGGGCAGGCGGTCTGGTATCAACTCAAAATGAAGAAACAGATCGTCATCTTGTTTAGCCAGAAAAAACTTCAGAATACGAACGGTACTGGCAATCTTGAGATTAAAAGTGCGATCGACGAATTTGAAGTTGCGCAGCCCACGTTGATAAAGTTGATCCATCTGTTCGAGAAATGAATCTAGGTCAAACGGCCAGGCGGTTTTATCCAGTGACGAAAGACAAAACTCACATTTGAACGGGCAACCTCGTGAAGCCTCAACGTAAATCAGTCGTTGGGAAATATCAACATCGTTATATTCTTCATAGGGCCAGGCAAGCTCACTCAGCTTTGGTGGATCAGCTCGAATTATCCGAGTTGCGGGGAGCTGATTCGCTGCAATCGTTCTGCACAAATCGGCAAAAGCAAGATCACCCTGGCCCGTAATAATAAAATCTGCGTGATCACAAATTTCCGGTGCATCATCAGGGAAGCTTACTTCCGGCCCACCCAGCACCAAAGTAATTTCAGGAGCCACACATTTTAACAACCGAACTACCTGTGTCGATAAGTCGATATTCCAAATATAGACCCCAATGCCAATGACAGTCGGTTTATGCTGCAATATTGCTTCGACAACATCACTGGCACGTTGCTCTAAAGTGAACTCTACAATGCGAGAGACGGACTTAAGTTCTGCCAGATTTGCGCGTAAACAACGCAGACCAAACGAGGCGTGGTGGTAACGTGCGTTGATTGTGGTGAGAATTATGTTCAAGGCTATTCGCTGTTGATTGCAGATTGGGCCAGTTTTTTCAATACATGACCCGTGGCATGGAAAGCAAAACTCGCGGTAACGTGAGTAGCAGACCCTAAGCCCCCGGCACAACCCAGGCCAGTGGCGGTGACGGCAAGCGATTTTTCACGCACAATTGTGCCATCGGCACCTGGAAATGACAGATGCTCAGTGGAATAAACGCAGGCAATGTCAAAGCGTCGTTTCAAATTTCGACTGAATCCATAATGTACTCGAAGCTGTCTTCGAACTTTGGCTAATAACGGATCATGTTCGGTACGAGCCAGATCAGCAACTTTTATCAAAGCTGGGTTTATTTGACCGCCGGCACCGCCCACGGTAATCAACTGCATCTTATTGCGTCGACACTGGTAGACAATTTCCGACTTAACCTGAAAATTATCCGCACAATCGACAACAAAATCATAATCTTGTTGTAGTAGCTCCCGGGCATTATCCCGGCTGATAAAGTCATCGATTTGGTTTACCCTGCAAGCTGGATTAATAAGATGAACACGCTCGGCCATGGCTTTTATTTTGGCTTTGCCCAGAGTTTGATCATCGGCATGAATCTGCCGATTAATATTCGATTCTGCCACGTGATCCATATCAATCAGGGTTAATTGCCCAATGCCACTTCTGGCCAGTGACTCCACTACCCATGAACCCACACCGCCAACACCTATAACGCATATGTGGCTATGGGAAAATTGGCTGAGTGCTGGCTCACCATAAAGTCGCGCTATGCCGCCGAAGCGTCGATTTGAAATTGCAGATTGATTCAAGGTAAAGAAGCTTGGATAGGGTTCTCGATTTGTGCGCGCGAATGGTACCATGTCACCCTATATCGTCCTGAGTAATCAGCATAAGAATTTGACCGGAGTTTTTTATGAATCGTAACGTTGGCCTCGTTATGGGGTCCTTTCATCGGACCCAAATTGAGGAAATGCTGGATGAAGCCCGCAGTACCGCTGCCAGCCTGGATCTGAACATTGTTGAAGAAGTCTGGGTGCCAGGCTCGATGGAGAAACCCCTGGCTCTGAAACGCCTCTTGCTACGCGATGATATTGATGGTGCGGTTGCATTGGGTATTATTGAAAAGGGTGAAACCAGTCACGGATTGGTAATGGCTCAAAGTGCCATAGCGGCCATAATCAATTTACAACTGGAGTTAATGAAGCCAGTAGGCGTGGGTATTCTCGGGCCAGATATCCAGCCCAGTCAGATTTCCTCACGCCTTCGCCCTTATGGCCGAGATGCAGTATTAGCGCTGGGACATATGCTATAGCCAGTAAATTTGGCTGATTTGTCCCGTATTCTTGACAAATGGTTGTAATATCCAGTATTTAGTTGCGGTTCTGTGCAATGCAAGATTGCTCAAACCATCACCTTATTACTATTCTTGACAGGATTCCTGCTGTGAACATGCCCCAAAGCTTCTCCGACCGCGACGGTGTTATCTGGTCCGACGGTGAAATGATCCCGTGGCGAGATGCCACCACCCACGTACTTACCCACACCCTGCACTATGGACTTGGAGTTTTTGAGGGCATACGGGCTTACAAGACCGATAAAGGTACGGCTATTTTTCGTCTGCAGGAACATACCGAAAGGCTGTTTCGTTCTGCACATATCATGAATATGAAAATGCCTTTCGATGCAGATACCTTGAATAAGGCTCAAATGGCCGTTCTTAAGGGTAACAATCTTGAGTCTGGCTATATTCGTCCATTGGCATATTATGGTTCGGAAGGCATGGGCATACGCGCAGATATGCTAAAAACCCATATCGCTATTGCCTCCTGGGCATGGGGAGCCTATCTGGGCGAAGAGGGCCTGGCTAAAGGCATTAAAGTTCGCACCTCGTCGCTCACTCGTCATCACGTGAATATCACCATGTGTCGAGCCAAGGCCTGTGGTAACTACATCAATTCAATCCTTGCCCTGCAAGAAGCCCTTGCTTCTGGTTGTGATGAGGCGCTAATGCTGGATGCTTCGGGCTATGTTATGGAAGGTACCGGCGAGAATGTTTTTGTGATTCGCAACGGCGTGGTATATACCCCGGATCTGACCTCTGCCTTGGAAGGTATTACCCGCGATACGGTTATGCAATTGATGGATGAAATGGGTCTTAAGTGTGTTGAAAAACGCATAACCCGAGACGAAGTTTATATTGCCGACGAAGTCTTTTTCACCGGTACTGCTGCTGAAGTTACCCCGGTGCGAGAACTGGATGGTCGTATGATTGGCAATGGTAGCCGTGGCCCGATAACAGAGAAAGTGCAGACCGCCTATTTCGATTGTGTAGAAGGTCGCTCGCCCCAGCATGAAGCCTGGTTAACTTACATCTAATATCAGATCAGGTACACCCCTTATGAGCAACACTTCCGACAGCCAGGACCCTGATCTTAGAACGCCCAACAGCAGCTTGCGTCAGGATGTTAGTCAGGATGATTTACCTCTGCATTGTCCTATGCAGGGGATGAGCACCTGGGACTCGCATCCCAAGGTGTACATTCCTATCGAAGACACCGGTAGTGCATTGTGCCCCTATTGCGGTACGTA
>JBLHGU010000265.1:0-6908 GCA_047615875.1 Parasphingorhabdus sp.
GAGCACATTCCCCGAGTTATTGTCAAATTTGGTGTATGGAGATATGGAATCAAGCGGCGTATCTGATCGTTTGAAGTTATCTCGATTCCGTCTTTAAATTGAATGTTTTGCAACTCCAAATCAATCAGATACACCGTTTTTCTTCAACTCCTCATGCACCAGTTTCGGTTATAGCTCCATCTTCTGAAGGGATATATTTTGGACTAGTAGATACTTCTTGATTTTGGGAAATGGGGTGTTTATGCTTCCTACAATCAATCTTTTGAGTCGGCGGTCATTATTTCTTTGTATTCATTCCCAGAACATTTCCCGGCTGTGGCGGTTTCCTTCCTCGAGGGCATGAAGTCAGACCACGGAAGCGAGATAGAGGCGGTTCGGCAATCCAGCTTTCGCGTGAATGAAATAAAAAATCCGCTATCCCGGCGAAATGCGATAAGCGTAGCCCTGAACGCACCACTGAAATACAACAATCTGGGCGAAGACCAGGACCTGATCCGCAGTTGGCACAGCAAATACGTGGAAAACTTGCTCAGAAATCTTGAGGAGTTTCCAGAGCTTTTTGACACCTCGAAATGGAAAGTAAAGCTCTATACCCATGGCGAGTCGCTTGAGATTCTGGCGCCGGGGTTGATCAAGGAACTGCAAGGATTCGATTTCTTGGAGATTCACTGCATGGCGCACGACAGCCCGCTACTAAGCCCTGGGACGTTATGGAGGTTTCTGAGCCTTAGTGATCAGACACTCGAACAGCTCCTTATCCTTGATATTGACGAGAGCTGGCAAAACGATGTCGATCATTGGTACCGGCTTCTGGCCGACAACCAGCAACCGCTGACCCGAGCCCACCATATCCCAAGGAAAGGATTCTGGCTCAACCTGATGAATCCATGGGGCATTGTGGGTGGAAAAGCTTACAACTACCTCCCGCTCATGGCCAGCAAGGTCATGGCCCGACCCGCTTTGCTGGGATTGCGCAGCGTGGATTTTCTGATGTCCGCCTACATTGTGCTGCGAAAACAAAGAGTGGCCAACGGATTCCCGTGCACGCAGGTTGCCGATGATGAACCGATCACACCCCATAATTCTCCCTATCACGGAATGCCCTATGGATTTGGCAACCACTGGAACGGATACTGCTTTGACGAGCGCTTTTTGGCACACGTTGTCTTTCACCATGCTGTTAAAATGGGAGGACTGTGCACCTTCTGCCTGGACCGCTTCCGGGTCGATGATCTGCCGACTTATCTCCAAAAATACAATCTTCAGGATTTCCTCTCTGACTACGAGTATGTTCAATCAACGTCGCCTAGCAACACCATCATTCATCGGGGATCAAGTGTACACTTCTTGACATCACCACCCATCAGCGAAAGTGATATCGAAGCAGTTGTCCCTGAACCATCATTCATTGCGGTCAGGCCAATTGGCGATCTGAGCTTGCCGGGGGAAGTTCGCGGCATTATTCCGGATATCAGCTTCCACCCCTCAGGCAAGATGTTTGCGGTCACGACCTGGGCGGACAACCGAATCTTGATTTACGGATTTGCGAACGCTCCACCGGTTCTCAGGCAGGTCATTGAGGGCGACGTTGTCGGTTTCAAAAATGCGCATTCGATCGCTTTTACACCATCCGCTGACAGGATGATTGTCAACAGCTACCGGGACAATTCATTTGTCGTGTTCGACGTAGATACGGTAGATTTTTCCGTAGACCCAATACCCGCGCAAATTTTCGAGACTCCTGGCGCACTGCAAACATCATATCCGCACAGTATGGACATTACTCAGGATGGCAAGTACCTGGCCTGTGTGTACTGTGATGGTGACAGGGGATTCAACAAGATTGTCATCTACCGGCTTGATCGGAACCAATCCAGGTACGATTTTGGCGTCGTGGCGGTTCTCGAAGGGGAGCATTTCGAATACGCGAATCCAAAGGGCATTGCCTTCACGCCCGATAACCGGGGGATACTGGTTACGTTGTCAGACACCAACAACCTGGTTCTCTATGACTTCGATCCCGAATCCGCTCAGCTGGACGCCGACCCGCGGCAAATCCTGCGAAACCCGGAAAGCAGGCTTGCTCACCCCGAAGACATTAGTTTTTCTGCGTGCGAATCCTACTTCATGGTGAGCAACGCGGGAGAAAACAACATCGGCATCTACGGTTACGATCAACAACAACGGCGAATCATCAATATCGAACCGGTATTCAATTTTGGCCAACCAGAGGTCGCGTTGAATTATCCCCACGGCCTCGATATTTCGCCTGACGGTCGAATTCTCGCAGTCACCGACTACGGATACTATGCGGAGAGCCAACAGATCGTAAATCCGCTTGATCAGCCCGCCAAGGTGGCATTTTACGAGATCAGTCACCAGACGGAACCGGTCTAGATTAGACATCAATCCACACGGACTCCGTTTGAGCCAGCTGTAATCTTCTTGCAAAACGGTACCCAATAGCCGAAATTAATTTAACTAATTAGCGCAGTAGGTTTTATCTTATCCGGCAACCCCAGCGGGTTAAGGGCTGACTTCGTATGTCCGTTTAGAGTTATTCTTAAGGCATAGCCAAACGTCAACCTATGACCGCTCAGACTATACACCTGCCGGTCATGAAGTCCAGGAACTCGAAATCGTTGTGCACCGCATCAATCCGTCGCTTCATTGCCGATTAGAGACAATCCACTAAACTCCAACCTGTCTCTGATTTGCCCTTTTCAGCCAGTTGAAAACAGTAGCTCTCTCGGAATAACAGCCTTTTTAGATCAAAGAAAAAATAGTGGGAACATTCCGATCAAACAACCAATTATTATTCCCATAGTTTCCGCTGCAATAATTTGATTTTTAGTTAGGCTATCATCTTCAACAGGCGGTAGCTTAATATGCACTATTTTTTCAACCCAACGACCAGAAAGAATACCAACGGCATCTGATAGCGTATTTCCTAACCCCGCTGCGAATAAGGTATTAGTAATACCCATTGAAACCAATCCAGCATCAATTCTATCGCCGAATACAATCATTAGAAAATTATCAATAAACCCAAATACGATAAAGGCTATTGCGATAGATATAATCCGCTTTAGTGTTTTTTTGAGCATTTAATGACCATATTTCTTGTAAGGAGTTACTTATATTTCTAAGTGGGGATGGTCGCTTTTTCGGGGTCAAGACACCTGCGCAATACTACGTAACCCACTAAACCTGAAGCTAAAGAACCTAATATGATGCCTAGTCTTTCATCAAACAAAAGATTGACCCCTGTTTCCTCAAAAGCTAGTGACCCTATAAACAGACTCATAGTAAACCCAACGCCACAAAGTGCAGCGGCTCCATAAAGTGAAGTCAAGTTCATTCTGTCTGGCAACTTCGTTAAATTGAGTTTAATAGCTAACCAGCAAAATCCAAAAACACCAATTTGTTTACCTATAAATAAACCTAGAGCAATCCCTATTGGTACGCTATGAGAAAGCTGTTCTAATCCAATTTCCTTTAAGCTGATGCCAGCATTACAGAAAGCAAAGACGGGTAAGACAAAGAACGCAACAATTGAGTGCAAATCGTGCTCGATTGATTTTAATGGTGAGTGATTGGGGTCAGCTTTACTTCTGATCGGAATAAATATCGCAAGGAGGATCCCCGCAAGTGTTGCATGAACACCTGACTTGAGCATAGCAACCCACATAATGCTTCCAACCAGAAAATAAGGACTTTTATACACAACATTCAATCTGTTCAATACGGCTAATATTGGCAAACAAGCTGCGACTACGATTAGCCCAGTTATTGAAATTTTAGATGTATAAAATAGCGCGATAGCAACAATCGCCCCAATGTCATCGAATATAGCGAGCGATGTTATAAATATTTTTACCGACTTTGGTACTCGAGAACCGACCAAGGCCAATATGCCAAGTGCAAAAGCTATATCGGTCGCTGCGGGTATAGCCCACCCTTTTGCAGCAATAGAATCATGGCCATTAAAATACAGGTATATAAGTGCTGGAATCAGCATGCCACCAACAGCGCCAACACCGGGCAATATGATATTCCGTTTGTCTGAAAGCTCTCCTTCAACTACCTCTCGCTTCAACTCAAGCCCAACGAGGAAAAAGAATATAGCCATGAGGCCATCATTAACCCAAAGTAACAAGGGTTTCGCTATTTCTAAATTTCCTATGCGCATTTCTACTGGGGTAGAAAGAAATAGCTGGTAATAGGGCGCTAAAAATGAATTTGAAAAACCCAGCGCCAAAAGTGCCGAGAACATTAAAATAATGCCACTTGCCGCCTCAAGTTTTAAAAATACGGCAATAAAAGTGCCACGCCCAAGTCGCATATTTACGTTACATCAGTGAAAGAATTTTCTATGTGGTACCAGAAAAAGCAAACACAACTACTTATCTTAGATAAGACCTAAACATTAGGTAATGACAAATGAAACTCGAACAGTGTGAAGATCCGCTAAGACGTAACTAGCTAGATGATAATTAATCGACTGTCCCAAATGAGTATGGAACTGCCTGATTGATTTGTAAAGTGACCGGCAGAAAGTTGCCCGTTAGAGACACTCGATTAGTTCCAATCTGACTAAAACTTGCAGCTGACTGGGGCAATAACGCCCCATTATTCTAAGAACAATACTAGCGCTTTACAGCATCAAAAAAAATCGCCTGTAATGGCATTCTGTCTCCTAGAGACTTGTGAATTGCCACTTGAACCGCATCCCGCACTTCCTCAGGATTTCCATGACGGTTTATGATTTCTTCATAAACCGGATTCCCGAAAACAATTCCCTGTGCAAAATCAGGTGCTGAGGGAATATTTGACACAATTTCCTTTGAATTAACAGTAACATTTTCAAATCCAGCGGCTATAACAGCATCGCTTATTAAGTCAATATCATGATAGCCAAACGGAACCCGATAGAACCCTGGCGGATCGTCGGGGAAAAACTCTGCTATTACGTTATGTGCGATTTCAGCATAGGGGTTTTTCTCCCACGACCCCCAAACATTGAACACGTAGTGACCGCCAGATTTTAATGCGCGCAGTACCTCAGAATACGATTTTTCCTTATCAGGAAAAAACATGATTCCAAACTGGCAGACAATTACATCAAACGATTCATCATCAAACATCAGGTTGCAGGCATCAACTGTTTCAAACTTGACTAGTTCATCAGAATTGAATTTATTCTTTGCTACTTCCAGCATGGGAGCATTCAGATCTGAGGCAAGAATTGTGCAATCCGTCGGTAATGAGTTTCTTAATCGACGCGTCACAATTCCGGTCCCCGCCGCCAACTCCAGAACTGAACCGGGATTGAGATCACCAACCATTGAAGTTAATTCATCCGCATAATCGAAAAATATTCTCGGTCCAAGACCCGTATCATAGTTTTCTGGAATGTTTCCGATGAATCGTGAAGATTGATTAGTCATAGTGGGTTCCATAATAGAAGGAGTCGGGAGATACTTAATGAGCGTTTGATGACTCAGGAAGTCAATTCATAGAATATCTGTTCTGAGTATGTCAGAGAGTGCGCCACGATAACCCAATTAATCTGGAGGGTAAAGATGATTGAAGTTTGAACTGCACAATAGATGAGGGTAGGCCCCTCGATATCGGCGTACAGGCGCTGGTATCAAACCACCTCAAGCTGCATTGGTAAAGAGCCCTTGTGGTGAGCGTTGAGGGAAAAGGTGGTGCAAGACACCATCAGGTATGGATTTGAAAGACGAATGAAAATGAACTACTGATGACGTGTCGTAAATACAAGATGATGTCAAAACCGGCGGGTGCTCTGCGTGTCGGGATAAGTGTGGACAAGGCCTGTTGATGGGCTACATGGCATCCGGTATGGAGGTAGCGTGATTCGAATCTGGGCTAATGTGCGGAACGTGGGAACCTGTCGTTGTAATGTTAAGGGAGAACCGAGAGCGGATAACACCGTGATTGGGAGAGTACCGAAGTGCAGCACAGGGGCGGAGTTGTTCGTAGTAGTGTTGAAGGTGCTGTAATGGCAGTGGAGCGAAGGGGCAACGTTAACCTGTCAAGATTGTCGGACAACCGGAAACGGGATGACTCGATGATTGAGACAAAGTCATTTGCAATAAGCAAACGGGAAATCTGGGAGGCCTGGAAGATCGTTCGGCGTAACAGAGGAGGTCCTGGCATTGATGGCGAGACGATACAGAAGTTTGAACAGGGACTAAGTAAGAATCTGTACAAGCTATGGAATCGGATGGCCTCAGGCAGTTATATGCCCAAGGGTGTAAAGCGAGTGGACATCCCCAAACCTGATGGTAGAACCCGCCCATTGGGGATTCCGAGTGTATCGGACAGGATCGCCCAGGCAGTGGTGAAGCGCAGATTGGAACCAGAGCTCGAACAGGTTTTTAGTGAGAGTTCCTATGGGTTCAGGCCCAACCGATCTGCGAAACAGGCCGTGCAGAAAGCGCGAGAGAACTGCTGGAGAAAAGCGTGGGTTGTGGATATTGACATTCAGTCGTTCTTCGATGAGATCGATCATGATTTGCTGATGAAGGCGGTTAGGTATCATAGCCAAGACACGTGGATCACTTTGTACGTTGAAAGGTGGTTAACCACTCCGGTGGAACTGGTAGATGGGTCGATAGAGGAAATGGGTCGTGGTACCCCACAAGGTGGGGTGGTCTCGCCGCTATTGGCCAATCTATTTCTCCATTATGCGTTTGATAACTGGACTGAGACCCATCATCCTGCGGTTCAATTTGAGAGATACGCAGACGATAGTGTGCCACGAAGGTGCACAGGAGGACGAAGTCCTCCGTGCAGCAATGCTGCATAAGAGATGAGGGTGGGCCCCTCGGAGCCGCTATTCAGGTGGAGGCTTCAAACCACCGTAAGCTGCGCCGGTA
>JBLHGU010000266.1:0-6866 GCA_047615875.1 Parasphingorhabdus sp.
CCAAAAGAAACCACATCAGCCAGACTATCGTATTCTTTTCCAAAATCACTGGCTGTATTGGTCCAACGAGCGATCCGCCCATCCAGCCCATCCAGTATCATGGAGATGAACACTGCCATTGCAGCCAGTTCAAACTTTCCATGGTTAGCCTGAATGATGGCAAAGAATCCAACAAACAGACTGCCAGTAGTTACCAGACTCGGTAATATATAAACTCCCTTATGCGGTTTATCCGGCAAAGATTCAGTCATCGGTGATTTCCTCGGTGGCCTGTTCAGGCAATCCTATTGTGGCAATAATATCACTGCCGGGTTTAACCCATTGTCCCAACTGTACAGAAATTTCCGCACTGGCTGGCAAGTAAACGTCTACCCGCGAGCCAAACCGGATAAAACCATAGCGTTCTCCACCCTGCACAGGATCGCCTTTCTCTACATAACAGAGAATTCTTCTGGCAATCAGACCGGCAATTTGGACAGCGACCACGTCAACTCCGGACTGGGTCTGTACCCAAACGGCGTTACGCTCATTCTGTGTAGACGATTTATCCAGGGCGGCATGGAAAAATCTTCCAGGATAATACCAGCGCCCCTTTACAACACCGCCAACGGGGAGCCTATTTGAATGCACTGAAAATATATTCATAAAAACGCTGACCCGTTTAGCAGGGCGCTTCAAATAGGGATCTTCGACATCACCAATCGCTACAATTTTGCCATGGGCGGGAGAAACCACGGCGCCCGCTTCCTGGGAGGTATCAACAGTTGGATCTCTAAAAAACTGCAATACAAAAATAAAGACCATCCAAAACGGTACTGACCACAACCCGGCACCCACCCAGGTAACTACAATTGCAATACCAAAAGAGATTAAGATAAACAGCCAGCCTTCTTTGGCAATTAATGGATGTTTCATAACTTCAATTTACAGGCCTTGTTCACCTACAGCCTGAGTGCGCGGGTACCACGTGCAATTCCGGAAACACCTGATCGAACAACTTCGACAATATCTGCTTCTTGCATTGCTTCGATAAAAGCATCTATTTTATCGCCTGTTCCGGTTAGCTCCATAGTGTATGTACTAGTGGTAACATCGATTATTCGCCCGCGAAATATATCCACCAAACGCTTAACTTCCTCACGTTGAGGGCCTTCCGCTTTGACCTTAATCATGAGCAACTCTCTTTCGATATGCGCCCCTTCGGTTAAATCCATTAACTTGACCACATCAACCAGTTTATTCAACTGTTTGGTAATCTGCTCTAGCACACGCTCAGAGCCACTGGTAACCAGCGTCAGTCGGGATAGCGAGCTATCTTCAGTAGGCGCTACAGTTAGTGATTCAATGTTGTAGCCGCGAGCAGAAAAGAGACCGGCTACACGAGATAGTGCACCGGACTCATTTTCCATTAACAACGAAATAATTCTTCTCATCTAGGCAAGCTCCCGATTCTCAACAGACTCGTCTTTACCGGGTTTAAGCACCATTTCATGATGCCCCTTGCCAGCAGCGATCATTGGATAAACATTTTCGGTCTGATCAGTAATGAAATCCATAAAATACAGATGCTCTTTATCTGCAAAAACTTCTTTCAACGCACCTTCGACATCTGCGGGATCTTCGACCTTGATACCACGATGCCCATAACTTTCTGCCATCATGACAAAATCCGGCACCGCATCCATATAGGAGTGCGAGTAACGACGATCGTAGAAAAACTCCTGCCACTGACGCACCATTCCGAGATAGCGATTATTCAGGTTAATTATTTTTAGCGGCAAGTCGTACTGACGACACGTAGCGAGTTCCTGAATACACATCAGTATACTGGCCTCGCCAGTGACACAAGCCACATCAACACCTGGATGAGCAAACTGTACGCCCATAGCTGCGGGCAGGCCAAAACCCATCGTGCCAAGGCCACCAGAGTTTATCCAACGCAGCGGTTGCTTGAAATGATAGTACTGGGCGGCCCACATCTGGTGCTGGCCAACATCTGAAGTTACAAACGCTTCACCGCCGGTGACCTCATAGAGTTTCTCGATTACCATTTGCGGCTTAATGACATTAGATGCGTCACGGTCGTAGCCCAGCGAATCTTTACCACGCCATCGATCAATTTGCTTCCACCAGGCTGCAAGCCCATCTGCGTTCGGTTGGCCGGGTTCCTGTTTCAAAGCATGCAACAAATCCTCTAAAACAATAGCGGCTTCCCCAACGATGGGAACTTCCACCGGCACAACTTTGCCGATAGTTGCCGGGTCAATATCGATATGAATAATTCGCGCATTAGGTGAGAAATTATTTAAATCGCCAGTTATTCGATCATCGAATCTAGCGCCAACCGTCAACATAACATCGCAGTCATGCATGGCCATATTCGCCTCGTAGGTACCATGCATTCCCAGCATACCGATATAGAGTGGGTCTTTGGCAGGAAATCCGCCAAGTCCCATCAAAGTATTGGTACAGGGGTAACCTAAAAAATGCACCAAATCGGTCAACTCTTTATGGGCATTACCCATAATGATGCCACCGCCTGTGTAAATAATAGGCCGCTCTGCCTCGCGCAAAATCTTTGCAGCCCGGGCAATCTGTTTTGGATGACCTTTGATACGCGGGGCATAGGAGCGCATTTCTACGGAATCCGGGTACACATACTCACATCTCATGGCCGTCACATCTTTCGGAATATCTACCAGCACCGGTCCAGGTCGACCGGTTGTAGCGATATGAAATGCTTTCTTAATGGTAACTGCAAGATCTCTAACATCTTTAACCAAAAAATTGTGTTTCACGCAGGGGCGTGTGATACCAATAGCATCAACTTCCTGAAAGG
The DNA here is from genome assembly GCA_047615875.1 of Parasphingorhabdus sp. Lineage (GTDB taxonomy): Bacteria > Pseudomonadota > Gammaproteobacteria > Arenicellales > CAJQKF01 > JBLHGU01. Next base: position 2,840 of record JBLHGU010000266.1, read on the forward strand.
CATCATCACCAATCACAGATGTTGGTACCTGAGCAGATAGAACCACCATAGGGATTGAGTCCATATGGGCGGTAGCAATACCGGTCACCGTGTTTGTAACACCTGGACCAGAAGTTACCAGCACTACACCGGGTTTGCCGGTTGCCCGGGCATAGCCATCTGCCGCGTGGGTTGCGCCCTGTTCATGTCGCACGAGGACGTGCTTAACCTTCTCCTGCTGGAAAAGAGCATCATAAATATGCAACGCCGCGCCGCCAGGATAACCGAAGAGATAATCAATACCTTCGTCTTGAAGACAACGCACTACAATTTCTGCACCTGTCAGTTCCACAATTCACCTCAAAATTGTCAATAGTCTTCAGTTACCTGAAGAAAAGTCATTCACCCTTGTACAGCATTTCCTCTGACCATAGATCGACGCCGACTTAATAACAACACACAAGGTGGAAATAGTGTCAGGGAGCGCGGGGAATTGATACACTCCTGACTATTAGACCTTGATCAGCGTTGCAAACACAGCGAAGGCCTGTGAAGAAATCCCGCTAGCCGAATCCAATCGATTCAGCAGAACTGAGTAGTATAAACGCCGAGCATAACCAAGGTAAATTCCATTTCGCTATTTAAACAACATATTTGAAGGAAATTCGAGCTGCAGTGACGCTTAACAGCCCAGAACCCATTCAACACATCAGTCTTTCTGCCAAGAGCCGAGTTGGTATGATTTCAGATTTACATCTGACACCGGATCGAGATGATATAAGCCAGCGCCTGCAACAGTTTCTGGAAAAGCAGGGATCAGAGCTGGATTATCTTTTTATTCTAGGTGATTTATTCGAGTTCTGGATTGGTGATGATGCTACGGTTGCCTGCCACTACGAAAATATTGAGGCTATTCTCACCGACTTCGTCAAGCAAAATGAAACTGTAATTTACTTGATGCATGGCAATCGCGATTTCCTTTTGGGAGCAGGTTTTTGCCAACGTCAACAATCTCATTTAATAAATGACCCCTGTTTATTAAAGATTGGCAGTATTGAAATCATATTGGCACACGGTGATGCCTACTGTACAGACGACACAGAACATCAGATATTTCGCCGGCAAACACGCAATCCGGTCTGGCAAACAGAATTTTTAAGTCTATCTGTAGATGAACGCCTCGAGTATGCACGACAAGTCCGCGCCCATAGCGAAGCCGGAAAATCGGCTAAATCACAGTTAATTATGGATGTGAATCAGTTGGCAATTGAGCAAGAATTTGCCAATTTTAAAAGCAGTTTTTTGATTCATGGTCACACTCATCGACCAGCCGTACATTCTCTACAAACTGCTTACAGGCGTTGTTTACGAATTGTTTTAGGCGACTGGTTTGAACAGAGCAGTTATCTGGAAATAAACGATATGTTGTTGAGCTTTAATGTTGGTCAACAACAGTATCGGATAAATTTGTCTGATAAAGTCATCTCAATTCAGTAAGTTGCTCTGCATCGAGTTCTGTGACCGGATGCAAAGGGCGACTGCCACGCCCTGCCTCCAGATGAGCCAGATAATTAGCGTCAACCTCACTGGTCACGTATTCGCCACTGAAGCAGGACGATTCAAGTAGCTCAATATTTGGATTGCCTTCTCGAACGGCTTCTTCAAGATCTTCTAAAGTCTGGTAAAAAACTCTATCAGCTCCAATCTCTTCACCAATTTGCCTGGTATTTCTTCCGCTACCTACAAGTTCTGACATTGTCGGCATGTCGATGCCGTAAACATTAGGATATCTAACTGGCGGAGCAGCGGAAGCAAAATAGACTTTCCTCGCGCCCGCTTCGCGCGCCATCTGAATGATTTGCCGGGACGTTGTGCCCCGAACAATACTATCATCGACCAACAGGACATTTTTACCACGGAATTCCAGGTCGATTGCATTGAGTTTTTGACGAACCGATTTTTTTCTTTCAGCCTGCCCTGGCATTATAAATGTTCGGCCGATATAGCGGTTTTTCATAAAACCCTCGCGATATTTGAGCTGCAATTCCCAGGCCATCTGCAACGCTGCTGTACGACTAGTATCCGGTACTGGTATGACGACATCAATATCGTGGTCTGGCCAGGCTTCTTTCAGTCGCTTACCCAGTCGTTCGCCCATTCGCATTCGCGTTTTATACACCGAGACATCATCCATAATCGAGTCTGGACGCGCCAGATAAACATACTCGAAAACGCAGGGTGCGAGTCGTGCAGCTGTATCGCATAAACGCTTATGAACCGATCCCTCCTGGCTTATAAAAACTGCTTCGCCAGGCGCCACATCTCTTACCAAGTCAAACCCAAGCACGTCTAGAGCCACACTTTCAGACGCAATCATATGGGATTCGCTGCCGTCAGTCTCAACGCGCTTACCGAACACCAGAGGGCGTATCCCATTCGGATCACGAAAGGCAAGAATGCCATACCCGACAATTAGAACAACGACGGCAAACGCACCTGTACAACGTCGATAAACTCCTTGCACCGCATTAAAAATATCATCTGAATCCAGGCGCAGCTTAGATTTACCCACGGCGTTATAGAGCTCATGTGCAAATATATTTAGTAAAATTTCAGAATCAGAATTGGTGTTTATCTGGCGTAAATCATCCCGAAACAACGCCTCGCGCAACTCACTCGTATTAGTCAGGTTACCATTGTGACTCAAAGCCAGACCAAATGGTGAGTTGACATAAAATGGCTGAGCTTCGGCTCGTGAATCACCGCCAGCAGTGGGATATCGGATATGGCCAATACCCATCTTACCTTTTAACTGAACCATATGACGCGTGTGAAAAACATCTCGCACCAGGCCATTATCCTTACGCAAATAAACCCTTCCATCATCACACGTCATAATGCCAGCGGCATCCTGGCCACGGTGCTGCAAAACCGTCAATGCGTCATAAAGACTTTGATTCACGGGATAATTTCCAACAATTCCGGCTATGCCGCACATATCAGTTCCAGAAAATTAATTCGAATTAAGGGTGGGCAAAATAATTTCAGCGGAGTTTACAGAGGTATAACCCTGGCGATCAAGAATAGCTAAGATAGGATCGAAATATGGTACAAGACGTGATGTTTCAAACCAGGTCTCCTCCTTGGCTGGAGTAAATCGAAGGAGAAATACTAAAATAAGGCCAATCGCAATACCACGAGCGATACCAAATATCGCTCCTAAAGATCTGTCAGTTCCAGCAATGCCAACCAAAGACAACAACTTGGCTAGAAGTATGGCGCATAGAGAGAACACTAGCAAACAAACAATAAATACGGCCACCAAAGCAACAATATATTGTAATTGCGGCGCGTCTAGATAAGGCTTTAACCAGTTTGATACAATTGGTGCAAATTTAAAGGCTAACCAGAGCGAGACCACCCAGGAAAGTAATGAAAGCAATTCGCGAATCAAACCGCGAACCATACCGACTATCGCTGATATCACGAAAACAGCTATTAACAACAGATCGAATGAAGATAGCCCATACTCGGAAATATTCATTGCCCAGCCCGGGCAACAAACGCATTTTGTTTCAAGCTCTTGTTAATTTGCGCCTTAATTCTTTGTGCCTGTTTGCGATTATCGTAGGGTCCAACCCATACTCTGACTACGGTTCGATCCTGAATTTTTATAGCACGTTTTTTGGCGGGAAAATCGAGCTTCTTTAAATCGTCAACTAGTTTGTTAGCGTTGGATTTTTTATCGAAAGCACCAACCCGCACAATCCATTGACTCGATTTATACTCAGAAACCTTGCTTTCGCTCGACTCTCTACTCAGTGTTTTAGTTTGTTTAACTTCAACCACATTTAAAACTGCAGAGGGCTTTGCAATCTGAGTTACTGGACTCAAGTGCGGTGTAATATTTAATGCTGGCAACTGTTTAGCCTTTACAAAGCCGACCCCGGTTGAACTACTCTCTGAGATAGCGGATCCAGGATTATCTTCATTGACAATCTTTGATACAAAGTCTTGCGACGGTACCGCTGGATCTGTACTAATCGGC
>JBLHGU010000267.1:0-6825 GCA_047615875.1 Parasphingorhabdus sp.
TTGGCGCGTTATATTCTAATTAACCCTGTGCGAGCAGGCATGGTTCGTGCTGCAAAAGATTGGCCATGGAGTAGCTATCGAGCGACAACGGGGCAGGTTCAAGGATTGGACTGTGTGAATACTGACTGGTTACTGGCCACCTTTGGGAAAAGAAAGTCTACTGCGATAGAGCAATATAAAGTGTTTGTCGCAGAAGGGAAGGGTCAGCCATCACCGTGGGCAAAGCTCAGGAATCAGGTTTACCTGGGGTCACCGCCATTTGTAGAGAAAATGCAGTCTCTCATTGATGGTGATAAAGAACTGAGTGAAATACCGTCGTCACAAAGACGCCCACTACCGAGAACGCTAGTCGATTATAAGCTATCCAATGCACACCGAAATACTGCAATTTGCCAGGCTTATCAGAGTGGTGGATATACGTTGGAAGCAATAGGTGAACACTTCGATTTACATTATTCGACAGTGAGTGGTATTCTCAGAGACCATAAGTCAAAGACCTGACCCCATCGCGTTATATGCCCGAGTTACCACAATTCAACCTATAGGTAAAAAAATGATTGCAGAGTTAAAGAAACAAAAGTATTTGTTGATATTTTTCTTAATATGGTTGGCCGCCGCAGCTATATTCTTTTCTGCCAAGTCAGCTGGGTTTCCAGTTCCGCTCATTGCGGAAGGGGCTTTTTCGAGCCTGTTATTCGCTTACTTCCCAATAGTCCTTATTGCAGTATTTCTTCTTCTGTATCTGACCCGTAAGCGAGAAAACATCGACTGGGTTAATCTTTATGGTGTAAACAAGGAAACCGCGGCAAATGAAGCATGGGTTGCTGTGATCTATCTCGCGGTCACTCAGCTAATCCTCGGATTCTTCTTGAATACTGGGCTACATTTTCCAGGGCCTGAAGTTTATGAAACAGGCAGTCATGGTCAATATGACGTGTGGTTATGGGCGCTGACTTATTTTGTTGCGTATGTAGTACTGCCGTTAGGGTGGCTTAATAAAAAAGGCTTTAGCATGAAAAAACTCATTACTTCACTTAATTGGCGACGTGATATTTGGATCTTGGTGGGTTATTGGTGCATGGATTTTTTCGGTCCAATCTTTTCCGGAGCGGATTTTTTTGGTCTCACTGCCTCACAGTACACGCAGGGAATTCCAGCTGGAGTTTTCGTGAATACCTTAGGCGCGGGTCTACCTGTGGTGGTTATGATGCATTTAATCTTCATTCCACGTATCGCAGTGTTGATAGATAACAAATTAGCTGTGATTGCACTTGGAGGTCTTTATTATGCCCTCTTTAGCCTTTTTGATCAGGGAGTCGACTACAGCAGCTTGGATGTGGCTTTGATGAGCACAGTGTATATCATTATGACCCAGATGCTTGTTGGCATGGGTAAGGCGGCCTTTACGGTGGTTACTGGAAATCCATTTATACACTTTATTACACTCCATGTAATTAGCGCACGAATACCCTTCGACACCAAGATGTATGTCGAAATATTCCGCTTTAAATAATTTGGTTTAGATAAACATCAGGGTCAGGTCTTTGATTTATGATAAATACATTGCTACTCTAGACATCTGATTATTTTGAATTAGGTTATCAATGGCACGGCCCATTCGAATCGAGCTTTCTGGAGCGCTTTATCACGTAACGTCACGCGGTAATCGGCAGGAGGATATCTACGAGGACGATACGGATAGAAACGTTTTCTTGTCCGTATTAGAAAAGACATGCTCGACTCATAACTGGATATGCCATGCTTAATGAGCAATTACTATCACCTATTGATCGAAACACCCGACTCTAATTTATCGAAAGGCATGCGCCAGCTTAATGGTGTATATACTCAATCCTATAATCGAATACATAACAGGGTTGGGCATGTATTCCAGGGCCGATTTAAGGCGATTCTTTTAGAAAAAGAAACCTATCTACTAGAATTGGCGCGTTATATTCTAATTAACCCTGTGCGAGCAGGCATGGTTCGTGCTGCAAAAGATTGGCCATGGAGTAGCTATCGAGCGACAACGGGGCAGGTTCAAGGATTGGACTGTGTGAATACTGACTGGTTACTGGCCACCTTTGGGAAAAGAAAGTCTACTGCGATAGAGCAATATAAAGTGTTTGTCGCAGAAGGGAAGGGTCAGCCATCACCGTGGGCAAAGCTCAGGAATCAGGTTTACCTGGGGTCACCGCCATTTGTAGAGAAAATGCAGTCTCTCATTGATGGTGATAAAGAACTGAGTGAAATACCGTCGTCACAAAGACGCCCACTACCGAGAACGCTAGTCGATTATAAGCTATCCAATGCAGACCGAAATACTGCAATTTGCCAGGCTTATTAGAATGGTGGATATACGTAGAAAGCAATAGCTGAACACTTCGATTTACATTATTTGACAGTGAGTGGTATTCTCAGAGACCATAAATCAAATTAGAGTAAAAGACTATGGCCCTATAAATCGAGCCATAGCCTCTCCTCATCAAACCGGACACGCGGTTCTCCCGCATACGGCTTTCCGATGTTCTTCTGCCTTAAGCATGCGTACTTTTCCAGGTAGATGATGTGGGTACTTTGTATAACCCCAAATAGTTATGAAGATAACTATAAGGAAAACGGCTATATGCTGCTCCACGGTTCTTAAGCTTATGACGATACCTCAGATGTAACCGAAGGCTTTCACCCAGGTAATATTTAACCTGCTTCATCTTTCGATGACCATGACCATAATAGAAGTAATTGCTCCAACCTCGTACTGATTGGTTGAGCTTATCCACTATCCCATCTATCGGTACCGGGTTCATATCCCGACGGGTATAGTATTTTATCTTCTGTTTGATGGACTGCATCGCTTTATCTGAAGGCTCTACGCATGGAAAGAGTTTCCCACTTTGTTTTGCCCGAGACATGTGGACGCTAAATCCCAGAAAATCAAACGACTCCCGTCTAGAGTCCTTAAGCTGCGTTTTCTCTTCATTGAGTTTCAATTCCAGTTTGTTGAGTATTTTTCGCAGCTTATCATAAGCCATTGTGGTATCTCCTACACACAGTATGACGATGTCATCCGCATAACGGACTAGTCGCGCTTTGTGTGTTTCTGCCAGCTTACATTTTGCCCAAACCCTATCTAACAGGTTGAGATATAGGTTCGCTAATAATGGCGATATCACACCCCCTTGCGGTGTACCCATTCGAGCTTTCTTGCCACCCCCTGCCACCGACTGACGTCCTTTATTTACCCTAACGACCTGCACTTTTAACCATTGTTTTAAAAGACTCAACAGCGATCCATCTACAATACGTTGGCTCACTGTTTTTAATAGTTTATCGTGTGGGATTGTGTCAAAGTATTTCGACAAGTCAGCATCTATCACATGAACATGACCACCTAAGAGGCCTTGTTTAACATCATCCATGGCATGATGCGCTGACCGTCTGGGACGAAACCCGTAGGAATGAGGATCGAAGCCTGCTTCAAAGATCGGTTCGATAACAAGTTTCACTGCCATCTGTACTATTCGGTCTATAATGCACGGAATGCCTAACGGACGAGTTTCCCCGTTCGGTTTGGGTATTTCTACCCGTTTTACCGGCATGGCTCGATAGCTTCCTGCTTTTAATGTCTGTTCAATCTCCTGTAGGTAAGCCGCTCTCCCAATCCCACTTTCTATGCTTTCAAAAGTTTCCCCATCAAGACCGGGGCTACCTTTGTTTTGTTTAACCCGATCGTAAGCGCATTGCAGTACATCGCTCCGATAGACCTTGTCATATAGACTGTAGAACCGAAAGCCTGTTTGGTACTTGGCTTTAAGGTATAGCTTCCGCTGGAGCGCCCTGACCGTCTCTTTCGAGCTTTCAGATGTGTCTAGCCTGTTGGCAATCATCTTGGCCTTTTACTCCTAAGAAACATGAACAAAGTAGGGTTCCTTTCCTCGGATGTCGTTATGTTGTCGCTCATCCTCAATCGGTACTATGAACCCCTCAGACTTCCAATACAGCCGGATTTAACTTCACTCTTCGCTTATATAAATCCGTTGATGCTGCAAACACCACCGCATTGGATCTCCCGTCCTGCACAATCAATCTTCCGCTACATGCCACTCTTATAACCCCGGAGGACCCATCCGATTTATCTCATTTCTAGTCGGATAGTGCCAGTTTTCCCCTTCAAGTCAGAGGGTCAACATCCTCAATGGTTAACGAGGCTAATACAGATTCACTTGCGTTGCGGCCTGTAGCTTTGCCTTCGCGGAACTTACAGCATCCAATTACTCAGATACTGCTCCGCAGTACTACCAGGGTGTATGAGCAATTCCCCGGACGGGACTTTAACCCGCTAGATTGATCGCCGATGACGGCGTGCGACCTGACCCCGTCACGTTTTTTTGACCCCCTACAGGAATGGCTTTTCACCAGTGCGCTAAAATAATCTTTGAGGTGACCTTGCGTCAGCTGATCGGGACATAAATCAAAGAACTCAGTGATCCGTCGAATAGCTCGGGCATAGGAGTCGATGGTGCGTTCTGCCTTGCCCTGACGGCGTAATGCGTTAACATGTTGTTCATATAGTGAGTCAAATCGTGCTTGTTGTACTTTGTTCATGGGGTGATTCCTCTAATAGTCACACCCCGTCCAGGGTGTGTAGCGGAATTATCGCTTATGATTCAAATATTTGACATTTGCCGCAGAGCGGCTTCGTTCAACAAAGCAATGTTACTGAAAGTCAGCTGCAGGGCCACAATCCGCCCATCAGTCGCCTTCAGCAAATTGCGGCGTTATATGTCAGGAAGCATTTTATGCCAACTTCAATAACAGCACAAAATGGTCGACAATTCTCTTGTTTTCCGGCCGCAATACTTGTCATTGTGGTCAATGACCTAAACGAAGTTTTGTTGTTTTCGAAGAAGCCTTCGGAGTGGATTGTTGTATCGGGTGCAATTGAAGAAGGTGAAACCATTCTTGAAAGTGCTATTCGTGAACTGAAAGAGGAAGCTGGTGAGGGGCTTCGTGTGTTACCGGTTGGGGTCGTACATGCTCACACGTTTCAATATGATGAGATTGCTAAAAACATGATCAGCATACACTACGTAGTAAGATATCAAGGTGGCGAGATAAGCCCCGGAGATGATATGGCCGGTGCCATCTACGCATGGTGGTCGTTATTAAAAATCCAAACCTCGATTCACGAAATAGTTATTCCGAAAAATCAGTACTGGATCTTTGAAAGGGCAATAAACTTGATTTCAAATTTCGAGGATCAGGAGGCATCACTTGAATATGACATATAACCAAGGTTTCAAAATCACTCGGCGCACAAGTGCGCCTCACATTTTAAACCGGCGTTAGAAATTGAACACATGTCCCAGAGTGCCCATTGCAAAATAGACTTCTGCCACCTCACACCATGAAACGATACCTTCATATCATTGCTTTAACTTTCCTGCTGCCAAGCTGTGCCCTTTTCGACCCATACCGTTCAGTCACCTATGATCAACGTGGTTCTTCCTGGCAATTTCAAGTTGATCCCGAGACTGCAGGTTATTCGGTTGAAAAACTGGCAGAAGTCGACGCTTATGTTGAAACTTTATCCACTGACGCAATTGTCGTTATTGTACGCGGCCGAGTTTTGTGGGAATACGGCGATACAACGCGGCTCAGCTACCTTGCTTCAGTCCGTAAAAGTATTCTCGCTATGTTGTATGGTAACTATGTGGAGAATGGCACTATTGATCTCGATTTAACTTTAGCTGATCTCGGAATGGATGATGTGCAGGGTTTGCTACCCATTGAAAAGCGTGCTGCGGTGAAAGATCTTATAGCTGCTCGTTCAGGAGTCTATCACCCGGCTTCGAATCCTGGCGGCAATCTGGCAGAGGCTCCGGTGCGTGGGTCGCAGGAGCCAGGCAGCTACTATTTGTATAGCAATTGGGATTTTAATGCCGCAGGCGCTGTGTTCGAACAGCTCACCGAAAAAAACATTTACGATGCGTTGGATACAGATCTCGCCAGACCATTGGGGTTTGAGCATTGGAACCGCAGCCTCCACAGAAAAAATGGTGACACTTCTCGCTCTGTCAATAAAGCCTATCATATGGTGTTATCCACTCGTGATATGGCGAAACTCGGCGAGTTGATGCTGCAGGAGGGTAATTGGCAGGGTGTTCAATTGATTCCCAAAGACTGGGTCAAAACCATTATATCGGTGGCGACACCTAGTGAAGAAATGAACCCTGAGTATCTCAGCTACGGTGAATTTGGCTTCGGTTACATGTGGTGGGTGTGGGATGGCGATCGGGTTGACTGTCTTTTCGAAGGTGGCTACACAGCCCGAGGTGCATACGGCCAATACATCACCGTAATTCCTAAGCTGAATATGGTTGTAGCGCACAAAACTGTGCCCCGCGATCGAACAAGTTGGAAAGAATATAAAGGAATATTGACTCGATTGGCTGCCTCACGAAAAGTGCCAATCTGTTCATGATATATCATTGTACAATGAGGGTAACTGATTGATAGCGAGGTTGAGTCCTTTCTAAGCGGGATAGGAAGGGGTTTCTATCCCCTCCCTCCCACATCACCCAGCATGCGGGTCCGCACTGGGCGATTACCAAAAGTGTCGGACCGTAGTCAGGCCAATGAATATTAAGCAAACCGTTGATATAGATTGTGGGCTTCACTATTCCATCGACGCGCCGGTTAACTCTTAAGACTGCCGTTCGGCTGCAACTGAGTACAGAGCTTGATGGGTGAATTCCTCTCCTGGCTTCAGGCCTTCGCTTCATCAAATATGAATCCACTACTATGCCGTCTGCTGACTTCTAC
>JBLHGU010000268.1:0-6778 GCA_047615875.1 Parasphingorhabdus sp.
CTTGAGAAAAGAATGCACCTTACCGCCGAAACTTGCTCAGCGCTGCCAGGTAGTGTGCTTTGAAGATTTGTTTAGCGATGACACATCCGACTTTGAACCAGCGCCAAAATACAATGATCTTGTTGCAATTATGTATACGTCGGGTACTACAGGTAAATCCAAGGGTGTCGCTACCACCCATGCCCATTCTTTTGCCTATGCCGACGGCGCAGGCGAAATTCACTATTTAGATACCCAGGACCGCTTCTATACCTCTGGATTGCCTCTGTTTCATATCGGCGCTCAATGGGCAGTGTGTTACGCGTCAATGATTTATGGCTCCAGCGTAGTGTTAAGACAAGGCTATAAAAACGAACATTTCTGGTCTGATATCAAGCAGCACAACTGTACTGTGGTTTTTCTGTTAGGGGCGATAGCCAACTTCATTTGGCAACAACCGCAAACATCTGAAGATATCAAAACACCGTTACGCAAGATTGGCATGTTTCCAGTTATCCCCGAACATGAAGCGTTCTGCAAACGCTTTGATGTCGAGATTTCTACCGGTTACGCCAGTACTGAATGCCCGCCACCGATGATTCATCACTTCGGTGAGCCGCTGCCTAACAATCAGTGCGTCGGTTATCCAACGGCGGACTACGAAGTCAAAATACTCAACGAAGATGACATTGAATGTGGTTTCGGCGAAATGGGGGAATTCTGTGTCCGACCCAGACAACCCTGGGGTATTTTGAAAGGCTATTGGCGACAGCCGGAAGCTACTGCGATTGCCTTTCGCAATCTTTGGTATCACACCGGAGACGCAGGGTATAAAGATGAGCAGGGTCGATTATTTTTTGTCGACCGGTTGACCGATTCAATGCGCCGCCGTGGCGAAAATATTTCTTCTATGGAAGTACAGGACGAGATTAACCTGCATCCTGATGTTATGGAGAGCGCGGTTTTTCCAGTTTGGGATGAACACACTGAGCAAGAGGTGATGGCTGTAATCATAACCCAGCCCAATACCGATATTGACCCTGAGCAACTGATCCGCTTTCTCGAAAAGAGCATGCCGCACTTCATGGTTCCACGATATATTGATTTCGACCAGGAAATACCAAAAACACCCACTGGTAAAATGGAGAAGTACAAATTACGAGAGACCGGAGTTATGCCGACGACCTGGGATCGAGTTAAAGCCGGCGTAAAACTGACACGCTGATATTAATTACAAAATTTGCATTTCAATTTATTTTTCTAAGCATGTTAAGCAAAAATTACAAATGACTGAAGCCTATATTTACGATGCGGTTCGCACCCCCAGGGGCAAGGGTAATCCAAAAGGAGCATTGCACGAAGTGCCGCCAATTCGTCTGGCTAGCCTGGTGCTGGAGCGGATTCGCGATCGCAATGCACTGGATACCAGTAAGGTCGATGACATTGTGATGGGTGTTGTCGATCCCGCGGGAGAGCAGGGTGCCTGTGTTCCCCGTGTCGCAGCGCTTTATGCAAATTACGATCTGACAGCACCGGGAGTGCAGATCAATCGCTTTTGTGCATCAGGGCTGGAGGCGGTAAACATGGCCGCAGCACAGATTATGTCAGGACAGTCGGATCTGACCATTGGTGGTGGCGTTGAGAGTATGTCGCGGGTAAAGATTGGTTCATCAGGTGGCGCGTGGATGGCAGACCCGGATGTTGCGTTTCCAACTTACTATATTCCTCAGGGTATCGGTGCTGATTTGATCGCAACCCAACAGGGATATTCCAGAGAGGATGTAGATGGCTACGCTGTAGAGTCTCAGCGCCGTGCAGCCGAGGCCCGCAAACTAAAGCGCTTTCGTCACAGTATCGAACCAGTCCAAGACATAACCGGCGCTACTCTGCTTGGCTACGATGAGCATGCTCGTCCTGAAAGCACACTGCAATCCCTGGGGCAATTAAAGCCTGCATTTATGGCCATGGGCAAGGCTGCGGGCTTTGATGATGTCGCAATGATGCGTTATCCCGATGTTGAACGAATTAATCATGTGCACCATGCCGGTAACTCTTCGGGAATGGTTGATGGAGCAGCCGCAGTGCTGCTGGGAAATCGGCAGGCTGGAGATAGACTGGGTTTGAAACCACGAGCACGAATTAAAGGCTTTGCGTCGATTGGCAGCGAGCCCGCGATCATGCTAACCGGGCCCTCGCATTCCGCAGAGAAGGTGCTTAAACGGCTAGGAATGAAGGCTAGCGATATTGATCTTTTTGAAGTTAACGAAGCCTTTGCCTGTGTGCCGATGCTGTTCATGGACGTTATGAATGTAGACCACAATAAGGTGAATGTTAATGGTGGTGCGATTGCCATGGGCCATCCCCTTGGCGCCACTGGCGCTATGCTACTATCCACTTTGCTGGATGAACTGGAGCGCCAGGATAAGGAAACCGGCCTGGTGACGCTGTGTGTTGGTGCGGGCATGGGCACAGCCACAGTGATCGAGCGTGTCGCATGATTCAATATCAATCAGAAGGTAGCATAGCCACGATTACCTGGGATATGCCACAACGAACGACGAACGTGTTGAACCAGGTAGCAATGATCGCATTTGACCAGGCTGTTGATCGGGCACTGGCAGATGACGCCGTAAATGGTGTCATTATCAAATCTGCCAAAACAGACTTTATAGCTGGTGCAGATTTGCAGATGTTGCTTGAGTTAAATGATACTGAAACTATCATTGCGCTTTGTGATGCGACCAAGGCGATTTATCGAAAGGTAGAGACTGCGGACAAACTGTTTGTGGCAACTATCAACGGCACCGCACTAGGTGGTGGCCTCGAACTTTGCCTGGCCTGCCATCACCGCATTGTGGCGAATAATAAAAAAGCCCGTATTGGATTACCCGAGGTTCAACTGGGATTATTTCCCAGTGGTGGTGGTACTCAGAGACTGCCGCGGATGATTGGTATCGAAAAAGCATTGCCAGTATTACTGGAAGGAAAGCACTTTTCGCCAGCCGCTGCATTGGAGCTCGGCCTGGTTGATGAAATGGTGGAATTAGATCAGCTGGATACGGCGGCTCGAGCCTGGATAGCCCTGGGCGCTAACCCGAATAAACCCTGGTATGACAAGGGTTACCAACCTCCCGAGCCATCGGTACAAAGCCCCAAAGGTTATGAAATATTTATTGGCGGAAGCTCGCGGCTGCACGCTAAAACCCGGGGTAATTATCCAGCGCCTAAAGCTATCTTGTCCTGTGTTTATGAAGGTATGCAAGTACCGATAGATATCGGTATGAAAGTGGAGAGCAAGTATTTCGCTAATCTTTGTCTCAGTAAAGAAACACGAAGCATGATTCGCTCTTTATTTTTTAGTATGAATGAAGCGAACAAATTGGGCCGTCGGCCACAGTCAATCCCTGTTGCCTCATACCAACGCATTGGTGTATTGGGTGCGGGCATGATGGGCTCAGGTATTGCTTATGCATCGGCGCTTGCAGGTCTCGATGTGGTGTTGCTCGATAGCAGTTCGGCGCTTGCGGAAAAAGGCAAAAACTACAGTGCGCGTGTGATGGACAAACTTATTGCCCGTGGGCAAAAAACCGCACAACAGAAAGACCAGGTTTTATCCAGAATTACAATAACCACAGACTATAGCCAATTATCGGACTGTGAACTGGTTGTTGAGGCCGTGTTTGAAGATCGAAAAATTAAAGCCGATGTCACCGGCAAAACAGAAGTGGTTCTGGCACCCTCTGCGGTGTTCGCCTCCAATACATCGACTTTACCTATTTCCGGGTTGGCCGAAGCCTCATCTCGACCAGAAAATTTTATCGGCCTACATTTCTTTTCCCCGGTGGATCGAATGAAGCTGGTAGAGGTCATCGTTGGCAAGGAAACCTCAGATACCTGCCTGGCGAAGGCATTGGATTTTGTCAAACTGATTGGTAAAACTCCAATTGTCGTGAATGACTCGGTGGGTTTTTATACCAGCCGTCTGGTTTCGCGTTTTCTTGACGAAGGTGCGGCAATGATAGAAGAAGGTGTCAGTCCCGCTCTGATTGAAAATGCAGGTAAACTTGCGGGGTTTCCTGTGGGTCCGCTGGCACTGTTCGATGAAGTGAGTCTGGAACTGAGTTATATGATTCAACAACAACATCGACGCGACCTAGGTGATCAATACGAGACAAAACCCAGCGAAAAAGTACTCGATCAGTTAGTAAAGAAACTCGGTAGGTTAGGTCGAAAGTCTGGTGGTGGTTTTTATGATTACCCTGCCGATCAACCCAAGCATTTGTGGCAAGGGTTGAACGACTGTTTCCCCCAGGTCAAGCAGCAACCCGATGTTGAAGAAGTTAAGCGACGTCTACTGTTCGTCCAATCTGTAGACGCAGTACGTTGTCTGGATGAAGGTGTGCTTAGCGATCCACGTGATGGTGATGTGGGCTCAATTCTGGGTTGGGGATTCCCCTCTTACACAGGTGGTGCGGTGTCCTTAGTTGATTATTTTGGTGCTGAAACCTTTGTTGCAGAATGCGACCGTTTAGCAGCAGCCTATGGCGAGCGGTTTTCACCGCCACAGTCTCTACGCGATATGGCAAGAAACGAAGGTGCGTTCTACCCATAACACCTGTGATGCTGGCGCGTAATTCACGGACAATTTTCTCACCGCTATTTTCACTACTTATCCGCCCAACGTGGCTCGCGTTTCTCAAGAAAGGCATTAAAACCTTCCTGCTGATCTTCAGTAAAGCAACAGGCTAGTGCTGCTTTTTCTTCCATCTCCACCACGGAGTCGATACTCATCAATCGCCCTTTTTCGAAGAAGTCTTTCACAGCGCGTACAGCAATCGGCGCACGGCTGGAAATCTTGTCGGCCCAGTTTTGCACTGTGCCCTCAAATTCGTCAGGATCCGCGACGGCATTCACCAGACCAACCCGGGCGGCTTCCTCAGCGCTCCACAAATCACCCGTAAAACAAAGCTCCTTGGCTTTGCTTTCGCCGATCAGTCGAGCCAGCATGTAGCTTGAACCATTGGTAGTTGGCTGGTTGATACCCACTTCGCAAGAGCCAATCTTTGCGGTTCGCGAGGCGATGCGCAGATCACAACCCAGAGCTAGCTCGAACCCGCCGCCTGCGGTAACGCCATTCAGTGCGGCGATAGTGGGCTTTGACAAAGTACGAATAAATGACCACGTAGTCAGCAAATTTTCTGCTACACCCCATAGTTCATTCATATTGGTGCTCAGTTCCTGAAACAGCGCAATATCAAAACCCGGGCAAAAGCCTCTGCCCGTGCCGGTGATAACAATGACCCGAACATCGGGATCGTCTTGTGCCTCCGACGCAAAGTGGTGGAGTGACTCAATCATCTGCGGCGTCACCGCATTCAAAGCCTCAGGTCGATTAAGTGTAATCCAGGCACTTTGGCCACGCTTTTCGTAATGAACTCGGTCGGTTGTCATTTTCGGATTCTCTAAGGCTATAATTGTTTATCCTCAGGAGACTATCAAAATATCTGATTGATGTCAGTTAAACCTAAACCAGTTATAAGTTGTTGTTGGAGTAGTTGATTGATGAACTCAAACAAGCCAATTCGACTGGTGAGATATACAGGCTAGCATTACAAATGTGACATTGAATCAGACGGGTAGCACATCACTTTTAATTGGTGGGCTACCAGTCATATTATGCAACTACTCGCCAGTTGTTTCTTTATTGAGAATATTTGTAAGGCAATTTATCAATGCTTCTCCAGCCTCTGGATTCACATCAAGATGGGTAACAATTCGAACGCGCTTGACACCAAATGCACCGACCAATATTCCTTCGTGGCGAAGTTGTTCTACGATATCCGCAGCTGTCGGGGCATTTTCGACCAGGTCGAAAATTACTATATTTGACTCAACAGGTAGTACAGATTTGACCTTGTCGAGCTGTGCGATCCGGTCGCCAAGAGTTTGTGCCAGATTGTGATCATCCGCTAAACGCTCCAGGTGGTGATCAAGGGCATACAGGCACATCGACGCGATAACTCCAGACTGACGCATCGCCCCACCAAACTGTTGTTTGAGTCGCCAGGCCTTGGCGATGAAATCCTGTGAACCAGCTAACACCGCACCAACAGGTGCCCCCAGTCCTTTGGTGAAATCAATCCAGACTGAATCAAATCCTTCAGCATATCGTGCAGCTGAAACGCCGGTTTTAATAACAGCGTTCATCAATCGCGCACCGTCCATATGCGTGTTAATCTCGTATTCTTTCGCCAGGCAGGAAACTGCCTGTAGTTTTTCTAACTGCCAGATTGCGCCGCCACCTAAATTGGCGGTCTGCTCCACACAAAACAGAGAGGTTTTTGGCATATAGCGAGAATTTGGACGTATCGCTTCGAACGCTTGCTCCGCTTCAAATATGCCATTTTCACCCTGCAGTGCGCGGATCATCACGCCACTAAGTGCCGAGGGGCCGCCCGTTTCAAAATTGATAAGATGACAAGACTGTTCGCAAATCATCTCGTCACCGGGATTGGTATGAACGTTAATAGCAATCTCGTTACACATCGTTCCTGATGGCAAAAAAACCGCTGCTTCTTTACCTAATAACACCGCTACCCTGGCACACAACTCGTCTGTAGTAGGGTCTTCACCTTTTTGCTCATCGCCTACAATACAATCAATAACCGCTCTGCGCATATCAAGCGTTGGTTTGGTCTTGGTATCAGAATAAAAGTCGTGCATTTTGGTGTCCGTCACAGAATCGATGGACATATGTTATGTGACAACTCTATATCAATAAAATGCAATTATGATGATT
>JBLHGU010000269.1:0-6760 GCA_047615875.1 Parasphingorhabdus sp.
CGGGAATATTTCGGTTGCAAAATTTTCCCGAAAAACAAATTCCAACCATGCTGGCAGTTGCTTGTCCTAACACGTTAATGCCCTTTATTCGTGAAACGGTCGCGGACCTGGTAACCAAGGGTGGATACCCACAGCTGCTTCTGGCGCCAGTAAATTTTGATCTCTTGTATGCCAAAAAGCAGCAAGAAAAAACCCAATCAGAGGGCGAAACCACTCACTGATTAGGGTTGGCCGACGTTACTATTATTATGAAACATAATAATAGTGGTAAATTTTGTATCACCTGATTGAATGCTAATGAGCAAAAAGACAGGCGAAAGCAAACTTAATGAATTTGGTGTAGCCGTGCTTGGTGCGGGTAGCTGGGGCACTGCGCTGGCTATTTTACTGGCAGGTAACGGCATTCCTGTTAAATTGTGGGGCAGAAATGCACGGGCCATTGGAGATATGTCCAGGCTACGGGAGAATCAACGCTATTTGCCGGGCGTAAAATTACCCGAACTGATTGTCCCAACTAGTGATTTTAGCGCCGCAGTAAGAGACCAACAACATATATTGTTGGTTGTGCCCAGCCATTCCTTTCCGACTATTCTAGAAGATATTGCTACTTTCCAATCAAACTCTCTCTCATTGGTTTGGGGCAGCAAGGGTTTTGCCCCAAATAGTGGCGGCTTGTTAAGCCAGTTAGTCGAAGCTCGGTTTGGGGATACAGCAACTCCATCGGTGATTTCCGGACCAAGTTTTGCAGGAGAAATAGCCATAGGTTTGCCTGCTGCATTAACAGTTGGGGCAAAGACCCTTACGGTTGCCGAGGCTGTCGCGTCATGGTTTAGAAATGATCGGGTCCGAATTTATACAAGCGATGATCTGGCTGGAGTACAACTCGGTGGTGCAATCAAAAATGTCATGGCGATTGCCACGGGCATAAGTGATGGCCTGCAACTGGGAGCTAATAGTCGGGCGGCATTGATTACACGGGGTCTGGCAGAAATGACTAGGTTAGGTCAAGCCCTGGGAGGACGCATGGAAACTATGATGGGGCTGACGGGTGTGGGTGATTTAATTTTAACCTGCACTGACGATCAATCTCGCAATCGCAGAGTTGGGCTGGGATTGGGTTGTGGAAAGTCACTAGCTGCAACAGTTGCCGAGATTGGTCAGGAGGCTGAAGGTATTGATGCTACCCGTGAATTATTTCATGTAAGCCAGAAACTGGCAGTTGAAATGCCTATTACCACGGTTGTTTATCGCGTTCTTTATGAAGGTTTATCGCCAGCAGACGCCGTTCAGGCATTGTTAAAACGTGAGCCCGCTCGTGAATGACAGAAAATAAATCAGTAATTATTGACAGTCATTGTCATCTGGACTTTATGCAATTTGATACCGACAGAGAGCAGGTCTTGCAGCGCTGTAGGGAAAATGGCATTTCCGATATTGTGGTTCCGGGAGTTTGTCGATCGAACTGGTCAAAACAAATAAAACTCTGTGAGGCTAACGATGAACTGCACTTTGGGTTAGGGCTACATCCGTTATTTCTAGCCAGACATGAACTTAGTGACATTGATGAACTAGCTCGTCAGTCTAAGCTAACGCCCCCAGTGGCGATCGGCGAAATAGGTTTGGATTTTTTCGACAAATCATTGTCCCGAGAGAAACAGAAAATGTTTTTTGAGCGACAGTTGGAATTGGCGCAGGCTTTGGGATTGCCAGTGATTTTGCATGTCCGAAAAGCCCATGACGACACGCTTAAAATTCTACAAAGCTTTTCTTTATGTGGTGGCATTGTACATGCCTTTAACGGTACTCTTGATCAGGCCTACCGATATATGGATTTAGGATTTAAACTGGGGTTTGGTGGTATGTTGACTTTTGCTAGATCGAGGAAATTACAAACTTTAGTAAAGAGTTTGCCTATAGATAGCCTGGTTCTGGAAACAGACGCACCAGATATGACGGTAGCCAGTCATCGGGGTGAGCGAAATAGTCCCGAGTACCTGCCAGAATGTCTTGAAGCAATGGCGAGTTTGCGTGAAGAATCGGTATTCTATATCGCAGAGAAAACCAGTGCCAATAGTCGTGAAATATTGTGTATTTAAACGGGAGAAAATTTTTAAATGAAATTAGCTGAAGAAGCGCTGGCGCGATTGAAGGCCGGCAACCAACGGTTTGTTTCGTCCATTCAAGAGAATACAACAACTGAAAAAATTGCCCGGTCACACCAGCAAATTGAAGATCAGGCACCTTTTGCAATAATTCTAGGTTGTTCGGATTCGAGAGTACCGGCTGAAATTGTATTCGATCAGGGCTTGGGTGATTTATTTGTCATACGTGTCGCCGGAAATATTGTCGCGCCATCTCAGGTAGGCAGTATTGAATTTGCTGCGGAACGTTACGACACCAGTCTGGTGGTTGTAATGGGACATACCAATTGTGGCGCGATATTAGCCACCTTGGAAATTCTGGAAAACCCCCAGGCCAGACATTCCCGTGCGCTCGGTACGATAGTTGATCGTATCAAACCTGCCATAGAAACTCTGGTCGAGGCAGAACTGCCCCATGATCAATTGGTTCGGCATTCAGTGCGGGCAAATATTCGTGCCTCGGTTAATCATCTGAAACATGGTTCGGAAATACTCGAGCATTTAATTCAACGTCAGGGCTTGATGATAGTTGGCGCAGAATATTCATTGGATACCGGCGAAGTAAATTATTTATAGTCTAACCAACGTTTCCTTAAGGAATAATTGGTTTTCAACACTTTCTCCGCAGAGGAAACAGTATGACGTCATTGAGTGAATCCGAATGTGTTGCCTGTCGTGCTGATGCGCCAAAGGTTACTGACGCAGAAAAAAAGACTTTGATGCCAGAAGTTCCAGAATGGCAGATAGAAGCTCGTAACAATATCGATCAACTGGAAAGAGTCTTCAAGTTCAAGAATTTTGTTCTGGCTATGGAATTCGCTTCCCAGGTTGGTGAGATAGCGGAACAGGTTAATCACCATCCCGCGTTAATGGTTGAATGGGGTCGAGTAACGGTGACCTGGTGGAGCCACAAAATAAAGGGTTTGCATGTGAACGATTTCATCATGGCATCGCGTACGGACAATTTGTATCAATAACGGTAAATTAATATATAACGCCTATGCGCCAGAATAGCGTGGTCGCAACCCGGTCTCTGGTTTGGGAAGAGATGCCGGTAAGACCTGATTTAGTGTCAGGAGAAGTGCATTTATTAAGCGCTTTCACAGCGGAAGATCGCATTCCTCGTGAAGCCGATTGGGCGCTTTTGACAGAACCTGAGAAAAGGCGTGCACGACGCTTCAAGTTTGATTATCACCGCAATAGATGGGTTGCTGGTCGGTGTGGGCTGAAACGAATTTTGGGCATTTATGTGGGCTGCAGTAGCGCTGAGATTAGACTGCGATACGGCGATATCGGCAAGCCCTATTTGGACAACCGGGGTTCTAAATCGTTAATGTTTAACTATACTGATTCCGGCGGCTATCTTATATATGCCATTGGGTTGGAGCAGGAACTCGGCATAGACCTCGAGCATTTGCCTCGGGCCACGAACTACGCCGGATTGGCGCGAAAAAAATTAAGCGAGCGTGAAAAATGCGCTTTTGACGCACTTGAGGAATCCGCCTGTTGTGATGCTTTTTTGGCCCACTGGACTCGCAAGGAAGCTTATGGCAAAGCGCTTGGAGTGGGGATTCGTTACAGTATGAAAGATGTCACGCTGTGTGAGGACTACGCTAATTCGGAGTATCAAAGACATGACGACGAGCATGGCACAATACATTTAAGCCAGATTCAACCACCTTTTAGCGGAATTTCTACCCTTGCGGTAGTCGGTGCGGCTGTCAGATTGAGGGCTTTTCAGCTTCCTCAGGTTCTTGAATCGTCGCCGAACTAACCACACCCGGTGGTGTTGGATTGCTATCAACATCATTTCGTACCGCATTGTAGAGTGTTTCCGGGGAATATTGAGTTTCCGGTTTTGGAATGAAGAAACGTTTTATGCGGCCTGGTTGTCGAGTTTTTCGCCGATACGCTACGAAGCTAAATAACAACAGATTTAGACACATCAAATAAACAAACAGTGAGCGTGGACCGGTGTGATCCATGATAAACCCAGCCAATAACGGACCGATAATGGCACCGATGCCAAAAGCAATTAAAAGCCCACCGGCAGTTTGCATTAAGCGGTCGGGATGAGTTAGATCGTTGGCTTGAGCAGCGGCTAAAGAATACAGGGTAAATGCCAGACTGCCGTATATAAATGCCGTTATATAGAGTACGTCATTGCCAGAATTCGCCGCCTGTTGCCACATGTTGCCAACTGAGACATTAAGTACGACCGCACCAGCAGCTATAGCGGTCGCCAGCGTTGTGCCTGCCAATATCAGACGTCGGTCAAAACGATCGGACAATTTGCCAACTGGGTATTGTAAAAACAGACCACCAATTATGGCTGATGCCATAAATGTCGAAGTGGACTCAAGACTCAATCCGATCTGGCGTGTGAACAGCGGACCCAGCCCGTACAGCGTTGAGTTGCCAGCCCCGGCGATGAAGGCGCCGGCAGTGGCAACTGGAGAAATTCTATACAGTTCGAGAGGAGAGATTCGTTCTGGTGAAGCAGGACGTGGTGACGGACTGCGAGTAACTAAAACAGGCACTAACGCCAGCGAGAAAATTATCGAGATCAGACCAAACAGAAAAAACTCTGCTGGGTTAGCCAGGGGCAGAATAAATTGGCTGATACCGGCACAGGCGTAGCCGATACCCATATATAGCGATAACACCTGACCGCGAACTTTATTTGCGGCTCGTTCGTTCAACCAAGCTTCTGTTATGAGTACCATACCGGCCATGCAAAAGCCGGTTACTACCCGAATGGCCATCCACGCATATGGATCGACAATCATTACGTGCATTATTGATGCGGTTGACATCAGTGATGCATACACCGCGAAGGCGCGAATATGCCCCACCTGAATCACCAATCGAACGGAATACAGCGCACCTAGCAAGAGTCCGAGAAAATACGAACTCATGATAAAGCCCGAAATAGAGACCGAAAATTGCTCGATGTCAGCCCGTACTGCTATAAGAGTAGAGAACAGACCGGTGCCCGTTAGTAGCAGGGCGTAGCTAAGTAACAGAGAGCGGACCGATTTAAAAGTGTCGTACAAGCTGGTTTCTCGAAATGCATTTTGCTCGTACCAAAGTGAACGCGGCACGAGTAGAAAGGGCATGAATGATTTACAATCACGCTATGTATAATTCTATACCTCTTTGACCTGTGCCGGGTCAAACCACTATTAAATTGACTGTCCGGTCGTTGTTTGATAACTCTGGGCGCATGACCGCTCAGTTACGCCTGTTTGTCGGCGGATTTATTTTTTGCTTTGCGGTCTGTGGGCTAATTATTGGCTGGCTCTGGCACGGGGCTGCACCGGCATTGAGCAATTGGTTGGCACTGCTTGCAGGATTTGCTCTGGCAGTAGCCATTATTATTGTCGTCGCTGTAGATTGGATTAGAACGTGTTTATACAGACCGCTGCAAAGTGTGGTGAGCTGGGCTCGGGAAATTCGGCAGGGCAATTTAACTGCCAGAATATCCGCCGACGATGCCGGGGATTTTTCCTCAGCACTTGATGATATTAATCGGGCATCGGAATGGCTGGAATCCCTGGCCGATGACAAGGAAGAGCAGCTTAAAGAACAAAAATCTGATATAGAACGCAAATCTCGTTCTTTAACGCTGCTATATGACGTGGTAGCCAGTATCAATATGGCAACTGATATTCGAGTGCTCACATCTGGCTTTATGCATACGCTGGCCGATGCTATCGGTGCGCAAGCTGGAAGTATCCGCCTGCGTGAAAAGAATGGTCATCTAAGTTTGGTTGATGAGTATCACCTGACCAGTGGTTTGCATGCAGTGGAACAGCAGGCGGCAATTCACGAGCGATTGCTAGAAAAAGACTTTTCTATCCAGGACATAACCGGTTTGTGTCCTTCCGATAATGTTTCTGGTGATGGCGATTTTAAGCATCTGAAACTGGTTGTGATGCCTTTGTGTTACCTGGATCAAGTAAATGGTGTATACCTGTTTTTTCTATCCAGAGATCGGTTGCACGCGTTCGATGAGTTAGGTCGACTACTCTCAAGTATTGGCCGTCAACTGGGCCTGGCGGTGGAGAAGTCCAGATTAGATGTTGAGACCAATCTAATTCCCAGGATGCAGGAGCGGGTAAATCTGGCCAATGAATTGCATGATTCTCTAGCTCAGACGCTAGCCAGCTTGCGTTTTCAAGTGCGGGTTCTGGATGACACATTGCGTCAGAATAATGAGGCTGCTGTGTGGTCAGAGATGGAGCGGGTGGAATCCAGTTTGGAAGTGGCTAACACGGAATTACGGGAAATCATTGGCCATTTTCGCGCACCTATTGATCAGCGTGGATTGGTGCCCTCAATTAATGCGGCTCTGTCCAGGTTGCGTAAGGAGACCCAGATTGAAACCTATTTTCAAAACCAATGGGATGAACCAGAATTACCCAAAGAAGTTGAAGTACAGATATTAAGGATTGTGCAGGAAAGTTTAAGCAATATACGTAAACATAGCGGTGCTGATGCTGCTCGTGTGTTACTCAGTTGTGAAGATGGCTATTATCGTGTAATGGTAGAGGACGATGGCCACGGGTTTGAACAGAAAAAAGACAATGCACCTAGTGATGGCCACTTTGGCTTGT
>JBLHGU010000270.1:0-6756 GCA_047615875.1 Parasphingorhabdus sp.
TAATATAAGAGTACCTGCATTATTTTATTGATCATTACCAATGAACGACATCGACAGCGCCAACCTACCAGACCCTATCGACTGGAACACACAAGCCATTGTAGAACGCCGCGACCGCTACTATGCTGCCTCGCAACGAAAATTCGTGCCCTATCAACAACCAATGATTTTTCAACGGGGTCAGGGGCAGTATCTATGGGACGAAAAAGGTAATCGTTATATTGATCTTCTAGGCATGAATGTTTGTATTTCAGCTGGCCATGCGCATCCGGAAATTGTCCAGGCAGCCAACCGGCAAATGCAGGATCTTGTGCATAGTACAACCATGTTTTATCACCCAGTACCGGCACATTATGCCGAAGAACTTATTGCCACCATGCCCAAGGGCCATGACTGGGTGGTGCATTTCACCAGCAGTGGCGCTGAGGCCATTGATCTGGCATTGGTGATGGCCCGTAGTCACACAGGCAATCACGATATGCTGGCATTACGCAGTAGTTATCACGGCGCGACTTTAGGTGCACAATCGTTAACTGCTATCAGCGGCTTCAGGCACGATGTTGCGCTCCCAGGTGGCGTGAGTTTTGTTGCCGAACCCAACCAGTATCGTGGCGTATTCGGGCCAACCGTAGAGCCTTATCTGGACGAAGTCGAACACGCCATTCACTACACGACCACTGGCCGGTTAGCCGGCATGATCATCGAACCGGTGCAAGGTTATGGCGGTATTGTGGAAATGCCTGCTGGCTATATTGCCGGTGCCACAGAACGTGTAAGAGCTACCGGTGGCCTGATGATCATCGATGAAGTTCAGTCAGGTGTAGGGCGTACTGGCGAAAATTTCTGGGCCTTTGAAGGTCATGACATGGTGCCGGATATTGTCGTAATGGCCAAGGGTATTGGTAATGGCATTCCCCTCGGTGCAGTCGTCGCCAAACGCGAGGTAGCCGAGGCACTGGCCGACAAATTCCTGTTTCATACCTATGGCGCCAATCCGGTATCCACCGCAGTTGGACGCGCCGTTTTACGGGTGATAAAAACCGAGGGTCTGCAACAAAACGCTCGTTTGGTAGGCGGCAAGTTAAAAGCCGGACTGCAATCATTAATGGAAAAATATGAGGTGATTGGCGATGTGCGCGGCAAAGGTCTGATGCTGGCCATTGAGTTGGTAAAAGATCGGCAAAGCAAGGAGCCTGACCCGGACACTACTGCAGCGGTATTTGAAGCAACTCGACCCTGCGGCATTGTAGTGAGCAAATCCGGACCTTATCGAAGTGTTTTAAGAATGGTTCCGCCATTGTGCTTAAGCGTGGCAGATGTTGATGTTGTTGTTGAGGCCATGGACCAATGCTTTGCAAGTGTCTGTTACAAATAATTATCCCGTTCTCTCGACCAGAATATTTCGTTGCACCCAAAATACCGATCTAACCAATTGACCAGTTCACCCATTATTCAGTCTATACAGGCCTGGGACTTTAATCCTCTTTTTCGCGATGGTCCTTACGCCATGTCCCACGTGGTTCAGGAGACTATCTTCAGTCGCATCCTGTGCATTCAAACTGAGTCGGGATTGCAGGGGCTGGGTGAAATAATTTTACCTCCATCAGCGCCACGCTCAGCATTATTGGAGTGGAATAGTGCCGAGGCAGATATTATCAATCATTTGATTGGTAAGAGTATTGATGCCATAACATCTCAGGTAGAACGTATTCTGCAATCGGGTAAACCATGGAACGGTGTAGCTTTTGGCCTTGAAACCGCCGGCCTCGACCTGCAAGGGCAGTTGCAGGGTCGCAACCTAACTGATTTGCTGGGCGGGCTTAAATGCCAGCACATGAATGACTACTTTTCTATTTCAGAAAAACACAGAGCAAAACTTAAAGAACGTCTGGTATTGGCCGGACCACATCGTAAAGTGCTACAACTTAAACTCGGCATGGGTTCTATGCAGGAAGACGAAGAGCAAGTTGCGTTAACTCTGGAATTAATGAACAACAATCAAATTCTATTAGCCGATGCCAATGGCGGCTGGTCTATAGATCGATCCTGCGAAACTATAAAACTGTTTAATGACAAAAGACTGTACTGGGAAGAACCCTGCGATAATTATGATGATAATGTGGTCGTCGCCAGGCAAACTGACGCAACCATTATGTTCGACCAATGTGTCGGTATATTCGATGTAGCTATGCGCGCAATTGATGAGGGAGTGGCAGATGCAATTTGCATCAAACCCGCTTTTCTGGGTGGATTAGAAATTTCCAGAGTCGTTCGTGACCGATGTGCGGAGGCAGGTATAAAAATGCGCATTGACGGACCTTGGTGTGGCGATATTGCTACCGCTGCCACGCTACATCTGGCAGCCGGAGCACCCCAGGAGCTGCTGATAGCCAGTTGTGACCTTCGGGAACCGCTCGACTTGCAGCACAATCTGCATGGTGCACGATGCCCGAATCCCGGTCAGGTAGCGCCACCGATTGGCAATGGTCTTGGTTTAAAAATAGATACAGATTGTTTTGGTGAACCTGATGCTAGCTATAGACCTAGCAGTGAATTCTAGTTAACAATAATTATTTCGCACTGGAGCGCATTACTTCCACCACCCCGGCAGATAAAATAAGAATCGTGCCAATCATTTCACGGGCACCAAAAACCTCGTCAGTTAGCAATGCTGCTGATACGACACCAACAACTACATCCAGCATGTACAGCATGCCGACCCGGGCCGGGCTTAACAATGTACAGGGCCAAATGGTCAGAAAAGCCAATGGCAACATCATAATAGCCAATATAGCGATGGGAATTTTCGCGTCCGCGATCAATTCAAGACTTGGCTGAACCGATTCAATACCTAATGGCAACAGGGCCAGTGCCACACTGAATACGAAGCCAAAAAACACGAACAGAAAGGCTTTCTCAATCACATAATCGGCGCTACCCTGAAATAACTTTACCGAAGCAATTGACCAAGTAAAGCCAGAAATTAATGCCAGCCAGTCACCCAGGTTTTCAGGCAGAGGAAATCGATAATCAATCCCTAAAACGATACACAACCCTGTAGCAGCAAGCACTAAGGCAAGCACACGATTGAGAGTAAGCCGTTCGCCAAGTACGACAATACCCAATAAAGTGCTCCACAGTGGAGTCAGATAAAAAAGCAATAAAACTCGCACCACATCGGTCAAATTGATCGAAATGGTATACAGAGCGAAAGTAAATCCGGAGAACAAACCAGCCCAGAAGAAATGCTTTGAGTGGCGTAACATAATTCGCCAACGCACCAATACCATTGGCAACAGCACCACTGTACCAGAAGCAAATATCAGGATGCCCGACCACACCGGGTCGATTCCAGCTGCTTCAACACTGCGTACCGGAATCCAGAATAATCCCCACATAGCAGCCGCCAGGATAACTGAAATAGTTGGCCACAAATCTGAACGTTTTTCAGTCACCTATAACCTTTCAGCGCATGGGCATTTTTTTGGGATGGGGGCAAGACAACTTCCATTCTGGACTAAAACTCCTCTCGGGGTTTATCAAATTAAAAAATTACTATCGGTATTCTACTGGACCAATGAGTGTTTGCATGTTTATTGCGTAACTATTTGCTCCCATCTGAAAACTAAAGCAGTACAGTATTTTCGTGAATTACCATATTGATTTCAACTGAGTTAATCTATCAGATCTTAAAGAAACTCTTCAGACCCTATATTTCAGCATGTCAATCTACACAAACAGAACAGATAGTCTTCAACAGCGAATGCAGGCTGACAATGTCGATGCCATTATTTTTACCGACGATGATTCTATCTATTATTTTTGCGGCTATTACGACTTTCTACATATGGAATTTGGCCGACCGACACTCCTGGTGATTGATAAGGAAGGCAGTAAGTTGCTAATCACCCCAACCATTGATTACAACTCGGCCACTGATCTGGCTGAAGTCGATCGGATTGAAGCATGGAATGATGGAATGGGCGAGGAGTGGCGTGAACATCTGCCTGCGGCACTTTCTATGTGTTCTATCGTGGGAGTGGAATCAGCCAAGGTCCCACCACTGGTAACAGCTTACTTAAATGAGCTTTCCGGCCTACGGTCGTGGCAAGACATAACGCCGATTATCGATGCAATGCGCATGATTAAGTCCGACGAGGAACTGATGTTAGCACGCCATGCTGGTGAAGTTGCCACAGCCATGATGCAAGCTGGCCGTAACGCCATACAGCACGGAGTTCCTGAGTATGAAGTTGCCCTGGCCACCTCAAGAGCCGGCACTTTGAAAGCGGCGGAAATTTTGCGTAATCACTATCCGCAAAGTGTCATGTCGCCGAATACACACTTCCTGCAAATAATGGCTTCCGGGTCCGAGATAACCCGTACCCATCATCGTGCGTCGAATCGGATTATGCAGCGCGGCGAACCGGTGTTCCTGTGCTTCTGTGGCATGACTAATTTTCATCGTTTTAAACTGGGTTTTGATCGTACTTTCTGGATCGAAGAAATGGCTGACACCTCGCAACAATCGATCTATCAGGTCGCTGTAGATAGTCAGCAAGCTGCCCTGGCTGAACTTAAGCCAGGTGCCATTGCAGAGGACATTCATAAGGCCTACGCTGAAGTGATTCAAAGTGCTGGTTATGACTACCCCTTTCGTTGCGGTCGGGGGACGGGATTTAGCTTCCTGGAAAAACCTCAGCTGGTTTTTGGCGACCGTACAGTCATACAACCGGGAATGGTGTTGGCGGTAGATGGCTCAGTTAATACTGACACTTTCCGCGCCCAGGTTGGTGATAGTTTCATCATCACCGAAACCGGATATGAGCAGTTAACGCAACATACCAAGACCGTAGATGGCGTGATAATTAGCCTGAGCTAGTACACCATCCTTGAAAACTGGCGAAACAGCACCATACCGTTTGTTTCACCTTAATCCAACGGATTCATAAAGGTCGCACCGAATGGCACCATCCCAACCGCAACAGGTTGAACATACACAAGATACTACGGGTGCTAATCACCTCACTTTTGAGCCATTTCTGGGGCGCGTAATCGGCGTACTCGACAAAAAAGTCATTGTCGATTCAAAACAGGCGATGCAACTTCGAGAAGGCAGACTATCGCCAGTTTTCTACTTTCATCGCGACGATGTACGCATGGATCTTCTCGAACTATCCGATCTGAAAACCTTCTGTCCATTTAGAGGTCATGCCAGTTACTTTCATGCACGAATTGGCGACAAGCTAATAAGAGATGTAGCCTGGAGTTATACAGACCCATTCAAAGAATCAAGTTATGTTAAAGACTACGTTGCTTTACATACAGATCGACTTGATGACTTAAAGATAGAAGAAGATTCTGACACAGCCGATCATGCCGAACTCGATACTAGCCATAACCCGTTAATCGGCTGGCTCCTGGAAGATGCCTGGCAGGCAACGTCGATATCAGATCTGGTCACCCGCTTTATCCGTAAACTGAACCTTTGTGGAATGCCATTGCTACGTTTCGCATTAATCACTCGTACATTGCATCCACAACTGTTGGGTTCGAACTACCGTTGGGACAAAGGCGGTGATGGCGTACTGGAAAATGAGCTGCACCATCAGACTCTGGAGACGTCCCAATATCTCAACAGTCCGTTGTATCCTATTTTTGAAGGCGCGGGAGGTGTTAGACGCAGATTACACGATGGTAGCGTCGATGATTTCCCGGTACTAGCCGACATTCGCGACGCAGGTGGAACAGATTATGTTGCCATGCCGCTGGTTTTCAGTGACGGGCAGATTAACGCTATTACCCTGGCCACTGATCGTCCGGGTGGTTTTGACACCAACCATCTGAGTAGCATTTACGAAGTGTTGCCGATATTTAGTCGTCTGGTAGAAGTATTCCTGCAAAGAGATAAATCGGTGACTTTACTTGGCACCTATCTTGGTAAACATTCAGGACAAAAAGTACTCGAGGGGCAGATAAAACGCGGTGATGGCGAAGATATACACGCAGTTATCTGGTTCTGCGATCTACGCGATTCCAGCGGGCTGGCCAGAAAATTGTCTCGTGTAACATATCTTAGGTTACTAAATTGTTTTTTTGACTGTATGGCAGGCTCAGTGCTGGACCATGATGGAGAGGTTCTAAGTTTCATTGGCGATGCCGCACTGGCTATTTTCCCACTGGATGACAGAAAAGCTGACGATGGTTCGCCGCTGGCATGCTACAACGCATTAGCTGCTGCGAAAGACGCAATTCAAAGAGTTAAAAATAACAACGCAGAAAATAAACAAACACTCGACTTTGGCATTGGACTACATATCGGAGATGTTACCCATGGCAATATCGGCACCGATTCACGATTACAATTCACCGTAATCGGTGCGGCGGCCAACGAAGCTTCGCGTATTGAATCGTTATGTAAGACGATAAAATCACCATTATTAATTTCAGAGGCCTTTGTACAACGTAGTGGAGGGCAATATGTTGATCTCGGACAACATGAGCTACGCGGCACAGGGCTTACTACCACACTTTACCGACCGGACTGGTGCAGCGGAACTATCTTGCCATGAATAATACTGTAGCCATACTTGAGCGACTTGTCAGCTTCCCCACAGTCAGCCGGAATAGCAATCTCGACTTAATCGAATTTACTGCTGATTACCTGGATGGTCTGGGTGTAACGTGCGACCTGGTTCACAACGAAGATCGTAGCAAAGCTAATATGTATGCCACCATTGGCCCTGATGATGTGCC
>JBLHGU010000271.1:0-6528 GCA_047615875.1 Parasphingorhabdus sp.
AACGTTAGACTATAAAACACCCGCAGAACGTTTTAATGCATGTGTTGCATCGACCGGTTGAAACCGCAAGCGAAAGTGGACAATCAGAAATTAGTCAAAGGTGATTTTGTCGTGCTTGATTAGTAATTTTTTGAGACGAATCTTTTTTATATTCCTCACCCTTGGGTTTTAAGATGTTAAAGTTTCCCTTAACATACAGTTACACCTTTAAATTAAACTAGACTGAAGAGAAACGAATTGATGATAGATGCTTTTTTACAGAATGAACATGCGGGGTCATTTTCAAGAAGACAGTATGTTTTTTTTAGATATACATTTTTTGTCCTAATTGATCTCACTGTACTTAATCTATTCAATCAATATTGGGATCTGGTATTTATAGAGAATTTTTCAATTTCATTACTGACTGCATTACTACTGCAGGTCTTGTTACAGATAACAATAGCCATTGAGCACCGTGTTACAAATTTCTTTAAACAAAAATCGGGTATAAAGGCCAGAGTTCTACGAGGGCTATCAACATGGGGCATAGTCTTCGGCTCAAAGCTTTTAATTTTACAAGCTATAAATATATCCTTTGGTGGTAGTGTTTTATTCAGTGGCCCAAAACATGGTCTCGTTGCGTTCATTATAGTCGTTATTGCAATGATCGTTGCTGAACAAATAATATTATGGATATACCGATCACTAGGATAATGCCTGACAATGTACTTAAGCGGGACAAAAAAGACTCACGCCTATCGTTCCTGTTGAAGCTTTATACTTAAATATAAAGCATTTTTTCTAATCTTTTAATGCCCGTTTTCAGGAAGATGAACCGACAGTTGCACTCACTTACTAACGAGAAGTTTATGGAAGGCATATTTATCTGCACGGGCCTGCGCGCGGTCGGGTATCATATATTCATGCGCTGGATGAGTAGTGATTGTTTCAAAGTACCTGAATGGAACAGTGTCGTAGAGACCTGCGAATGAGAAGAGCGCAAAAAGCATTCCTTGTTGCATGGGTCGCACTTGCCCTTCAAGCTTGTAGCATCGTGGGGCCCGATTACCAGGAACCCAATGTAGAGTGGCTGGATGAGTGGCAAACTGACCTTTATGGTCAGGCCATGACGATGGGCACCACGGAAGATGACCTAGACTTCTGGTGGCTGGCCTTCAACGATCCGGTTCTCAACGGCTTGATAGAAACCGCGCGTGAGAAAAACCCAACTTTACAGATCGCCGCTTTGGCAATTGTCCAGAGCAAGGCTCTGCTAGGGATTGCTACCGGCAACCAGTATCCGCAGCAACAGCAGCTTAGCGGCTCATGGGCGCGGACTGACAGCTGGTCTACGGAGGGTAATAACTCCGGTAATCATTCGAATTTGAATAGTTATAATATCGGTTCCAATGTGGGCTGGGAATTGGACTTTTGGGGTCGCTTCCGCCGCAGCATTGAGTCCGCAGACGCGGCGTTCTTCGCCAGCATTAGCAATTACCAGAATGCCCAGGTACTGCTTTCTGCACAGATGGCTCAGGCATACTTCACTTACCTCACTACTCTCCAGCAGATCAATATAGCGCAGGAAAACGGCGACCTGCAGAAACGCAGTATGGAAATCACTACCAGTCTTTTCGAGAGCGGGCAGTCTTCTGAACTGGATGTCCAACAGGCTAAAACCCAATATTTGGGCACTCTGGCTAGTATCCCTAGCCTCGAAATCAGCATGAAACAGATCGAGAATTCTATCGCTGTTTTATTGGGACGCTCTCCTGGCAAGTTAACGGAACTTACCCGTGTGGCGGAAGAATTGCCTGCGTTGTCACCCATGATGATTGAGGGAGTTCCTGCAAAGTTGATGATGCGCCGTCCTGATGTTCGCACAGCCGCCTGGCAGGTGGCAGCACAGTCGGCACAGATCGGCGTGGCTGAGGCAGATTTTTATCCCGCAATTTCGCTGTTCGGGACCATCGGTTGGTCGGGTAATTCTCTGAACACCACCAATGACAGCGTCGGCACCGGCTTCGGCCCCAGCGTTACCTGGAACCTGTTCAACTACGGTCGCATAGAAAACAACGTACGCGTACAGGATGCATCCCTGCAGCAGTTGATCGAAAGTTATCAGCTAACGGTGCTTGGCGCCGCCAGTGAAATAGATAATGCAGCGATCAGCGTGGTCAAGACCAGGGAGAGAGATGGGTTCCTCAAAGAAGCCTTGGTAGCGGCGGAACGCTCGCTTGTGTTGTCATCGAAGCGCTATCAGGAAGGTTACTCGGATTTCCAGCGTGTACTGAGCGCCCAGTTAGCTAGGGCCGCAGCCTCTTCCAACTATGTGGCTAACCAGGGGGATCACATCAACGCGGTAATAGCATTCTACAAAGCACTGGGCGGTGGTTGGCAGCCCGTGGATGGTGAAGATTTAATTCCCAATAAAATTCGCCAGATTATGGAACAACGGACTGACTGGGGTGGCATGTTGGATGCTCCCATACCTGCAGCTGATGAATAAAACAGGATTCTAAAGAACATGAGCAATGATAATAAAAAAGTGGATCAGCAAGAGCAGCAGCCCGAGGAAGCTGGTCAGGAGGAAGTGCAGCTGCCTGATAATGCTGAACAGGATGAAGCTCCCAAGACAGTCAAGCGAGGTGGCATGGTGATCGCCGTGCTGATCATCCTTAGCTTGGCCTGGTACCTAGTATCTGATCGACTGACACCTTATACCACTCAGGGCCGCGTTCAGGGCTACGTGATCGGTGTTGCACCGCAGGTTGCGGGAAAAGTCATCGAGGTGTACGCCAAAAACAACGAGCGAGTCGAAGCCGGACAAGCACTGTTCAAAATCGACCCCTCCCAGTATGAGATCGAATTGGAAAAAGCCCAGTCCGACTACGCCAATGCGTTGCGGCAGGTTGAAGCGGGGGACGCAGGTGTAGATGCGACGCGGGCCAACCTGGAATCTGCACAGGCTAATTTGGTGAAAGCAAAGAAAGATACCGCGCGTCTGGAGCGTCTGCATAAGGACGATCCGGGCACGATTTCCACCCGGCGCCTAGAGGCTTCGCGGGCGACCCTTGGGCAATCGCAGGCACAGGTGAAATCGGCTGCTGCCCAGATTGAACAGGCAATTCAGAATAAGGGCGGGAATTCTCGGGAGAAAAATACAATCCTCAGAACTGCACGTACTGCAGTTGAAACAGCTGAGCTCGATCTTGATCGTACGGTGGTGAAGGCTGCAGACAGGGGTGTAATTACCGATTTGCGTGTGGATGTCGGTTATTATGCTAGTACTGGTACTCCCGTGCTAACACTGATTTCACTCAATGATGTCTGGGTCCAGGCGGAGTACACCGAAAACAATCTGGGGCACCTGAAAGCCGGGACTCCGGTGGAAATCCTGTTCGATTCCCTTCCAGGTTCGGTCTATGCAGGAAAGATCACTAATATCGGTTTGGGAGTGAGTTCTGGGCAGGCGCCTGCAGCGGGAACTCTACCAACCGTGGATAACAATCGTGACTGGCTGCGTCAGTCGCAGCGCTTCCAGGTGTTGGTTCACTTTGATGTGCGCCAGAAGCAGGAACTCATGACCCAGTTGCGCATCGGGGGACAGGCGTCAGTGATGGCTTACAGCGAAAGAGCCTCGATGACACGGACTTTGGCTAGGCTTTACATTCGTGCAATGAGCATTTTTTCCTACGCATACTGATTGGCGGGCGTCCTCCATGCATATCGGCGCGCGACGCGTATTCAGGCTCAGCATCACTACCTCCCTTTCTCTGGCCGCAGGATATGCTTTAGCCCTCGATATCCCATTTTTGGCGCCGTTGTTCGGGTTCATGCT
The DNA here is from genome assembly GCA_047615875.1 of Parasphingorhabdus sp. GTDB lineage: Bacteria > Pseudomonadota > Gammaproteobacteria > Arenicellales > CAJQKF01 > JBLHGU01. The sequence goes on from JBLHGU010000271.1 coordinate 3,824, forward strand.
CACCGCCGCACCGAGGCCACCTATGGGTCCCAAGGCTTTGCTGGGACTGCTGCTTGTGCTTGGCATCATGTTGAGCAGTGGCTTGATTCTGACGCCAATCCTGCTGCATTACCCTGCCACCGGGCTTTTGCTTGTAGCGCTAGGTCTGTTTCTCGCCAATTACATCAGCCTGAATCTTGGCAAACCACCTGTCGGCACCCTGCTCACTGTTGGGGTAACTTTGATTGCCATGATGGGTCAATTGAACTTCGGTTTAGCAGTTATGGTGACGCAGGAGTTGATGATAGCAATTGCGATCGCGGTGCTATGCCAATGGGTAGTCTATCCCTTGTTTCCCGAAGAGGAGCTACCACCAGTTCCACAAAAACCACAGCCGGTGCAATCCAGCTGGTTGGCAGCCCGGGCAACGATGACGGTCTTTCCTGTCTTTCTGCTGGGTCTCACCGATCCGACTTTTTACTTGCCTATAATCTTGAAGTCTGTTGCACTAGGTCAACAGGTTTCAGCGACAGATGCTAGGAACGCTGGTAGGGAGTTGCTGGGTTCGACCTTTATGGCGGGCATCTTAGCGATCTTGTTCTGGTTTTGCTTGAAATTGACACCGAACCTATGGATGTTCACGCTATGGACACTGGCGTTTACTACCTGGGTGTCCGCAAAATTTTACGGCGTTTTAGCCAGCCGTTTCTCGCCGAGTTTCTGGCAGAATGCGATCGTTACGCTGTTCATCCTGGTTGGCCCGGCAGTGGCTGACAGCGCCAACGGCAAGGATCCATACAAGGCGTTTGCAGTTCGCCTGAGTTTGTTTGCCGGCGTTACACTTTATGCTTGGCTGTCACTGGTATTCCTGGAGTGGCTGAGGGAGCGGCAGTTAAAAAAACGTGATTCTTTAGTATTGGAGACGAACTGATGTTAGGAAATGTGCTTCTTGGCTTGGGGACCATGGTTGCTTGCCTTGCGATTCAGGCCTACCTAGTTGTGGTGTCAATGCAGGTCTACGTAAAACACAGGCAGTTGGCCGCCTCGCCGACACTTGTTGGCACCTTCGTGTTGATCTGTGCAGTCATGATGGTGCTGGTGGTCGGTAACTTTTTACAGATATCTCTCTGGGCCGGCTTGTTTATGTATCTTGGCGAGTTCGCTGATTTCAACACCGCGGCATATCATTCTGCAGTGAATTTTTCCACTCTGGGCTATGGGGATATTGTTATGTCGGAACAGCACCGATTCCTCGGGCCCATGCAGGCGGTGAATGGCGTGCTGATGATCGGAGTCTCTACGGCCGTGGTGATGGCGGCGTTGCAAAACGCCCTTAAATTGATGATCAATGCTCGTCGCCACGAAGAAAGCTGATAAAAATATGGCTGTATCGCTAGTACTGGCCGATTTCTCAGTTAACCGAAGCTACTCGATCGAGTGGCTTCGGATCCTGTTAACTAGTGTGAACGCTTGACTCTGATGAGTCGTCCTCAGATTGACTGAGTTCCGCCTCCGTGGGACCGACCCAGTCCATGAATACTTGGTAACCTACCGCCAACAACACAGCTCCTCCAAAGAGTCCGATCAAGCCGGCGGATACCATCCCGCCGAGTGCACCCATCAGAATTACCGGCATCGGGATATCGACCCCACGGCCAAGTAGCAGCGGTTTGAGGACATTATCGGCAGTGCCACCTACCAACAAATAGATTGTCCACACGATATTGTGCATGGTAGATGCATCGCCACCAACCCACATATAAGCAATGACCGGCACAGAGATGATCAGGGCTGGCAACTGCAGAATGCCTATTAGCAACACGACTACTGCCAAAATTCCTGCTCCCGGAATCCCGGCAAACATGAAACCAACGCCTAATATCAGCGCCTGAATAAAAGCAACACCGATTACACCGGCAGCAACAGAACGTACAGTCAAAGTAGATAGTTTGTGCAATTCCAAACCTTTTTCAGGCCCCGCAATGTGGCACATAATTCGTTGTAGCGCTGCGCTACCTGATCGGCCCCAGGCCATCATGATTCCGGCTACGATCAGTGCGCCGGTGAATAAAAACACCCCACTAATACTGCTCAAAGTCGCCGCCAAGATGCGCTTAACGACAGTCTCGACCGTGTTCTTGTTTGCTTTTAGAAATGCCGGCAAATTCGTCGCCGCAGCATGCCACAACTTGTAGACTTTATTGCCGATAACCGGCCATTCGGCAACGTCCGGAGCCGGGGCAGGAATGTTAAGCGTCTGGTTTTTGTGTGCCGTTGCCAAATCCTGCATCTGGCCCGTCATCGATTCGCTGAGCATAACCAGTGGCGTACCAATTAACAGCACGCCAATCAATACTATCAGGGTTGCAGCGCTTCCTTGTTTGCCACCGAGACGGCGAGCAATACTTTGATGAAGTGGATAAAGAGTGATCGCCAGAATCAGCGCCCAAACCATCAACGCTATAAACGGACTAAAGACGCGAAAACACAGTACCGCTGTCACCGCAATCAGACCAACTCGAATCATCGCATCGGTGAATTCACCCGATGTCATCGGGTTTCTTGCTTCATTTTTTGGTTGCATAACAGTTCCCTGATAGAGTTAATCAAACTCGTTGAGCTTACAGGATAATTTCTTGTCTGTTAATTTCTATTAGTCAGATTATCAAGATGGTGCCGAGGGCGGGAATCGAACCCGCACTTCCGAAGAAACCGGATTTTGAATC
>JBLHGU010000272.1:0-6503 GCA_047615875.1 Parasphingorhabdus sp.
GCACTGCTGGTAGGTCGGCATTACGCTACGCTAATCCGACCTACCTAAACTCCTGATTTTTATAGCTCTGCATCCATGATGAGATTGCCGCGCCTGCGGCTCGCAATGACCGCAATGACCGCAATGACCGCAATGAGTATTGAAGACTCAGTCAAGAAAGTCAATCTATGTCCGTTATTGACGACAGGTGAACGATCGGGCCGGGCTTTAATTTAGCCTTATGTTTGATTGAGTCTGAATATTTACACCTACTGGTACCACGCGGACAATAAGTCAGCTAAAGATCGAGTGGGTGATAACTGCGGTTCTGATTCACGAATCAACGCAGCCCAATTGATATCCAATCCATCTGAACCTACTCTTAGTGCCACAACACGGCCAGTCTTTAGTGCAGGCTCTAGCGCCCACCGAGCGAGAATTGCGATACCAAATCCAGTAGCAACTAACTCAATTATGGCATCGGTCATTTCAACAACCTTGACAAATTTTGGTTGGACCCCCGATGGACGAATAAAACGCTCATACTCAAAGCCCGGCTGTTGAGTGCGGCTGTAAGTTAGATATTCTTCATCAAATAGATCTTCCGCAACAATAAATTCCTTGCTAGCAAGACGGTGATCTGCCGGTACAACGAGCACCAGTTCGTCAGAAAATAGAGGAATAGCGGTAATACCCGGCCTAACCAGATGCTCCGGCGCGATAACCAGATCCGCTTCACTTTCAAGCAGGCTTTGGATGGGGTTCTGTGTGGCAGCGGCTACCAGCTCTATTTGTATCTTCGAGTCTTTTCGCTGCTTGGCTTTTAAGAATTCCGGTAACCAGTGATAACAACTATAGGCGGCAATTCCTACTCTAACCAGATGGGCGGCCTCTGTTTCCAGGCGCATGAACTCATCCTCTGCACGTTTAAGCACCGGTAGTGATTGCAGTGCCGTTTGAGTCATGGCGCGCCCCGCAGGGGTCAGGCGTAGGCGACGACCTTCTCGTTCAAAAAGCGCCCCACCTAAACGTCGCTCCGCTTCTGCGAGACGATGGCTCAAAGCCGGTTGGGTAATCCCCAGCACATCAGCAGCTTTGCGCATGGTGACACTTTCAGAAATTACCTTGAGTAACTGCCAATGTCTGATTTCTAGTCTCATGGTTTCTTCTCAAAGAATTTTGTTGATTATATATTCTAATCGAAAATGAGAAATATTCATTATTATTTTAATATAAAACCAACTATCTTTGCCGCCTTAATGACCACCTCAGTGCGGAGTACAACTTTAGATGGTAAAGCAAAGCGAATTTTTCGGAACCGTATTAATCCTGGGTTCCGCGGTAGGTTTCGGACTCAATCCAATGCTGGCCCAAATACTTTTCAAGCAAGGTCTAAGCGCCGAAATGATTACACTGGCACGATTTGCTTTACCCGCAGTTGTGTTATTGCCGTTTCTGCGTTTGCATCGGACTGAATGGCCAGAAGCGTTTCGCATGTTGGCGCTGGGTGCTGTCAACGGCGTAGCGATCTTGCTCTATTTCAGAGCCATTGATGTTTTACCCGCAGCAACGGCCATTCTGATCTATTACACTTACCCCGTATTCAATGTCATTATTGGCTGGTTGATATTCGGCCGCCGACCAACCCGCAATGCCCTGGCTGCCGCAGCACTCATACTGGTTGCAGCCTCGCTAACCATTCACCCGGAGAGCCTGCCTTCTGATGCCCTAAACGCAATTATGGGATGTTTTCTGGCACCGCTGGTTTTTGCTTTCGTCATTCAATATTTAGCTTCACCGATTCAAGTTGTGTCCCACACCAATCGACTTGCCACCAGCCTGTCAGGGCATGTTTTGGTATTACTGCCCCTGGCAATCAGTAATTCGGCAATGGCACTGCCTGATTTCTCCTGGCCGCTGGTTGGTGCGCTGCTGGCCCTGGGGATATTTGCCGCAGCGATTCCGCAGCTGCTATTCACCATGGGAGCACCTCTGGCGGGTCCGGAGCGAACCTCCATAGCAGGTGCTTGCGAGATGATTATTGCGATGGTTACCGGTACGGTTTTACTGGGGCAGAATTTAGATCGGTTTGAGGCGACGGCTATAATTTTGATTATGATCGCACTGTTTATTCGTCAGGACAAATCTCAGCCATTGAATGAGCCCCAGCTGCAAACTAAAGAATGTATTGTTTAGGTGTTAAACAATAATTTATATCTTAAACCTGGTTGCTCGCAGATTGAGGAGATTGTTCAATTAGAGTTTCGAGTTTAATCAGGTCGGTATCAACATGGGTTGAATAAGCTTTCAAAAACACCTTGAGTCCATTGTGAATGTAACGAGATAGGAGAGTGTGATCTATCACCATTGTTGGGCGGTGTAATGCCTGAGTTCTTGGTGCCGACAATATAAGTCCCCACAGATCCTGTGCTGCTAACTCTGCATCATCAAATTCAAGCTGTCCGGCAGAATTATAATCTTCCAGATGCGACATTAAACCTTCCAGTACTCGATCTGGTCCGGCAGATTGATAGGCTTTACCAACTTCTGGAAAACGCTGTGCTTCACCAATAATCAATCGTGCAAGGGATAAGAATTCGGGTTGCATTACGGTGTCAGCATAGCGCCAGGAAAAATTGAACAATTGTTCGACCATTTCCGATTCCGTGCCCTTCTCAAATACTAGTAGCATCTGGTCGCGCCGCACAATCATCATGTCCGCAAACAGTTTATCCTTGCTATCGAAGTACTTATAGACCGTCGGTTTGGTAAGCCTGGCTTCACCGGAAATAGCATCCATGGTGGTACCAGAATAACCGTATTCAGAAAATACCCGCAAAGCTGCTTCAAGAATCTTGCGATGATTAGCAAGTCGTTTAGTTTCCCGACGTGGCAGCGGGGACGTCACTGTGAAAACTTTGATAGAAATTGCAGTAAGAAATGATTGTATTGATCCGGCTCTTCCAGATTACAAACATGACCGGCTTGTTGGATTACCTCGAATCGAACATCTGGCGAGGTAGATTCCTCATGGATTCGCGACGCGATACTTTTGATTTCCCCAGGGCTTGCCAGCCGATCAAATTCACCCGTCATCAGCAAAACAGGCTTAGCTAGTAGTGAAAAGTCGAATCGTTCTGATGGATTAGTGAAGCATCTCACAGCGTCCAGATAACAAGTAGCGGAAATCGAGGCCATGGAGTCGCGCAAAGCCTGGCGAACGTCCTCATCAGTTGCGGGGCCTGCGATAATATCTACCACTGCTGGTGCAAAGTCAGCCGGTATTTGTCCGGCATTAAGTGGTGCTTCTCGAGCGTTGAGAAAGGCAGTTCGCTCTTTCAACGCTGCCTCAGACATACCGGTACAACCTCCAGACAATATAAGCCCGGATAACAATTCGGGATAACGCATGGCAAACGAGGTAGCAATCCATGCACCGTAGGAAAGCCCACAAATTATCAACTGACTTGCGCCCAGGGTTTTTTGGACTCGCAGAAGGTCGTCACAATAGTCATCTATTGTCGATTGGCTGGCTCCTAACTGACTTTCGCCATAGCCCCTCAGCTCCAATGATGCGCTTCGAATATGTTGGCCAACAGCCTGTAATTGAGCATTCCAATTGCTCGCTCGACCACCGATGCCGTGCAAGAAAAGGCAGACTGGTCCAATTTTTTCAGGTGTAACAAAAACACGTAGCTGAGGATTGCCAGCAATATTAAGTCTTTCAATTGGAAGCTTGCCTGGCCTGTAAGTTGATTGTGATGCAGAAGGAGTGCCACTCTTGGATAACTTCGATAGAGCTGCGATACCCTCGTTGAAGATTACCTCTGTACCCGCCGCAACCTGCAACGCACGATCCGAATCAGCACAAACCGTTGCGGTCATGGTGATTATGCTTCCACCTCCAGGCCTTGGGGTCACCGACAGGCTGGCAATATAGCTTTCCACTCCAGCGATGCCTTCGAGATGACGATAGGATAGGCTTCGGTCGGTATCGCTGAAGTAGGTGAGTTGTTCGCGATAAAGTGTATCCTCACCCTTTACCGTAAATGCCCGAATTATATTGTTCTGGCTATTGTATTCTGCTTGCATTGTTTCGATGGCGGGGTGCCACGGATTGCAAAAATCTCGTGTAATAGACCAAATATGCTCCGATTTTTCTATTGACTCACCACTGCAATGTGCCTGCTGGATAATCATACAGTGTTGATGCTATAAGTAACTTGAGTTGCCACGCCATAGGGAAGTGCGAGCCACTCCCGGGTCACCAGGGGCGTCATCTAATTCATCCAGATCATATAGGGTTAGAATTGACAGATAGTCTTCCATAATTTCAGTGGTGAAGGGCAACATTAACGCGCCACAACGGCTGTCTCGATAGATGCGCTCCAATGGTAAGTCTTTCAGCATTGATTGTCCGCCACAGGTGCGAATTGCCAGTGCAGCAATTTCCTGCACGCCTTCCATCACTTGATACTGTGCGGCATACATGCGTAAAACCTGGGGTTTGGTTGGAAATCCCTGAGCTTCCATAAAAACCTGCCACCACAAGGCCCGCATACTGGCAAGTTTTGCATACATTTGGCCAACGGCTGCTCTCTTTGTGGCAAACATGCGTCGATCCGCAGGTGGCTGGCCGGGGACCTCACCACGTAAATAGGCGACGGTGAAATCATAAGCTCCCTGAGCTACTCCCATGTAGGTTGGCGAAAGTGTTGCCATCATATGCGGCCAGTTAGGCAAGGTCTTTATGAATAACCCCGGCGGCATTAGCATGTCGTCTTCAGTAACATGTACATCTTTCAACACCAGATCACGGCTATTGGTACCGCGCATACCGAGTGGATCCCAGTTACCTTTTACGATGAGCCCAGGCGAATCCTTGTGCACAACAAAAATCATGGTGTCTTCGTGACGTGGTTCAATACCTTCGAAATGTTCGGTACAGACTATGGAGTAGTAGTCGCAGTAGCCCGCCAGAGAAGCGAACTTTTTAAAACCATTAATAACCCAGCCACCGTCAACTTTTTTACACCAGGTTTGGGCCGGTTTTGATGTCCAGTTTTGTCCTGCTTCGGATATTGGCTGAGAGTAAATACCTTGCTCTTTAACGGCTCTGCGAAACTGCCGTTCCCGTAACGGTGCAAACCTTTGTCGATCTTCATCACTAAGATTTGGTAGTTCATACATGAAGCGTGACCACATCATGGATGAATTATGCATATTGAAGGTTAACGCCGAGGCACCACAATATTTGCCAATTTCGGCACCCACCATGGCATATTCACCAAGGCTGAATCCATGACCGCCAAACTCCTCAGGCACGGTAAGAGTCATAAAGCCTTCGGCGGCAAGATCTCGGTAATTCTCCTCCGGAAAGCTGGCGTCAGCATCGATGCCTGACGCACGCTTGACGAAACGTTCGCGACCCAGCTCATTAATGCGATTTAATACGTTTACGACCTCGGGACGAATTCGAGACAGGTCGTAGTAATCTTCAATAGTGCTCATGGATAACCCTATGTACAAATAATCAGACGTCCAGCTCACCCTGCAGAATGCCATTCTTCACCACGATATGATCGTCCAGGTGTATGGTGCAATTTCGCATAGGCAGGTCAAAGTGGCCTGATGTAAAGCGGTTGGCATATTGATTGCTTCCCGTCGACCAGAGAAAACTTCCAGCAATGGCGCGGAACTCGACCGCCTGCATATCGCGCTTATCGTAAAGCGCAGCAGATACAAACTTCGCCGCTGGATTCATGCCCCAGCCCACATGGGAAAGGCTATAGGCCAGAGGATCTTCCCAGGCCTCCATGTAATCTCGGAACAACACGGCGTCCAGACCATTACCCTTGATCTCGGTGACAAAATCATTCTCTACTGTAAAGTCGATCTGGCTACTCAGATGTGTTTTAAAGGTCAGGTTCATATCGCCAATATCCATTACTATTCGACCATTGACTGTATTCGGACCGGGAAAAGCCAGGCATAAACCACCGGGCCAATGGGCGACGTGACCAGGGTTGGTGCCGAACCCCGGTGTGCCGCCGCAAGGTGCATCACGGATATCGATAACCAGATCGGTGCCTGCTGCTGAAGTGACGCGCATTTCTGCCGCTTCACGCAGCATCTGAGTGCCAAGTTCTACCCGGGGTGCCAATTCGGCTACAGGCTCCGTACGTTCTAGAATCTCGGGGTGTTCATTGGTCACCACGAGAATGCGGGCACCTGTGTTTTCGACCTCGGGCCATTCCGGTGCATGAATCATGCCCTCCACCGTACAATCGACGACAATTTCGCATTGTTTCATGGCCTCAATGGCCGCACGATTATGTTGGATTGCGAGACAGGTGCCAGTGGATTTTACCGGTACAGGTGCGGATTGGGCTGGCGTAGGCATGCTGATCATGCAGTAATCCGCACCAAGATCGTGTAGTGCCAGGTCGGATAGCTGTACCAGCACTGGGCGCGATTGGCTCTCGGAAACCAACGCCACTCTTGTGCCTCCCCCAATGCCATTC
>JBLHGU010000273.1:0-6392 GCA_047615875.1 Parasphingorhabdus sp.
AGCATGCGATGAAATGCCGATGCAAGCGGTTCTAGTTCACTAAATCGGACAAATACTGGATTGGTGGCGGTACATATTGCACCCGCTGTAACAGCTGCGAGTGAAGTGATCGCACTCTTAGAGTTGAAAATCGTGGGCTTTGACACTTAGCTCAAAGTTAGCAAGCTAACTTCTCAAGTGTGTATTGGGTGTCATGTCATAGCCTGCGTGTTACTTTATGGATTACGTAGTGACAAGAGGCGGTGGTCTTAACAGACTCTTTTAAGACCATCTCATTTCTCGATCAACTGACGACGATGTGCCGGGTTCAATATTCTGCTAAAACAACCCAGTAGTGAAACCATCTTCGTCAATACGAATTTTCGTCGCAGCAGGCACTCTGGGCAGCCCAGGCATTGTCATGATTTCACCACAGATTGCGACTATGAAACCTGCGCCGGCAGACAAACGAACCTCACGGATCGGTACAGTATGTCCACTTGGAGCACCACGTTTCTCGGCGTCGGTGGAGAAACTGTACTGGGTTTTGGCGATACAAACCGGCAGATTGCCAAAGCCCGCTTCTTCAAATGCTGCTAATTGAGCGATCACCTTCTTGTCTGCGCTGATGCCTTCTGCGCCATAAATATTTTGCGCAATGGTCTCAATTTTATTCCATAGCGGCATATCGTCAGAGTAAAGCATCTTGAATTCTGCTTGACCAGAATCTGCAAGATCAGCAACTTTGGCAGCCAGTTCGGTGGTGCCATCGCCTCCATTGGACCAGTGTGTACACTCAATGGCTTCAACGCCCTGACCGGAACATTGTTGCTTTAATGCTTCCAGTTCAGCGTCTGTGTCGGCCACGAATCGATTGACTGCCACAATTACGGGTACGCCGTACTGTTTCATGTTTTTAATATGACGATTAAGATTGGCCATGCCTCCAACCATTGCTTCGACATTCTCTTCACTGAGCGTGTCTTTGGCAACTCCGCCATGATATTTAAGGGCTCTTATAGTGGCTACAATGACGATTGTATCGGGCTTTAAGCCAGCTTTACGACATTTTATGTCGAGAAATTTCTCTGCTCCAAGATCCGCACCAAAACCTGCCTCGGTCACCACATAATCAGCCAGGCCTAAGCCTGTCTTGGTGGCGACGACAGAATTACAGCCATGGGCGATATTAGCAAAGGGACCGCCATGAATAATTGCAGGGTTACCCTCTAATGTTTGAACAAGGTTAGGTGAGAAGGCATCGCGCAATAAAACGGTCATGGGGCCTGCGGCTTCAAGTTGTTTCGCAGTGATGGCTTTGCGGTCTCGTGTATAACCGACAATAATGTTTCCGATACGTCGCTCGAGATCCTCAAGACTATCTGCAAGACAGAATATGGCCATAATCTCAGACGCCACCGTAATGTCGAAACCAGACTCACGTGGAAAACCATTAGCTACACCGCCTAGTGAAACATTAATTTGCCGCAGGGCGCGGTCATTCATGTCCACCACTCGACGCCAGGTTACGCGGCGGGTGTCGAATTCGAAGCCATTACCCCAGTAAATATGATTATCAATCAATGCGGAAAGTAAATTATGGGCAGAGGTGATCGCGTGAAAATCACCCGTAAAATGCAGATTGATATCTTCCATTGGTATGACCTGGGCCCAGCCACCACCGGCGGCACCACCTTTCATGCCAAAGCAGGGACCGAGACTTGGCTCGCGTAAGCAGACTAGAGCATTCTTGCCTATTTTATTCAGCCCATCACATAGTCCTACAGATGTTGTGGTTTTTCCTTCTCCTGCTGGGGTAGGAGAGATTGCGGTTACTAGTATTAAGCGACCACGTGGATTAGCTGATGCTGTCTGTACTGTTTCCAGCCCGATTTTTGCTTTATCGTGACCAAATGGTCGCAGGTTTTTCCATTCGATGCCGACTTTGTCAGCAATTTCTCGTATCGGTTGTGATGTGACACTTCGTGCGATTTCAATATCGGATAGATGTTCGCTCAACTGGGGTCTCCTAAGATTTGCAAGCTGTTATTTGTGTTGAATTCTCCCACAGCCATCATGGAAAGTTGATTGAGCTTGCCAATCAGATAAATTGTTTTGCCAATAATAAGATCTGTTAAAACCCTATTCCTGGTGAGATCAATGCGTTGAAATAAGGAGCGGCAAGCGTCTACCTGGTTAAATTCTTTTGTGAACCTTAGGATGGTTCGGGAAAGGAATTCTGTGAAACTGCTTCTTCCATCAGTTCAACAAATGCACGTGTCATGGGAAACTGTGGATCTCCCTTCACCCACATAAGACCGAGTCGCTGACTCACCACCGGTTCCTCAAGCAATCGTCCACGGGTGCCGGGGAGTTGGGTAAAACGCTGTGGAACAATTGTTGCCAATTGGCCTGCCATGACATGAAACGCCAATTGAAAGATTGAGTTCGACTGTAGTTGAGGCACTGGTGTGTGACCTACAGATTGAAAGGCTGCATCCATTAGCTGGCGTTCACGCATAAATGGTGAAAGTAAACAAAGCGGTAATTCCGCCGCGTCAGTCCAAGATGCCGTGTCTTTGTCAAGTAGCCAATCATTGTCAGGAAGTAGCAAATGAAAAGGCTCCTCATACAAGGGCAGGGTATCGATACGATTTGGCAAAGTCAGGTCAAGATAACTGATGCCAACATCGAGTTCAAAGTTCATTAAACCGAGAATTAACTGGTCTTCTCCCAGAAATTGAATATCAATTTGCACCCCGGGGTAACGTTCGCTGAAAATGCGTGACATCTCTGGTAGAACCGGCGAACTCATCGGCATTGCACCGATACGCAGATGGCCTTTGAGGTTTTCCTTCATGATGGCTAGCTCTTCCATCATCGCTGCTCTATCCGCTAGTAGCCGCTTGGACCATTCGATGACCCTTTTGCCTTCCTCAGTGAAACCTTGAAATTTTTGATGTCGCAAGATAATCGGAATGCCAAGCTCTTCCTCTAAACTCTTGATCGCGCTGGATAAACTGGGCTGAGAAACATGACAACGTTCCGCCGCTCGCCCGAAATGACCTTCTTTTTCAAGTGCGGTTAGGTAATGAAATTGTCGTAGGAACATGGTTGGAAATCAGAGTTGGATTGGGCGCATAAAACAGTGCAGATGCATCATAACCACTCGTTGCGGACAACGATAGCGGTTTCTACGAATATCGAACCAGTGCGGACGAATACCCTCTATAAAGTCTGATATGGTGCGGATGGCTATACTATTCGGTTAAATTTGACAGTATAGGTCGCAGATTTCTGGCATGGTTCATTAGATATCGTTTATCCGTCTGAAATTGCTAATAGATTAATTCACATTTTTTTGTTCAAGCCGCATAATTAGCCCAAATTATATTGATATAGCAGATCTTTGTTGTAGGACTCCGATAGAAATCTTGTCTACTAATCGGCTGCTAAGCGGATTTATCACTTTAACTCTTATTTAGTGTATTTCAATCTAGCCCGTTTGGAATTAGGCATTGGTCTCTTAATTTAACCGGAACTTAGTTAGGATTGGATATATAACTTGTCACTGCAATATATTTGTAGTGATGTAGTTACATAAAGGAAATCGATGTCAGAAAGTGGTACCGGTAGGATTTCCCAGGACGTCTAAGAGTAATAGACGCAAGCAATCGAATCATTAGTTTGAACAAATAGCTAGGGAGGCAAGAAACTAATAGCATAAGGCGTAGATAACGAGACAGTTATCAGTACGATTATTCGCCTTTACTGAATACTATCCAATTTACAGCTACACGTAGGTAGGTGTATCCAGATATTTGTGGAATTTTATTCGTATTAAGGTGTTTTTCAGTTTTTCGATAATATTACCAATTAGGATACTATGATGAGAAAAGAGATACGTAAAATACAAAATAAGCTGACGCTGGCAATGGTCGCTGCTGGCTTGACAGCGGGCTCAGTGTCCGTTGCAACAGCTGCAGAAATCGACTTTGGAAACGTGGGTGACCCGATTGATCTGGTAGTAGGATATCAACCTTATTACACAGAAGCCTGGTCAGGCGTTGTAATGAAAGGCCTCAAGTTTTATGAAAAATACCTGCCTAAAGGATCCACTGTTGAATTTCAGATTGGTCTGCAAGGTGGAATTATCGTAAATGCAATGTTAGCTGGTAAACAGCATATTGGTTATATGGGTGACATGCCTGCGATAGTTGCTACAACAAAAGAACGTGTTGCTGATATCCGTATCGTTGCTACTGCAGGTCTTGGTGAAGATCAGTGTAATAACATGTTGGTTAGAACCGACGCACCAGCTTTTGCTAGTTCAGACGAAGCGATTCAGTGGATGGATGGTAAAATAGTAGCAGTGCCAAAGGGCGCCTGTACTGATCGATTTGCATTGGCAGTATTTGAGAAGAAGAATATTAAGCCTGCGCAATACCTGAATCAGAATATCGAAGTTATCACTAGTGGTTTCCGCGCTGGAAAACTTGATGCCGCGGCTATTTGGGAGCCAACAGCAGCCCGTCTTGTAGAAGAAGGTCTGGCACGTAAAGTGGCGACTGGCGCATCAGTTGGCGAAAACGATGGTGGTTTTATCGACATGCGTGGTGACCTTATTGATCAACGCCCTGATGTGGTTACGGCATGGTTAAATGCTGAGCTTGACGCGCAGTTATTCATGGCAGATCCCGCCAATACCATGGCAGTTGTTAAAATGGCAGCTGAACAAACCACTGGATTTGACGATAAAGTGTTGTGGAAAGCTATGGTTGGTAGCACTCCTAAGGATCAAGGTGGTACCGATGTGCGAAATGAAATGGCTTTCGCCATTACACCAAAAGCACAAGCGTTGATCGACAAAGCAACCAAGTTCCTACATTCTATCAAAACCATTAAAGTTGATACTCTGCGAGATAACGCAATTATGACCAACTTTACTGAAGATATTTTGAAAGAACGTGGACTGACTGCACCAATTGGTAAAATTATGGCACAGCCAGATTCCGCCTTTATGGGTAGTTAAAACGAATTGATCGATAGATCATGTTGTACTTGCCCTCCGTCGTTTGCGGCGGAGGGCAACAGATGTAAACTAGTTCTCTTTTTAAGCGCTGCATTCCAGGGTTGATTTTGTTAGAGCGTGTGTTGTGCTCTTGCTTTGGGATAATTCCAAATTCTGAATGAGATCTGGGTGGGTAAATTGGGAATTAATCAATACGATGAAATAGGCAAAATATGAGTCAATCCAACACGACTAGTATGAACCTGACGATGTACCGAATATCGTCGTGGTTGAAAAGTCCGAGACCTTATCTGATGTTTATAGGTTTCGCCTTTTTACTCCTTTTTTGGTATTTTTCTGTAGAAGTGTGGAAATTGCCACGTTTTCAGGACATGCCGGGATTGACCGAGGTTTTCACCGAGTGGTTTAGTAAGGACCCTTATTACGGGCTTTCTATTTACACTCCTGAGTATTATCAACATATCGGCATTAGCCTGCGACGAATCGCGCTTGCTTTCTGCCTGGCTACTGCTCTTGGCGTGCCATTGGGCCTTTTTCTAGGTTGGTCAAAAACTCTACGAGAGTATATTTTTCCGCTATTTGAAGTATTCCGACCGATTCCAGTGTTAGCCTGGGTGCCTCTGGCTATAATTATATTTAGTGGATCGGAAACTCCGGTTATTTTCCTGACCTTTATGGCATCATTTTTCGCAACCACATTGAATACGATGCTGGGTGTGGAATCCATCGACGAGTCTTACAGCCGTGCCGCCTATTGCCTTGGCGCTAGTCGTTGGCAAACCTTTTGGCATGTGGTTGTGCCCGGCGCTATGCCCTTCATATTTACTGGCTTACAAATTTCAATTGGTGTTGCCTGGTTTTCATTGGTGGCTGGCGAGATGGTGTCGGGACAGTATGGCTTAGGCTATCTGATTAACACCGCATACATGATGATTGAGTATCCGAAAATTATTATTGGCATGATAACACTGGGTGTAATTGGCTATATAACCAGCGCATTAGTAAGAGTAGCCGGTGATTACATGATGCAGTGGCGTGTGCGTGAACTGGCTCTTGGAGATAATTAATGGGTATTAATGAAACAAATCTGGATCCTGTAACCACGCGTGGTGCAATCCGGATCGAAGATGTTGTGAAGATTTATGATCCGGATGGTGCTGCCGTTATGGCTGTTGATCACTGTTCTATAGATATCCCAGCAGGCGAGATATGCATGATTGTTGGCCCGTCGGGCTGTGGCAAGACGACTTTGCTCAATGCCATCGCAGGCTTTCACGGAATAACATCTGGTCAGATTTATCTCGATAACGAATTATTATGCGGACCGGGAAAGGCGCAGGCGGAACCAGGTTCAGATCGAATTGTGGTTTTTCAAAATGGT
>JBLHGU010000274.1:0-6348 GCA_047615875.1 Parasphingorhabdus sp.
GATAAGATTTTACCGATGTATCCATTGTTGGTTCCTCACTTGTTAAATTAAGAATTTCAGTTTTTAGCGTAATTCGCTTTCCATCAAAGTTACAGGCGTCGTTGCACCTGCAGGAGATTTTTTGGCGGAGCGCCAGGCTATTGGTACAAAGATCAGCAACGCCAGCACTGAGAACAAAGCATGGCTCCAACTGATTGCACTGTAATTATCACTACCGACCAGTAATCCCATAATTATTGGCCCGCCACCCAGGCCAATAGTTTGAAAGGCGGGAGTGAGTACATTAAGCTTGCCAGTGCTATCAATGTCGGCAATGAATGCGAAGAAGTAGACACTGCCGAACGCCCAAATAGTGCTATAAACAATCACATATAGGGTAAATTGCTGGCTATTAAACGTACCGCAATACAAATACACCACCAGCACCATAACGGCTGTTGAGACGATCGCAGGCAGATTGCGACCATATCGACAACCCAGCCATCCGGCAAGCAGTGGCCCAATTACACCGATAAAATTGGCTAGAGAGAATCCCAAAGCAATCTGTTCGGTGGTAAGCCCTTGCAAGTCAGCCATGCGTTCTGCAAAGGCCCAAAAACCACCTGGGCCGATAAACCATATTGCCAGAGATATCAATCCCAGAAGTGGGATCCAGTTAACACCACGAGAGCTATCAACCGCGGCATTCTGATTTTTCGCAGACGGTTTCTTTATTGAACGTCGTGGTATCCAAATAATCAGTGTAGCCATCAAAAGCGTGAATGCCAACAAAGCTAAAACGATGCCATTGCGTCCGAACATGGCTGACAACGCTGGTGAAAAATAGATAACAACTGATGTCGCCACAATGGAAACAGCCATGGCCACGCCAAAACCTTTAGCAGGATCACGAGTTTCTCCTAGTACCGCAAAACTGATCGAGTACAGAACCCCTTCCCCCAGAAGCCCAGTAAAAATCCGGGCCGCCACGATCAGAGGAAAACTATTTAGCAACATGGTTGCTACATGACCAATACAGGCAACTACCACACCGAAAACAGCAACCTTGCGCCAGTCAAACCGTCGTATCCAGAATGGTCCAAGCAGCGATGTGATAGCAATTGCGTAATATTCACTACCAGATAGAATCCCCGCCTGACTCGGCGTTAACGCAAGGAATTCCATCATTGTTCCCACATAAAAAGGAACCAAAAAATAAATCGCAGATCCGGATAGCGTCAACAATGCACCAGCTGCAATAATTTTCCATTCATCAGGTCGCGTGTGGTCTACTACGCCTATCTCGGGATTTTTCTTGTCAGTCATTGTCGTCTACGCCTATTTATTGATCGAAGTTATGAACGCTATACACTTTTTTTCTTTTTATCTAATGCTTCCATTAGTCGCTCCGCTGTCACTGGAATTGTATTGATTGATACTCCCACGGCATCACGCACTGCATTGGCAATCGCCGGCGCCGTAGGCACCACAGGTCCCTCCGATACCGCCCGTCCACCGTAAGGTCCGTAGTCCGATTGGGTATCCAGAAATTTGGTAATAATCTCCGGAACATCTTTAACCGTAGGTATCAGATAAGACTCTAACGAATTATTTTTGCTACGCCCCTGGTCAACAATTATCTCTTCCATTACCGCATAACCAAATCCCATGGCGGTGCCGCCTTCGGATTGACCGCGCGCACCATCAGGATTTAGTATGCGGCCAGCGTCCTGCACCAACGTCAGCTTCTCCACAGTCAATTCGCCAGTTTCAATATCTACCAATACCTGAGCAATTTTGGTCGCATAGGTATAAAACGCGCAGGGGTTATCAAAAACGGTCTCATCAAAGATGCCTTCAGGATATTCCGCTGAAAAATAACCTGTATGCGACAGCAAGTATCTCTTCGCCCTCGCACCTTTGACCAAATCAGTCATTTGGTACTCAGTCAATTGATCATCTTTAAAAAGCTGACCATTTTTAAGAGCTAATTCCTGCTCATTGGCGCCCGTCAGATCCACAGCGATCTTCATCAATGACTCTATTAATGGCTTTGCTGTGCGCAACACAGCATGGCCACATATATGAGTAACCCGTGCCGCACAGGCCGAGCCGGCCTCTAGTGTTTTATCAGTATCAGGCCGAATCACATGCACGTCATCTAGCGATACACCCAGTGTTTCGGCTGCTATTTGCGCCAACACCGTGTGTGATCCCTGACCGTAATCCACAACGCCACATCGCAATGTTACCGACCCATCGATGTGCATTTCCAAACCCATATATGCATCATCGACAACTTTAGGTCCAAGTAAATAACCTTGCATAATAGACGCTATGCCCCAGCCTCGACGAAGATGAGGGGCTGGTTCTCGACTTAACTCATGACGTTTATCATAGCCCGATAATGCTATCGCTTCCTTCATGGTATTTCGCATACCACTAGCATCTAACGCCGTAACACCTGTCGCCTTCTTTTGACCCGTTTGAATACCGTTTAACAAACGTAATTCCACCGGATCCATATTCAGCTGACTGGCCAGCTCGTCCATTTGCCGTTCAGATGCAAACTGCGCCTGAGGCATACCAAACCCGCGAAAAGCACCGCCTGCTGGATTATTGGTGATCACGGCATAAGCGTCGACACGCGAATTCGGTACAAAATAAGGACCACTAGCATGAATAATAAATACTTCCATTACCTGACTGGTCATATTTGCATAGGGACCACCGTCGGCATAACCCTCTACTTTAATTGCCGTTAGCTTGCCGTCTTTAGTAGCACCCAACTTGTGTTTAACGGTAATGGGATGACGCTTAACATGTGCCCGGATCGACTCTTCGCGTGACCGAATCAAACGTACCGGTTTCCCTGTTGCCTGAGTCAGCAATGCAGCATGAATCTGCACATGGGTTTCATCTTTACCACCAAAGGCACCGCCCACATAGGGTACGACAACACGCACCTGACTCTCGGCAACACCTAGGGAACGTGCCACTTGACGGCGATCCCGATGAGGAGCCTGGCAGCCCGCATAAACCATCATAATGCCATTTTCATCGTACATGGAGACGGCACCTTCAGGCTCAAGATAGGCGTGCTCCATCAATTGTGTCTGGTAGGTATTTTCGATGATGATATCGGCTTCTGCGAAGCCAGCTTCAACATCCCCCTGCTGAGAGGAATTATGTGAAAGGGTGTTGCTGCGCTCTGGCCATACTTGCTTAGCGTTGGGCTCTACCGCCGCAAAAACGTCATACAAACCCTCTAGTTGTTCGTATTCTACTTCAATGGCATCCAATGCAGCTTGGGCTGTCGCTTCATCTTTGGCAGCCACCGCAGCCACCGCATCCCCTTGATAACGGGCGCAACCGCCCACTTCAATCATTAACGGTTGGTCAGTAGCATACAAGTCATAACTGTTTTCACCGGGGACATCTTCACCCGTCAGCACAGCTATGACACCAGGAATTTCCAGGGCCTTACTGGTATCTATCCTCAATACTCGGGCACAGGGGTGCTGCGTATAAAGCAGGCGACCGACCAGCATATCGGCAGAATAAAAGTCAGTTGTATATTTGGCGTGACCGGTAATAATTTCGCGGTGACCTTTCGCCGGCGTTCTTTTCCCTATTACAGTAAAATCGCTCATCACACTCTCCTAACCCTGCTCTGATTTGTGCAGCTCGGCAGCAGCAATCTCTACCGCATCAATAATCGCTCTATAGTTAGTGCATCGACATAGATTACCGCTAATCGCCTCAGTAATTTCTTCCCGACTAGGCTGAGAGTTGTGATTCAATAAATCGTAGCAGGACATCAACATGCCGGAAGTACAGTAACCACATTGAAATCCCCACTCTTTAGCAAAATGCTCTTGCAAGGGGTGCAACTGCCCGTTTTGCTCCAAGCCTTCAAGAGTAACGACTTGAGAGCCTTGTGCCTGACCGGCCAAAACTAGACAGGAATTCACTGATTTACCGTCCATAACAACAACGCAGCTACCGCAATCACCCTGGCCACAACCTTCTTTAGCAGAAGTAAGCCCCATATCTTCACGCAGTACCCTTAATAAGGTTTTACCAGGTTCAACCTCGACCACAGCTGATTGAGTATTTACAGTCAGACTTATTGTTTGTTTAGCCATCATTAATGTCCTTTCCCCAGCAATTCCCCTGCCGCTTCCGTCAGTGCTCGCCTGACCAACACAGCTACAATATTTGAACGATAATCTGCACTGGCACGCAAGTCAGAAATCGGGGTTGATTCCTCCTCTGCGCACTGCGCTGCAGCCAAAATTGTCTGCTCACCAATTAATTTGCCTTGCAACTGAGCTTCTGCAGTTTTAGCCAAAAATACCGTTGGACCCACACAGCCCAGCGCAATCCGCGCATTTTCCACAACACCTGAAGCGGACAGGCTAATTCTTACAGCAACATTAAGGACTGCGATATAAAGAGAACGGCGATTGCCGTGTTTGATAAAATGAGCAGTTGTTGATGCACTAGGGATAGGCAATTGAACTGCCTCTAGTATTTCGCCAGCAGCCAATTTAGTTTGTCTATAGCCAGTATAAAATTGACTTAATGGCAGTGTGCGCGAGCCATTCTTACCAGCAATTACAACTTCTGCATCATAGGCCAGTAACGGCGGAATGGTATCTGCCGCAGGAGAGGCATTCATCAAGTTACCCCCCAAGGTGCTCCGATTCCGTATAGATGGACCACCTACTAATTGAGAAGCCTGCACCAATATTGGAAAATACTCTTGCAGCGAGTCAGAATTACCGATTTGAGCATGACTAACACCACTGCCAATCGTTACCGTCTCATGATCCACCAAAATGGAATCGAAGGGCAGGCGGCCAACATCGACGATAAGCTCGGGCTCAATCATTCGATGCCTCATTTGCACTAATAAATCAGTCCCACCCGCAATTATTTTCGCATTGGGATGACGCTCCAAAACATCTAATGCTTCGCCAATATTTTTCGGTGCAATATATTCATTACCATACATAAAAAACTCGCTTCATCAGGTTTTGCTGTGGCCCCATAACTTTTTGTTGGGGACCAGTAGTGAATGTAAATTATTGTAGTCAATAGTTTCTTCTGCAACCCGTTGCACACGCGCAAGAATTTCTGGCTCATCCACACTATTGACCTTGCCGTCCTCTACCAAAATGTCGCCATCTACAACGACCATCTGAACATCATTGCCGTTGGCAAAGTTGGCGATCTGGTGCACTGGCATCAACATCGGAGTCAAATGAGGTTTTTGTGTGTCAATTAAAATCAGATCAGCTTTTTTACCCACTTCCAGCGATCCTAACTCTTCATCTACACCAAGCGCTTTAGCGGCATCAATCGTTATCATTTCCAACGCTTTGCCTGGTGGCAAATAGCTAGGATCCCTAAAATGGTGCCTATGGTAACGCATGGAATAAAAGATGTGCCGGAACAGATCACAGCTTCGATCCGGACCCAGGCCATCCGAAGCAATGACCACATTTACGCCTGCATCCAGTAGTTCTGGCACAGGGCAGCGACCAGTAACCGATGCGATAGCACTGGGGTTATGTATGATATGAGTATCTGTTTCAGCGCAGGCAGCGATATCTGCCTCAGTCAAATCAGTACAGTGAGAAAACAGTGTTTTCGGGCCGAGAATACCCAACTCTCTGCGAGCAAAATCAATAGTTCCCGTAGTATGCCCATCCTGAGTAAACAGCAGATCATGCCGCTCAGCCAATTCATAAAAAAGACGGGTTTCAGCGGCCAGTTCATCATGGCGCTTGCTACCTGGCTCAGCCAGTGATGGATGATACGTCTGAGTAGTGATGGCCATCTGGATTTTTCCATTGGCCTGGCCATGCCAGTCGGCAATCAACTTCTCACAGGTTTGATAGTATTCTTCCAGACCTACCGAAATTTCTTTATCACCTGACTGCGAACGATGCACATAACGATGAGGAAAAGGCGAACGACGCGGGCCTACCGCCAGAAATTCTCGGCTACCTACCGCTTGCACCGCACGGCAATGCTGCTCACCATAAATTGGTGAGTCGACCCGTATCACCATGTCACCCGTCAATACAGCACCGCCACCGCCAAATAGCGTCATACCACTAGTAACACCAAACTTTAGTCGCTCCAAGGCCATCAGATACGCATCAACCTGCCAGAACTCCTCGGTTGAGCCGCTGGTGTATATAGTTTCGCAAGCTTCAGGCCAGCCATCACTGGTGTCCGTACCCAATGTACGCAACAACCCATGCCCCGAATGACCATGGCAATCAATCAATCCAGGCATCAGCACCTTGCCACAGCAATCAACAATGCGTTCAGCATGATACTCTACAAGCAATT
>JBLHGU010000275.1:0-6322 GCA_047615875.1 Parasphingorhabdus sp.
CATCCGATAAAACAGTGACGAGTTTAAATGCGGCTTCACTGCCTGACAAATGCTGGTGACTGTCAAGCTCATTCAATACTGCGCTGCCGCCGGTTAACGCATTGATTGGTTGTAAGTCATTACTATGTTCGCCGGGAAGTAGCCACTGATCAATTAAGCCTGCATTAAACTCCTGTCCACGCACCAGACGACCATCCAGCATCATACTGCAGCCAATCGCCAGGGATACATTTAACAGCACGACGTTGCGCAGTCCCTTGCCGGAACCAAACCCACGCGCGGTAAGGTTCTTGGCATTGGGAATGCTGTCTACAAAAAGCGGCAACTTAAGATAAGGCTCAACACTACTGCGTATATCTATAGCCTGCCAGCCAAGTAATGGTGCAGACCGTACCAGACATCGCTCTGGATCGATTGCGCCAGTTATAGTAATACCGCAACCGACCAACCTATTTTTGTCGATACCAGTTTGTTGTATTAGGTCACGTAATGCTTGCGCACAAAACTCTAAGGTCGCAACACCATCGCTCATGTCGGTTGGTGCCAGTTTCTGAGTGGCTACCACGGCGTTGGTTAAATCTGCGATGGCAATATCTTGACGGAAGGCATTAATTGAAATGCCGGCTACAAAGCAACCAGTAGGATTGACCTTAAGTTCAATAAACCGACGCCCAGGGCGATCTTGTTCCAGGGCCTCATCTTCTACAACCAGACCAGCGTCTATTAACTGGCGAGTTATTCTAGAAATCGATGCGGCCGTCAAACCTACACGTTCGGCGATATGAGAACGAGATATTGGGCCGTGAAACAGAATTTCGGATAGCACCATGCCCCGGTTAGTCCGGCCGATGTCTTCACGAGTTTGAGAGAAATCTACAAGCATAAGAATTAATTAGTTGCGCACTGTAACTAATTATCGTTAGAATAGTGGCATCGTGTCAATAGCACGAGCAAACTAATCCACATCGAGGAGAACAAGATGCAATTTAAAAAATCTTTTGCTCTGCTGGCTACCAGTGTCGCGTTAGTTGTGACTGCTGGTACTGCTGCTGCAGCTTATCCAACCAAACCTGTCACCTTGGTGTCACCCTATGGCCCAGGTGGCGCTGCAGATCTGGCCGCCAGAACCATTGCTGGCACCGCGCCATCTTATTTAGGCAATGCGGTATTGGTTGTGAATCGTACTGGTGCTGCTGGTGTTACCGGATCTACATCAGTCGCTAAAGGTCCTAAAGACGGCTATACATTATTGTTATCCAGAGTTGGCTCTCAGGCCGCTGTTCCTGCCATCAACAGAACCATTCCTTACACCTGGGACGAGTTCACATTTCTAGGTCTAATCGAACTGAATCCCTTTGTTCTGGTTGTGCCGGCAGAGTCTCCTTATAAATCTCTCGACGATATAAAAGCAGCCATCGAAGGCGGTGCCAGCTTAAGTTACTCATCTGCAGGTGTTGGTACTTTATTGCATGTAGCTATGACCATGGTGCTGGATCAATTCGGCATGGAAGCTGATGCCATGAAGCACGTACCTTATAAAGGTGGTGGTAAAGCTGCTGCTGCTGTAATCGGTGGCCACGTTGATATGATTTTTCAGAATCTGTCAGGTGTGATTAGTAATATTCGTGGGGGTAAAGCCAGGGCGTTAGTAGTTTCAACTCCTGAGCGTGTTGCTACCATTCCTGATGTGCCTACCGCTGTTGAAGCCGGTTATCCAGAGTTGGGTAAAGTTATCGGTTGGAGCGGGGTATGGGGACCACCTGGAATGGATCAGGAAGCTGTCGATAAATGGGTAGAAGTTTTAGACAAGCTTAAAACCGATAAAGCCTGGAATAAGCTTACTAAAGGTTTAGGGTCGATCCCCGATATTCGTAGCCCAGCAGACACCAAGGCGTTTGTTCAAGGTCAATATGAAGCTTTTAAGACTCTAACTGAAAAACTTGGAATGACTATCAAGTAATCACTGGTTCCTCCATCAGTGCTTTGGGGGTCGGCCGGTTCGGCGGCCCCATTCTTGATCACTAAATATCAAAACCCCCATGTCGTCAAAATCACCCAATATTCTCGTTATTCAAGCTGATCAGATGACCGCCATGGCATTGTCTGCCTATGGTCACAAGCTGGTTAAAACACCTAATCTTGATCGGCTTGCCGAACGCGGAACGGTATTCGAAAACGCCTACTGTAATTTTCCGCTTTGTGTGCCCTCGAGAGCCTCAATGCTGGCTGGGCGTTATGCGAATTCTATTTCGATGTGGGATAACGCCATTGAAATGCCAGCCTCGGTGCCAACCCTGGCGCATTCACTAAGAGAGTTGGATTACCACACGGTTCTGTGTGGCAAAATGCACTTTATCGGCCCCGATCAGGTGCATGGTTTTAACGAAAGAATTACTACAGATATTTATCCGTCAAATTTTGCCTGGACACCAGACTGGATTGTCGGTGAACGATATCGTCCCACTGGCATTAATATGCGAGCGGTAGTAGACGCTGGGCAATGCGTGCGTAGCCTGCAAATCGACTATGACGAAGAAGTAGAATTCGCTGGTCAGCAAAAACTCTATGATCTGGCAAGGTTTAACAAAGAGAAACCCTGGCTGTTATGGGTTTCTTTTACCCACCCACATTCGCCCTTTATTACGACTGGGCGTTACTGGGATCAGTACGATCATGACTCGGTAGATATGCCTGCTGTTCCAACCATGTCTGTTGAAGAAATGGATACCATGAGTCGTTGGCTTTTTCACGCCCATGGTGGAGATCTACACGACATTACAGATGAGCATATTAGGAATGCCCGCCATGCTTATTACGGCATGTGCACTTACATTGATGACAAAGTAGGGCGCTTGCTCGACACTCTGGATGAGGTCGGGCTAGAGGATGACACGGTTATCGTATTTACATCAGACCACGGCGAGATGCTGGGTGAACGCGGTCAATGGTTTAAACAGTCATTCCACGAGTGGTCCGTGCGTGTGCCATTAATAGTTAGTATGCCTGGTGAGTCTGTGCGAGACCGGGTGAATGAACTGGTATCTCTGGTTGATCTGATGCCGACATTTACAGACATTGCATCCAATGGTAACTCACCAGAATCTATAATTCCTATGGATGGTCATTCCTTGTTGCCGTTGTTGCAGTCCGGAGCAGATTGGGATAATCAGGTGATATCTGAGTACACCGGTGAAGGGGTATGTGCCCCCTGTCGTATGATTAGGCGGGATGATATGAAGTTCATCTATACCCATGGCCACCCTGATCTAATGTTCGACCTGAAACAAGATCCATTGGAAGTGAATAATCTGGTAAGCAATGCAGCTTATGCCGAAATTGAAGCTTCTCTAAAGGCTGAAGTGCTTGCTGGATGGAACCCTCAAACAATTAACGATGCCTGTCTGCAAAGCCAGAAAGAACGTTTATTTATTCAGAAGACCACTGGTGGTATGCCTAATTATGCTTTTAAGTATCGTCCGGATGATGGCGAACGATATGTACGTAATGACAGCGCGGTTGGAACCAAGGCTAAGGCTCGCCATCCATTCGTTGAACCCACTCCATTCAATCGCTAACGAGCATTTCTGCCAATCCGATACCGCTTTCGCCGGCCACGCTATAGAGTAAATATTCTCTATTGCCTTCACAAAATATTCCGGGATCTCTGAGTTGATGTAACCGGGTCTCGGCCATGCCTCTGCTGGATGCGATAAACGGACAGTCGAACCCTTCGAAATCTTGTTCAGGTTTCAGCACACTTACAGTTTCTGAAATTGACCAATCAGTCCAGTCTTCGGTTAATTCAATCCGACTACAGAGTATGTGTTCTGGCCAATCACCGATACTGGAATAATAAATGCTGAGGGTATTGCCTTTTACTACCAACGCATTGTGACGCATGGCAGGAGTGGGTAATGTAATACCTTGCTCAAAGCTGGATAGGCCAGCAACCGAGCGGAAAAATACTCCAGGCATAGCCAGACCATAATAAAAGCCTTGCCACAGGAAAAGTCGTAAATAAGCTGGGCCTAAATCATCACTGTTAGTTGTGAAAGAGAGGCCATCTCCGCTTAGTGCCAGTTTCGTGTGTTGAGCCGCATAAGCATCGGTGCGGAAATCCGAGCCATGAAAATACAATCGAATTTGCCGTGCTTCATGATCGACATGTACATCCGGTGAAGCTATATGTCCGGCAAACTCAGATTGCGCCAAACTTAAGACCCCAGGCGAGTAAACCTGCCAGGGCCCGGTAAGCTCGTCACTATAAGCCATACGCATATAAGTGCCGTCATGGTGAGCAAAGTACAAGTAATACTTGCCTAGTGGGTTCTCTACCCATTCTGGAACTGCGATAAGCGAAGGACCACCGATATTTTCACCCATCCGATTATCCATATGAGGATAGATGATTGGTGCGTTACATAGCCGTTTTGCCGATATTTTCAACGGATTCTTTCCGACTGTTAAGATTTAGTCGCGTTGAAATTGCCACTAACGGTGACTTTAGAGAACAGACACTCAACATTCCTGGAAGAGACTGTCCCTGTAACCTTGTTACCGGCTACATTGCCAGCTACTACAAGTTGTCCCGAACACTGATCAAGATCTATATCTATATTTTTTACATTATCTGAAATGGAGAATACTCCTGCCGCACTTACCGGACCACTGGCCAGCACAGATCCTTCAAAATACAGAAATATTTCGCCGTTATTGCTAACTGTAACAACTAACTTGAAAGTATCCGACTCGGTTTGCCCGAGACCGTTTACAACAAGTACAACGGTTCCGACATAAGTGCCCGCTAGTGCCGATGTATTCGCTCCACTTGGGCCACTGTTATTACTGCCACCACCACTGCTACTGTTGCCCCCACCACAGGCTGAAATAAACAGGGCACAAAATGCAATAATGAGTAGTTTGGTTTTCATAATCGTAACCCTTGGGCTGACCCGCAATCCGCGGCAATATTCAATGAAGGTAAATTATTATTACATTTTCTGGGCGAGTATTGCATCTCGATAACAGTGGCCCAGTATACTCCAGCCCATGTTGCAAAAAACAAAGTCATTAGTTGTCGGCTGTGGTGCCCATTTCGTCCAGGATGGCCTGGTTGCCCTGCAGTATGTATTACTGCCACTTATCGCTCAGAGTCTGTCACTAAACTACGCACAGGTCGGTGTTTTGCGGGCCATAGGTCATACCGCAATGACTGTGATGGAGATTCCCGCTGGCATGATGGCAGACCGATTGAATGTGGCCATCCTGTTAGGCATGGGGTTGCTTGGCGCCAGCCTGGGTTACTACGGAATTTCTTTGTCTGTAGACTTTGTAACAGTAGCGGTTTTTTTCCTGTTAGCTGGCCTTGGCGCGGCTTTTCAGCACTCTCTGGCCTCAGCAATGATCGTGCATGCCTATGCGGGTGGCAGTAGACGCTGGGCGCTGGGTTTGTACAACTCTTTCGGAGACGCTGGAAAACTTACATTTACGGGACTCTTTAGTGTAGGTATTGGCATTGGACTGGCCTGGACTTCTGCAGTGCAGTTGTTGGCTATTTTTAGTGCTGTATTCGGTGGCTGCGTAATATTCTGGCTGCGAACTGCGAGCCACCGAGGTGTGGCAGAAAAGACTTCCAACGAAGGAATCGCATTAACAAACCGTTGGGGAATTCTCAATCCCCGACGCTTTGCCATTTTGGGAACGGTAGTTTTTCTCGATAGTCTAATTCAAGCGGTGTTTCTAACCTTCATCGCTTTTTATTTACTTGAAAGGGGTGTTCCAGAGGCCGTTGCAGGTTTAGGCGTTGTTTTGGTATTGGTAGGGGGCATGCTAGGCAAGTTCTTTTGCGGTGCAACCGCGGCCAGGTTTGGTGACCGAAATACCTTTATCATTATTCAAATTTTGACGGTACTGGGAATCCTGATATTAGATTGGGTTCCATTAAGTGCAGTTTTGTTCCTATTGCCATTTGTCGGCCTGGTGATACAGGGCTCTTCAACAGTTACTTATGGTGCTACCGCAGATTTAATTCACAAGGATAGACAGTCACGTGGCTATGCATTGATTTACACTTTAGCGAGTGGATCATCAGTAGCTGGGCCTTTTCTATTCGGTTTGTATGCGGATGCAAGTGGGTTATCCCAGGCTTTTAAATTGCTGGCTCTGATCGCAGTTCTAACAGTTCCTCTGGCCGTCCTATTGCCAGGGAAATTTCCAATGCGAACCTGAACCTCCACACCAAACTGATGACGCGCCTTCTCGGCGATAGCGCTCATATCTGCTTGCATCGCTAACGCTGCATAGCAGGCGCGCATCGCATGGT
>JBLHGU010000276.1:0-6298 GCA_047615875.1 Parasphingorhabdus sp.
TAGCGTTCAGTCATGTCGAGAAAACACTAACACGTAAAATGGATCCTTGAACGAACGGTCAATTCGGCGACTGTTTGAAAGATCTAAACCTGCTTTCTCCATAGATTTTTGGATGGCATCTGGATGATGAAATTTGAAGCCCTTTTCTGAATAGCCAGCTTGATGCAACTTTTCTCCCGTTCCAAAACCCAAAACAACCCTACCATTTTTGCTTGTAACTCTGGCTAATTCGAAGCAACATTTGTCTAGATCGTTCCAGAAATACACGGTATTAACTGAGCAGACGCAATCGAAACTACCGTTACAGAAAGAAAGGTTCGCGGTACTTCCCGGGCTTAACTTTGTGAAAGCCAATTTTTTATCTTTTGCCATCATAGATTGTGCACGATCAATCATAGTCGATGAAATTTCAACTCCTTGCAGCAAATTGCAGGGCGAATCTCGAGCGATTTTAAAGAGTAGATCTGCGCCACCAAAACCAATCTCCAGAACACGATCCGAAGGAGTTAATGCTAAGGCGTTGTAAACAGCATTATTGGCTACTCTGTTAGCGCGATTCAGGAGTTTTGCAGTGACGAATTTTCCGAACCATCCAGTTGGGTTCGAATATTGCCTGGCCATGAACTGACTAATTTGCATTATCTAACAATCTATATGTGGTCGTTAATCGATCAATTAGGCTTGATGTAGATTCCATTCGCCGCAAGCTATAATAACTTTTATCACTTGTCGCTTCCTTCAACCTCAGTGACTTCACCAGAGACAGCGCCTACACTTTTTAGTTTATCCATCAATTTGCTGAGTCCACCACTGCCTGAGGATGGTATATCATCACTTTCTGGCAGCCGTCCGTTAGTGGTCGATTGCATCGAGGAACCACCCTCAATTTCAGCAATAGTTTTCTTCAATTCTGATCGATAGCAGTTTGACTTAACTTTTTCAATCAAAGAAACATCGACTAACTTCTTTAGTGCACTAAGAGAGCGCTTATTTCTTAATTTTCGCAGTGTTTGAATTGATTTAAGCTTTTCTTCGCAGCCAGTTTGTTCTTGAAGATCGGCCAGCGTAACCTCAACCCAGTCAATTTTCTCATGCATACTTAATTTCTTCAGCATCTTGATAGCGTTACGACGTTTCTCCCATCCAGGCGTTACAGATGCTTGAAAAAGACCATCAATAAACGCCTGAGTTGGGTTTTCGATGACAAATAGATTGGCTGACTCATTTTCGCCCAACACACCCAGTACGTTTGTTACTAGCTTCTCATCTTCAATCAGAGTGGCCTCTAACTCGACGCTCCGTCGGTAAGAATGAAGCGCTTCATCTATCTCACCGGAGGCAATTTGTACGTGCCCCATTAAAATCAAACCTTCTGCATCTTCAGGGTTAGAGGTTACATGATCTTCGGCAAGGCTCTGTGCTTCAGCAAGTTGATTAGCATCAAGCATCGCTTGAGATTGTTCTTTCAAATTTACAATATCTGTTGGGTCACCACGAAAGCTCTGCAGCAAAAAGTAAGTTACTACAAGCACTACGGCAACCGCAATTACGGCGAGCAACTTTTTGCCACCGCCCGATGACGAAGCCGAGTCACTAGATCTCAATCCGGACAAAATAGAATTAGTGAATGATAGATCGCTATCGTAAGGGGCAGCGGAGCCATCTTCGATACTTTTTCGCACTTTGAATATTTCTACAGCTTGATCTACCCCTTTAAAATTTTCTTTACCAACTTCTACGTGAGGAACTTCTGCCTTGTGCATGGCCAAATACACTGCCTGGGTAAAAAAAATCTCTCCCGGCGGAGTAATACCTTCAAGTCGCGATGCCAGATTTACTGCATCGCCGAAAATATCGCCTCGCTCGATCTGAACTTCGCCTGCATTCAATGCGGCACGAATATCAATTCTCTCAATCTCGTCCCTGTTTTGGTTATACCCATACATTTGATCCTGCATGGCCATTGCACATTTCACCGCATCTGTTGGGGACCGAAAAGAAATTAGCATCCCATCACCAACAGATTTAATTTTCTTACCACCAAAGTGTTTAATCACTGGTAGCAACAGGCGGTCGTGGTCCGAGAGCAATTGCTTATGCTGCTGCCGCGACAGTTTTGCTGTTTTTTCAGTAAAACCCGCAATGTCAGTAAACATTACTGTCAAATTTTCAGTCGCTGACATACGTTCCTCAATTCCACAGTGCATCAATTATTTTGCTAATCACTAAAAACACCAGTTTTGAGCTGATGATCTATTGGAATTATATGCTGAATTCATCAGTTTAACTATGCATAGCAAAATTAGGACTCCAACAGGCCGCGGAACCCCAGCCTAATATCAGCAAATTATGCGAGGCCTGGCTAGCAAGTCTCACCAATCAGGCCTAATTGTTCGAATTAATCAGATGAATTTGATCTAAAGCATGAAATTTAGTGGCTCTGCAGAAAATCCAGGTGCTGGTGAAAATGCAAGCTAAACCTCACTCCACATGCGAACCAGATTGACATAAGAATGCTCGATTCTGGAAGTGTTATCTGCTTCTGGCGCTTGAGTTGTTAGCTCATCACGCACGCTGGCTAGATCAAATAATATTTCCCTCTGATCGGCTCGCTTAACCAGACTTTGAACCCATGTGACAGCTGCATACCTTATACCACGCGACACCTCGTTTACCCTATGCAGACTACTTGAAGGATAAAGAACTGCGCTGCCTGCTGGTAACTTAATTTGCTGTTCGCCAAATCCAGTTTTTACGCACAGCTCACCACCGTCATAATGACTGGGGTTACTTAAAAAAACCGTAATTGATACATCCGAGCGATAAAGTGCACCCTCCCCCATTATCGGGTCATCTATATGTTCGCCGTACTGCATGCCGCTGGTGTAGCAGGAGTAATAAGGCGCTGCAACACGATGGGGTAGTGCGGCATTTTTAAAGGTTGGATGATTAACCAGGGCACCCATGACCAACTGGTTAAGTTTGTTGCACTGACTTGCATCGACAGGTAGCTCGGTATTATTTTTTACCTGCGTGGCCATCTTGCCCGCACTATGAGCACCAGAAATAAATTTTGCATCCTTCAGTATCGACCCCACTGATTGAACGGTGTCTGGAGAAAGCAATCCATCTATAATAACTAGCAATTTAAACCACCACCGCATTCATGAATCGGATAATTACCTGAAAACTCACGTTGAACATCTCAATTAGTTAGCCAGGCTGCAACAGGAAAACACACATCGAATAGTTTTCAGCGAACTGTGCATTACAAATATCATAATTTTTTGAACTGATTTGCAAACATGAAACATTAAACCTTCACGAAATGCTGCATCAGTTAATCGTGCTAAACTAACATGAATCGAACCCTCTACAATACATTCCGCAATTTTCCGCCTACAAGTTTCTTTTATATATGCGCATTCGAAGTAAATGGCTAAAAGGCACCGCCAGCGTCACTGATAACGCTAACGCGCTTGCCTATATAATTTGGCAAATCGCATTGGAACAGACGAAGAATCTACATCGTGAAGACTTTATATATCATGATGATACTCAGCGAATGAACGTATTGAAAGAATACCTGTTTTTACTTGTACACATAGCTGATCGGCTTACTTTTCAGTTTTTTGACACGAATGCCAGGCGAGATTTTGTGACTACTCTCGCTCAGAGCACCGCTCGACACCTACAACGTAATCTGGAAGATGTTTGGGGCCATGATCAAGACTATAAAAATGACTACATAGCTAACTTGAACAAGCGAATTGAAGAGTATTCTGAACTTGGATTTACAGCGGGAGAACCCAGCTATAGCATGCTTCGAACATTGGGTCGACACATACAGGACTTAATGGGAGCAAATCAGACCAATCGCTGGATAATAGACCATGTTATGGAAATTGATGCAAAAACTGCTATCGTGGAACTGAAAAAAGGCCTCGATAACTTGCTAGGGACAACAACTATTCTCGATGGATTTCGTGCACCGGAATAGCGTCAAACTTTGAATGCTAGATTATCTAAGCTTTAAAATTTTCGGCACTATCCGTCGTTTGGTTTTTTCCATCTGCATAGCCAGCGGTATAAGCCTCAGTTACTCGTTGCTCTTCTCGTAGTGGATTCTCTAGAAAGCCCCCAACCCAACCCTGAATATATTCCTGCTGTATTCCAGATTTCTCGAGTTTATCAACAGTTTCATAATATGATGTATTCACTTTCAAACTCCAATTATCTAATCAGTCTTAATGTGACAATTATCGCAGCATAGTTGCCAAAGTTATAGAGTTTCTGCTGTTTTGTTTCTAATCTATACATAAATTGGGCCTATTAATTAGTAACCCTGAAAAGAATATTTTCAGCCAGTTTGTAACCAACTTTGAAAAACGCACAACTCAATTCACAAGATAGTATTCGACTACATGTTCTTGCCAGTCAAAGCCAGGCAATTCGACTAAATGAGTCGAACATGGTTGTCTACGGAATTCAGGATGGCAAGCAACATTCGGTACAACTAAGACCAACCTGCAAAGACGAACAGTATGTCAAATTGGTCAGGGAGTTGTTATCCAGCCTGGTTATCGACCACCCAAATGGATATCCTGTTTTCCTGGGCCGCTGGAGTCGTATGGGGCAGCTAAATAGCGGACGGTTATCCAGCTTATTAAGATTAGCCGAGCCTGAGGCAGTTGTTGCAGTGGCGTCATCCCAAAACATTTCTGCAGAACTTGCTGAACTAGCGTGGTGGGCTAACCCCAATAGTGAGGTGGCGCGTTTTTTACTTCAAAGTAACGACGTTGCACAATCTCCGATCGGTTTAATTTTGGCCCATTTCCTTCTCGAATATTTGCCATTTGAAACAGACCCTGAAAACATCGCACAAACAACCTTTTTAGTTTTACACAATGGCTTGCTTACCGAAGAACAGGTCTCCGCTTTGTGGCAACGTGGCAACACCAAAACAAGTATTTTACTTGGCTTTTTGCGACGCGGGCCAACCTACTTGAATCGTTGCAATGGAGAGATTACCTCAATGCGTAGTCAGACGTTTTCGAACCCACAAACACACAACATCCGACCAGAAGATATGGTTGAATGGGCGGTTTCAATCCAGGGCAGGTCCTTCTTTCATACAGCTATGCTAATACTAAAGCAACCTGCTAACCCATTCATAGTAACGAGCGTATTTGAAGAGATTAGTAAAGCTATTGGTTCCATACAAAAGCTAGAGAAGATGCCTGAAAGCATTACGGCTATCATGCAGCATTTAATAGCCGAACAAG
Source organism: Parasphingorhabdus sp. (assembly GCA_047615875.1). Lineage (GTDB taxonomy): Bacteria > Pseudomonadota > Gammaproteobacteria > Arenicellales > CAJQKF01 > JBLHGU01. Next base: position 5,286 of record JBLHGU010000276.1, read on the forward strand.
AAATTATGAATAATTGCTTCCAACTAGAAAATAAACAGTTAAAAGAGATAACTTACGCACTAAATTTTCTTGCGTTAATTGGAGAATCTTTGCTGTTAAAGCACTTCTCGCGTAGCACCGCTGTTGGATCACTAATGCGCAAACAACTACAACCAGTACTTTGTCCAGTTATAGAGCAACTCAGAATAATTTACCAATATTCAGAAACAAGGAAGTAGTCGATCATTACCATTCAGCAGTTGCGCCTGCATGCATAATTTGTGCCATTGCATCGCGAATTCTTAGACCGTCTTCTTTTAATTGTTCGCTTAACTCAGACCCTGGATGCCAGGCCGTTGAGAGCCAACTAACATCCCAATCAAGAGTCATCAACCAGATATCCCCTGTGGCGTCTTCCAACACAGTAATTCGACAAGGGATAAAGATCGAAAACTCTGGACTAAAATCAAGCATGCGTCTGCCAACAACCGCATCACAGAATTGCAAAATTTCGACACGCAATGCTGGATAGCCCGTAACCGCCGACGCATCTTTCCAGAATTTATTGTGACCAACATTTTTAAAATTTACTTCATTGGCCTTTAACAGCATGGCCTCTATAACTTCATCAAAAGCCACACCATCGGCTACTTTCTTCTTTGAAGTTAAAAAATTGAATAAATCTCGCATACCTAAACCACTTACTGCAACCAACTGATTAAACAACTGCTTTTTTGTGGCAGCAGGTACTGGTGGTAATGGGCGATTACTTTCAGCTATACGTTGTTCACGCATTATTTTCTGTACTGCTTCCGGCTGCTCGGAAATTAGACGATCACCCAGATCAAGCTGGGGCTGTAGTGCCTGTTTAACTTCTTCGGAAGCTCCTTCAGGTATAACAAATACAACCGCATGAATTTGCTGGGAAAATACAGACAAGAGCCCGGCTAGTAAAACAATCGTCTTTAAGAATCTCATTACTCCACTCCCTGCGCTTGCTCTTTTATTCCAAGTACCGAACCATATTTTTTCAT
>JBLHGU010000277.1:0-6188 GCA_047615875.1 Parasphingorhabdus sp.
GTGGTGGTCATTGACACAGCATTGCCATATTGATCAACAATGCTGAAGTGGCTCGTACCCGTTAGCTCGCGATGGTAAATAGACGCATAGGAGTCTGCTGACATTAGCCAGTCAGGCTCGCCCGCTTCAGCTTTCTGCATCGCACTTTGACGATTAATAAGTGATGCCCGTTTTGCAAGATAGTCTGATGATAATAAGCCGTAAGCGGGAACCGGAACAAAATCACTGTCTGCGATATATTTTGCACGATCTGCGTAGGCTAGTTTTTGAGCTTCGACAATCAGGTGAACATTTTCTGCGTTAAAGTCTGTGCCGGAAATTTCATGATGATCTAGCATGCCAAGGATTTGGGCCACTGTAAGGCCGCCAGAAGTGGGCGGGCCCATACCGCAAATCTGATAACCCCTGTATGAGCCGCATACCGCCGGGCGAAACTTCACCTGATAGTTAGCAAGATCCTGCATCGTCATCGATGCTGGGTTTGCACTTGCGTTGTTAACCGTGTTAACCAACGCCTCACCAATAGAGCCCGCATAAAATTCGGTCGCCCCACTAATTTGAATTTTTCTCAAGGTTTTGGCAAATTCTTTATTTAGTAGTAAATGGTCGGCGACTAATGGTTCCCCGTTGTCATCAAAAAAGTAATCACGAGTCGGCGTAAAGTTTTTTAGACCCCTATCTGCCGATTTCTCGATTGAATGAGCCATTCTTGGTGAAACCAGAAAGCCATTTTCAGCAAGCTCTACTGCTGGTTGTAGCAATCCAGACCAGGTTTGATTACCAAATTTTTTGTGTGCGGTTTCTAGCAATCTCAATGTGCCGGGTACACCGACTGACAGTCCGCCTGTTATGCGCTTCCACCATTTCTGTGGTGTGCCGTCTGCTTCCAGAAACTGATCCGGTCTGGCGCTGGCAGGTGCAGTTTCCCTACCGTCCAGGGTGTAAAGTTGTTGGCTTGCTTGCTCCCAGTAAAGCAGAAAAGCGCCGCCTCCAATGCCAGAAGACTGTGGTTCAACAAGATTGAGAACAAACTGAACAGCTACGGCCGCATCCATGGCGGTGCCGCCGCGTGACAATACCTCATGCCCCGCTTTAGCTGCCAGGGGGTTAGCGGCACTCAGCATAAACGAGTTGGAATTTACTGTGGTCTTATGGCTAATCTGATCGCCAGATTCGGGTTGTACCGGTTCATTTGAAAATACTGGCGAATTCGCCATAAATGAACTGAAAAGACCGATAATAACGGCGTTAAATTTTATCATTGCATTACCTGTGGGAACGTTGAGAGTGGGGTTTGCAAGTACTTATGGTCTTATACTATCTTTCTGTGCTGTATACGTGTACCTGATATTTTATCGTGCAAAGCGGTTTTATCGTTTTGAAATAGAATCCAGAGCAAGCCCAGACCAGCTGGCGCCAAACTTATCGTTGCAGCCAAAAACCGCTGTAAGCCGAGGCCGAAGGTCAAACCACTAGATTGTTTGTCAACAACATGAAGTTTCCATGCCCGCATGCCCAAAGTTTGCCCTCCGTGACTCCAGAACCAGGAAAAGTAGGTAGCAATAACCGATAAATAATACACTCGAATGCCCCATTCGACGAAGGTTAGCTCTCTGGTAAGTGGATCAAGTAGCGATACCGGAATTGCAAATACGAATAACACGCCGAATAACAGCACGATGTCATAAAGCATTGATCCTAAACGACGGAATATCCCGGCCGGAAGCACGTTATACTGTTTTGTGGAAGTTTTGTTTTGGGTGTTTTTCATAACAATTATCGAAATGACCGAATTAAGTTGTTAACAATATTACGGCACGAAGAAAAAGGAGCACTTCCAGCATATTGTTTGAGAGTAGTCTGAAGATAGCTCTGTAACTTATTGAAATAAAATAATTAATTGGAATATTTATTGTAAGAAAAATTGATACCGATTTTTCTTGCAAATTTAGGTGGTAAAAATTTGAAGTTTATCCACAAAGTTATCCACAGGCAAAAGTGGGTTTTGGGGGCAATTAATCGTCACTGTTTTACGTGGATAACCTATTTTAACTGTTCCTGTGAAGGATTCCTGTCGCAACGTGTTTTTTTAATAATTTAAAGTGAATAAATGTGCCCTTTAATTCATGGCGCGTAGAAAATCTAAGCTCGTTTTAATGAAAAAACTTTATCCCAATATCTACCGTAAACTTAACCACTTGCCGGGGTCGTCCAGTTCCGGCCTAAAATAACAGATGATTCTTCCATCGTTATAACCCAGTTGCTTATTCCGCCATGGGGCGATTCCGTGCATAGCCAGTCGATGTATTAAGTAGCATTCACCAGGCTGGACGGCCAGTTCTATTCGATTGCAACTATGGAATATTTGCTTTCGAAGCTCGTGATAGCGCTTTGTTACGTCGACATCACCCCAGTTGTCGGGATGAATATGTTGCAAATATTCTTTAAAACAGTCTCTAGTTATCTGATGCGAGCCCTCCCAGATAACTACTGGCGACGCATCTGCTGGTGCTGACACAAGTGGAATGCCTAAAATAAAAGCATGATGTTCTCGAAGGTGTCGTTTTAGCTGTGGTCCCTCTCTGGCAAGACCATCAACGTGGGCTGCGTCGCGTTTCAATCGATACTGATGGGCCGCTTCTGTTTCTCCCTCCCAGGGCTGTGGATAACTTGGGTAGCAAACGGATATCTGCCCCTGATCCCATTGAAAAGTTTCATCAGGCATTAGCCGTTTGATGAAATCGGTTACTTTACCCTGTAAATGACTACTTTTTCCTACACGACCAAGGGGATCGTTTGGCAGGGCATTAACACCGACAAACCAGGTGTTGTTGTTGCGAAACCACTGGGCGAAATCTGGACTGATTATAGCGGCTTTTGCACAAGGCAATGCATGTCTCACCCATACATCTATATTTGTATCGAACTCGAATTGGGTCCAGCCAAGTTTCAGGTAACTTGAGAGCTGGTCATTATGAGTCTGGTCCTGCATTAGAAAACTACCCAGTCGATGTACAATGAAGTTGTTAGGCAAATACTGTCTGCACAACGCTTAAGTGTCAGCTTGCCGAACAAAAAAATATTTGTTAAGCAATCAGTGCTTTGAATTTATATAGAGCATTTAGCTTGCTGCTGATATAACAAGCCCGATTAAAAGTTAAACATTACGACAAATTTCAGAGAATTTACTATGACATATTCCATTCGATATCTTAGCGGAATAGATATCCAGGCGCTAAAACTTTCTAATCAGGAAATACTCGATGCGATAGAGGTTAGCCTGGTCGCTCAGGCTAATGGTGAAACCGTTGTTGAGCCTAGAATGCATCTGATTCCTGACCCATCGGTTAAAGGGCACTTCAATGTTCTGCGTGGATACATAGCGCCTATAAAACAGGCTGGAATCAAGGTGGTGGGAGATTTTGTCGATAACTACAAAAAAGACATGCCGTCGGAATTTGGTTTGCTCAATCTGTTCGACCCGACTACGGGAATACCTAATGCTATCGTTGATGCGACGGACATCACAGAGATGAGAACGGGTGCAGTAACAGCTATCGCGGGTAAGTACTTTGCGCCGTCAAAACCGAAAGTGCTGGGGCATATTGGCGCCCGAGGAACCGCTTACTGGAACGTTCGGTTGCTGGACCATCTATTCGATTTCGAAGAAATACGTGTTCACTCCAGGAGGCCTGAAAGTCAGGCAGCATTCGCAGAACGATTGAGCCAGGATTTAGGCAAACCCGTAATAGCAACTAAAGACTGGCGTAGTTGTCTGGAAGATGCCGATATTATGGTCGAGGCCTCCCGATTGAGTCAGCCCGAAGCGTTGTTTAAAACAGACTGGATTAAACCTGGTGCGCTGGTAATACCCTATGGCACGATTAGTGCAGTTGAGGACGACATTACAGATCGCATGGATAAAATTGTCGTAGATGACTGGCGGCAAGCATTAATCGGACCATTTGGTTGCCTGCGCAGACACGTTGATTCTGGCAAGGTGAACCAGGATAACATCCATGGTGAGCTAGGTCAGGTCTGTGCCGGCATGTTGCCCGGGAGAGAGTCTGACGAGGAGCGAATCCTGGTTTGGCACCGAGGCTTGTCGACGTCTGATATTGCATTAGGTTATGCGATGCTGGAAAAAGCCCAGGCAATGGGCATTGGACATGTGTTGCCCTATAGATGATTACAATCCGGGATCTAAGAGATCTGAACTGGGAAAATATCGTACGCATCGCCTGGCATGGTGAAGCGCTACAGATTCATCAAAAACTTGCTGATCAGGTTGAACAGGGCAGGGCGAGATTTCTTGGCCTGATAACTCAGGGAGTACCTTGCTATGGTGTAACTACCGGGCTGGGTAATATGGTAGGTGAAGATCTTGGTGAAGACGAGCGACGAGATATTGCCGCTAATATGTTACGTGCACGGGCGGCCGCAATTGGCCCTGCCTGGGAGCGAGAAATAGTCAGAGCCATGATGGTCATACGGTTAAGCAATTTCCTTTCGGCAAGGGATGGTGTCAGCGTTGCATTGTGTCATCGAATTGTTGAATTGCTCAATCTTGGTGTCACGCCATGGGTGCCTAAGGCTGGTCATGGCATGGCGGCTGATGCCATTGCTAATGCACATTGTTTTCAAGTTTTGATCGGCGAAGGTTTCGTCAGCGAGAACAATCAGAAGGTGGCAGCGAACGATGTGCTTCAGCAGAATAATCTTAAGCCTTATATTCCATTAGATAAAGAGGGCATAGCACTGATCAATGGTATTACTGCTGCGCCAGCATATGCAATTTCTCTACACAGAGGTTTGATGGAATTGCTATCCCTTGCCAACCATGTTGCTTCAGTCAGCGTGGAGGGTATGTCTGCACCTAGAGATTCTTTTGATGTGGAATTGAAAAAAATTGCTTTCGAACCAGGTGTTGGAATTGTCCTCGACCATTTTCATAAATTGTTCAATGGCAGCAAGATAGGACCATTCAAATTGCAGGCGCCAGTGTCAATACGCATTATTCCCCAGGTTCATGGCGCACTATTTGACTCCCTTGATTATCTAAAAAAGTGTACAGAGTGGATATTGCAAGGTTTTACCGGTAACCCTTTGCTGACCGAAAGCGAGCCTGCAAGATTATTGTCTGTTGGCGTGTTTCATTGTCAGCATTTGTGCAGTCAGTTTGATGCTGTGGCGATAGCACTTGCCCACGTTGGCCAACTGAGTGAGAGACGATTGCATCGGTTGCTCGACTCGCAGCACACAGGATTAAATACTCAACTTGCCCCTCGGCCGGGTCTGGATGCCGGCATGGTTGTTGTGCATAAAGCCAGCATAGATCTTGTTGCCCGGTTGAAATTACTGGCACAGCCTGTGAGCTTGCACACACAGGAATCTTCACTGGGCCAGGAGGATTACATGGCAATGTCGATCCCCGCGGCTCAACGATTGCAAGACATGGCGGAGCTGGTCGAACAAATATTCGCCTACGAGCTGTTAGCCGGTCTTACGGCACTTCGCCAACGAGATCAATTGCCAGGCGCATGCATACAAGAATTTGTCTTACCGCTCTACGATAGCATTGCTGTTCTAGAAAAAGATCGATCACCGGGGCCCGATGTGGAAGTGATTATCCAAACCATAAAGTCTGGGCGCTTAAAACTCTTTGCTATGCCAGACCTGAAATAAAGTTTCTCCAATACTTGAGGAAATTATTCTGGCGGCGGGCAACACACCTCAGCATATGAAAAACGCCGATCAATGGCATTAACGTATTTAAAAACATCCTGGGTTACTTCAAATGCTTCAGGTGTGATTTCTACATGAGGAGTCCAGCAACCTAGTGCTTGATAGGATTGAATGCATTCAATTAGAGCCTGGGGCTCAGTATCGGGAAAATAAGAGGAGATAGACTGGAAGATTTCATTGGCATTATGTTCGTTTAAAAAGATGCGTGCCTTCTTATAGGCTCTAATAAACCCAGGCGCTGCATCTGTAGATAACCACTGTGGCGTTGCAGCCAGGCTAGAAAATGCACAGGGGCCAATTTGTGGACCTACTCTAGCGACTACAGAGCCCAATTTCTCCTCTTCCAACTGTTGTGGAAAAGGGCCTTGCTGCACCACATATTGTCCCTGACCATCCCTGAATGCTTTATCTATTGGTTGAGCACCGCCGGGGGTTATCTGCTT
>JBLHGU010000278.1:0-6187 GCA_047615875.1 Parasphingorhabdus sp.
CCAACAGTCGGAGGCACACCCGCCATGGAAAACATTAACAACATCATCAGGAATGCTAACCAGGGATGAGTTTGATTTAGGCCTTTCAGATCATCAATATTCTCACATTCAAAATCCTTGCGAGAGAGGATCATTAGTATACCGAACGCACCAACACTCATTAGTGTGTAGACCAACACATAAAACAATGACGCACCATATCCTGCAAGAGCACCACTGAGGATGCCGAACAGGAAAAAGCCCATGTGGGAGATTGTAGAATAAGCCAGCATGCGCTTTATGTTGGTTTGCGCAATAGCCAGGGTATTTCCAACACCCACTGAAAGTATTGCCAACACCGCGAGCATGCCACTCCAATGTTGATGTAGATCGCCCAAACCATCGACCAACAATCTGGCCACCATGGCGAAAGCTGCTAATTTGGGTGCTGAGCCAATTAGTATCGTTGCACAGGTTGGTGAGCCCTGATAAACATCCGGCACCCACATGTGGAACGGTACTGCACCCAGTTTAAAACCGAGTCCAACGACCACAAAAATCAGCCCCAGAATCAATGGCAACGATCTATCGTCCATTACACTAATGGCTTCTGCCATAGTTGCAATCTGCAGTGTGCCAGTCAGCCCGTAAAGTATGGACATGCCGTAAAGCAAGATACCACTGGCAAGTGCGCCCAATACAAAATACTTCATTGCAGACTCTGAAGCCTGACCGGAGTCTCTTTGCATCGCAATCAATGCATAAAGGCAGAGCGATAGTAATTCAAGGCCCATATACAGGCTAAGCAAGTGGCTAGCTGAAGCCAACACCATCATCCCGACCACAGCAAACAAAACCAGTACTAAAAATTCGCCTTTTAAAAGCTGACGGTCTTGCGCATAGTTGCGGGAATATACAATCAAACAGAAAGCTGCCGCTAATACTCCTGCCTTAACAACATCTGCTAGCGCATCATCAATAACCGCGTGATTAAAAATTAGTCCGGCAAAGTCGCCATAGCCATTAACAACAACACCTAACGCAGTTAATAATGTAGCTAATGTTAAGTAATAACTAATACGCTTATCATCTTTAGGCAAGTAAAGATCGATAATAAGAATTAGACAACCCATCAGGGCGACTATTATCTCCGGCAATACCGGCAAGTACTGAACACTTTCTGGGGTCATCAGAATTTACTCACGCTGACTTGATTGACCAGGTTATCAACTGTGACATGCATGACCTCTAACAAGGGGTTGGGCCAGATTCCAAAAAACAGGACGGCAAAGGCCAGCAGAGCCAACATTATAAATTCCATGGTATTAATATCTTTCAACGCCGCTACAGCATCGCTTGTTATCGCACCAAAAATAACCCGTTTAATCATCCAGAGCGTGTAAGCAGCTCCCAGAATCAAAGTAGTAGCACCTAAAATTCCGTACCAGGCATTTGCTTCAAATGCAGAAACTATAACCAGGAACTCACCAACAAATCCGGAAGTGCCCGGCAACCCGGCATTGGACATAGCGAATAGCACGACAAATGCACCAAATGCCGGCATGGGTTTTACAACACCACCATAGGTTGAGATTTCCCGTGAATGCAATCGATCATATAGAACTCCAACACACAGGAACAACGCGCCGGAAATAAATCCATGGGAAATCATTTGCATCATCGCCCCTTCAATGCCCTGGCTAGAAAATATAAACATTCCCAAAGTAACAAAACCCATGTGGGAGATAGACGAGTACGCGATAAGCTTCTTCATATCTGACTGCACCAAAGCAACCAGGGCAATATAAATTACGGCGATCAATGAAAGCGTAATCATGAAGCCCGCCAGTTCATGTGAAGCGTCAGGCGTAATGGGCAATGCAAAGCGTAAAAAACCATAGCCGCCCATCTTCAACATAATGGCGGCCAGAATAACAGAGCCTCCAGTTGGTGCCTCTACATGGGCATCGGGTAACCAGGTATGTACTGGGAACATCGGAATTTTCACGGCAAATGCCGTAAAGAACGCCACAAATATTAATATCTGAACATTCAGCGCCAGGGGCGTACGATGGAACTCAGCAATATCGAAGCTACCACCGGTAATGTTGTACAGGTAGATAAATGCTACCAACATCAACAACGAGCCCAGCAATGTGTACAAAAAGAACTTAATACTCGCGTATATACGATTAACGCCACCCCAGATACCAATGATCAAATACATCGGTATCAACATGGATTCCCAGAAGATATAAAACAGAATGGCATCCAGTGCAGCAAATACACCGATCATGACACCTTCCATTATCAGGAATGCAGCAACATATTGCGCCACGCGCTTTTTAACAGAACTGAAAGCCGCAAGCATGCAGATCACTGTTAAAAACGTGGTTAGTATGATTAATGGCATTGAGATGCCATCGACACCTAGATGGTATTGAATGTTATACGCTTCAATCCACATACCCTGCTCAACATACTGCATGGCAGAACTGCTGACATCGAAGTTGCTATATAGCGGCAGGCTGAGCAGAAAAATCAGGATGGAAAACCCCAGCCCCAGCTTGAGTGCTACACCCGCATTGCGATCATCACCGGTCGCCAGGACCAGAGCGCCGCCCAATACAGGCAACCAGATCAAGATGGAAAGTAAATTTTGCTCCATTAATATGACTCGATCACTTATTAAGCTCTAAAACCACAAGGTCCAGGACATCAACAACAACAATCCGACAATCATCGCGAAAGCATAGTGATAAACATAACCCGTCTGCGTATGTCTGGCGACGCTTGCACACCATCCAACTAATCTTGCAGTCCCGTTGACAAAGAAACCATCGATAATTGTAACGTCACCAATTTTCCAGAACAGACGACCCAACGCCGTGCTGCCCCCGGCAAATAACCACTGATAAAGCTCGTCAAAGCCATATTTTTTATCGAGGATACGATACACAAGAGACAGTCGACTGGCGAACAGGCCCGGCAGCTCCGGCTTGCGAATATAAAATAACCAGGCCAGGAATATGCCAAACACAGCCAACGGAAATGGCAGGGCAAAAATGCCATGCTTGATACTGTCCCAAACACCAGTATGCCCATCGAGAGTTTCTTTCAGGGCGCCCAAACTGTCATGTTCTGGCAATACCGTAATAACGCCTGAGAAATAATCACCAAACAACATCGGTTCGGCGAATATCATGCCAGCTATTATCGACGGTATAGCGAGAAGTACTAAGGGAAGCGTGACCACCCTGGGCGATTCGCGTAGATTGTGTCGGGTATGCTCATCCATACGACCTTTGCCATGAAACACCATGAAAATAAGTCGGAAGGAATAAAAAGCTGTGACTACAACACCACCAAGCACCGCCAGATACGCAATTCCGGCGCCAGGAATAGTGGAATGGTGAACGGCTTCAATAATGGCGTCTTTAGAGAAAAAGCCTGAGAAGGGTGGGATGCCAGCCAGAGCCAAAGAGCCAATGACAGCAGTCAAATAGGTAATTGGCATAATTCGTCGCAGTCCGCCCATCTTGCGCATATCCTGCTCATGATGCATTGCGATAATGACCGAACCTGCACCCAAAAATAGCAATGCCTTAAAAAACGCGTGTGTGCCTAAATGGAATATGGCTGCGCTATACGCAGATGCGCCAAGTGCCACTGTCATATAGCCCAATTGCGATAGGGTTGAATAGGCCACTACCCTTTTTATGTCGTTCTGAACTAAACCAACTAAAGCCATAAAGAATGCAGTGATTGCGCCAATAATAAGCACAACCGACAAGGCTGTTTCTGACAACTCAAACAAGGGTGACATTCTTGCCACCATAAATATTCCAGCGGTAACCATGGTAGCTGCATGGATAAGTGCTGAAATAGGTGTTGGGCCTTCCATAGAATCCGGCAGCCATACATGTAGCGGCACCTGTGCCGACTTACCCATGGCACCTACAAACAAACACAGACAAATAATGGTCAACCAGCTCCATTGGTTACCAAAAAGGCCCTCGGTGGTCAGGTCAGCAACTTCTGGGGCACCGGCAAAAACTGCGGCGTAGTCTAGCGTACCAAATACATGTAATACGGCCGCTATACCCAGCAGGAAACCAAAGTCCCCTACCCGGTTGACCAGGAATGCCTTCATATTGGCAAAAATTGCGGTATCTTTTTCGTACCAGAAACCAATCAGCAGATAGGAAACCAGACCAACTGCCTCCCAACCAAAGAATAATTGTAAAAAGTTGTTCGACATAACCAGTATAAGCATGGCGAAAGTGAACAAAGAGATATAACTAAAAAATCGCTGGTAGCCGTCATCTTCAGCCATATAGCCAATGGTATAGATATGCACCATCAGAGACACAAAAGTGACCACCACCATCATAGTGGCTGTGAGCGAATCAATCAGAAAACCAATTTCAAATGGAATACCACCTGACACCGCCCAGGTGTATACCGGTCCATTGAATGTATTGCCATCCATGACATCTACAAATACAGTAACTGACAGTATGCAAGATGTTGCCACACCCAGGGTGGTTATCCAGTGGGATCCTGTTCGACCTATCAACCGGCCAAACAAGCCAGCGATTATTGCGGCGGCCAATGGAACCAGAGGGATGAGTAAATATGTTGTTTTCATCAGCCCTTCAACTCATCCAGATCTTCAACGTTAATGGTAAATCGATTTCGAAACAGGATAATAAGAATAGCCAGACCGATTGCAGCCTCAGCTGCCGCCACAGTCAGGATGAAAAATACAAAAACCTGACCACTGTAATCCTGTAGATAGTACGAGAAAGCAACAAAATTCATATTCGCTGCGAGTAGCAGCAATTCGATAGACATCAATATGATGACAAGATTTTTTCGATTCAAAAAGATTCCCACAACGCTAATGGCGAAGAGGATAGCGCCAAGAATCAAATAGTGGCTTAGTGGAATCATTCTTCTTCACCTGCCTGACGGGATTTAATAACAGGATCCATTTTTATAATCTTCAAACGATCTTCTTTCTTAACCCGAACCTGATTACCCGGAGTCTGATACTTAGACACACGTCGTCTTAATGTCAATGAAATTGCTGCAACAATTGCCACCAGTAAAACCAAGCCGGCGATTTCAAACTGCCAAACATAGTCTGTATATATCAAGCGACCCAACTCGCTGGTATTACTGTAATCCGCACCTTTAGGTACTGGTCTTGGCATTGCTTCGAGGCTTGCCCATTTACCACCTAACACCATAGTCAGTTCTGCCACCAGAGCCAGCGCTACAACCACACCAAATGGCAGGTAACGGGCGAACCCGGCACGCATTCTAGCAATATCTATGTCTAACATCATGACAACAAACAGGAATAACACCATAACAGCGCCGACATATACCAGCACTAGAACTATAGCGAGAAATTCGGCTTCAAGAGTCATCCACAGGCAGGCGGCGCTGAAAAATGCCAACACCAAACTCAGTGCGGACTTCACAGGATTGCGCATTAGAACAACCATGCTAGCAGACACAACTAGAATGGTACTAAAGAAGTAAAACAGAAATTCCAGGAAAGTCATGGTCATTATTGGCTAGCGGTAAGGTGCATCCTGATGGCGGGCAGCAGCAATATCTTTTTCATACTTATCGCCGAGTTCCAGCAGCTGTGTTTTATCAATAATGTTCTTGCCCATTTCCTCAAAATGAAATTCATGGATATCGGTCAGAACAATAGAATCAACCGGACAAGCTTCTTCACAAAAACCGCAATATATACACTTGAACAAGTCGATGTCATAGCGCGTGGTACGACGGGTACCGTCCTCGCGTTCTGCAGAATCAATAGTAATTGCCAGCGCTGGACAAACCGCTTCACACAATTTACAGGCAATGCACCTTTCTTCGCCATTGGGATAACGTCGCAGTGCATGCAAACCACGAAATCGTGGTGACTTGGGGGTCTTTTCTTCCGGGTATTGTACTGTAAACTTCTTGCTCACCAGATGACGACCAGTAACCCGCATACCTTTCAGCAGTTCGATTAGCGAAAAGCTTTTCAGGAAATGTTTGAAATTGCTCATGCCTATATTGCTCAATGAAACCAGTGGCCAAATGGCGTGAAAAACTTAAAGAATCCGATAACGGCAATCCAGACCAGGGTAACCGGAATAAATACTTTCCAACCCAGACGCATGATCTGGTCATAACGGTA
>JBLHGU010000279.1:0-6186 GCA_047615875.1 Parasphingorhabdus sp.
GCGAAGGCTTTTCGACCCGTCGTGGCCGGCGTGGCTCACATATCCATCTGGATCTGGTCAACGGACGTATCAATGGCAAGAAAGGCGCCCGCTTAACTGCCCTCACCAATGGCGGTGCGATTCCGGACCTGTTTGATTATCAGGTCATTATGGAGCCCGAGGGCACCTTCGTTGGTACATTGAATGAAGACTTTGCTTTTGAGTCTCTGCCCGGCGATATTTTCCAGCTGGGTAATACGTCTTACCGAATCTTACGGGTTGAAAAGGGCACAGTGAGGGTAGTAGATGCCAAAGGTCAGCCACCGAATATCCCATTCTGGTTCGGTGAGGCCCCCGGCAGGGGAGATTCACTAAGCCATTCTGTGAGCCGCCTGCGTGAAGAAATGGATGGTTGGCTGGCGACAGACGGTGATAATCATGCCAAACAACAACTACAGCAAAGCTACGGTCTTGATGAAAACGCCGCCGCACAGCTAACTGAGTATCTTGGCGCTGCGTGGCGGGCGTTTGGCGAACGGTTGCCAACGGCTAGCCAGATGATTGCGGAGCGCTTCTTCGATGAGGCCGGTGACATGCATCTGGTCATCCATTCGCCCAATGGTTCGAGATTGAATCGTGCATTTGGACTGGCCCTGCGTAAGCGTTTCTGTCGCCGCTTCAATTTTGAGTTACAAGCCGCGGCGCTGGAAGACTGCATCGTTCTGTCGCTTGGGGAAACCCATAGTTTTGAGATTGATGAGGTGGCTAAGTATCTAAATTCTACGAGTGTCAGAGAAGTTTTGATACAGGCTCTTCTGGACGCGCCGGTTTTTCCCACGCACTGGCGTTGGGTTACCAACATTGCCCTGGCCGTTAGACGGTTTAGTAACGGCCGGAAAGTGCCACCACAGTTTCAGCGCTCTGATGCCGAAGACCTCGTAGCCGTGGTGTTTCCAGATCAATTGGCCTGCTTTGAGAATATTCAAGGCGCAAGGGAAGTGCCAGAACACCCGTTAGTTGATCAAACCTTATGGGATTGCCTTCACGATGTAATGGACGTAAATGGCCTGGAGACTCTACTCAAGGGGTTGGAGTCCGGCACCATTACCTGGACTGGTCGTGACATGGTTTCGCCCTCTCCTTTAGCGGAAGAGGTGTTAAACGCAAAGCCCTATGCCTTTCTGGATGACGCGCCGGCCGAGGAAAGACGAACCCTGGCAGTTCAAAGCCGTGGTGTAACTGATGAAGGCCCGGCGGATTATTCCAGACTGGATCCCGCAGCAATTGATCGGGTGTGTGGGGAAGCCTGGCCTGATGTAAATAGTGCTGATGAATTACACGATGCTTTGGTCTGTGGAAGTTTTATAGCCCAGACCGAAATTGAGGGCAGGGGGCTCAGTTGGCATAGCTACTTCGAAGACCTGGTTAGTCAACGCAGAGCCACCCGATTGCAGTTAAATAGCGGACCGGTGCTATGGGTTGCCGCGGAACGTCTGGGTGAATTTCAGACCTTACCTCTGGAAATTTCTCAGCATGAAAATATACAAGCCATTGGCTGGAATAACACTCGCGAACCGTCTGCCGAAGAGGCCATGGTGGCACTTTTACGAAGTCGGCTAGAGATAAGTGGGCCCGTCACCTTGCAAAGTATATCGGCGTTAAGCGGATTTCCTCTGCAAAACCTGCAGCCTGCCATTCTACAATTACAGCAGCAAGGCTTTGCCATCAGTGGCGAGTTTCGTCTAAGTGTAGATGAAAAGGAATGGTGTGATCGACGTCTACTTGCCCGGATACATCGCTACACATTGAAAACCCTGCGAGCGCAGATTGAGCCGGTTAGTTTATCGGCATTCATGCGCTTTTTATTCGAGTGGCAACATGTCGATCAATCTTCTCGGATGGAAGGCCCTGAAGGTACTGCGGAAATAATCAGCCAATTAGAGGGTTATGGTGCACCGTTGAAGAGCTGGGAGAGCGATATTCTACCGGCGCGAATTTATGGTTACAGTCCCGGTTTGCTGGATCAGATTGGCATGTCCGGGCGCATATTATGGCGTCGCCACCACGGTTGGAAATCCACCGGTAATCGGCCAGGTAGCAGAGGGCTTGCCAATGTGTCGGTGGGGTTTTACGCCCGTGAGGATAATCCACAATGGCAGAAGCTGGATATACAAAGCGAAATGTCACCGCTAAGTAGCTCGGCAACAGTCCTCACCGATTTACTGCATAAAATGGGCGCCTGCTATTTTGACGATATGGTAGACCATGGCCGTATGTTGCCTACACAACTTGAGGATGCACTTGCCGAGTTGATTGCCCGTGGCCTGGTAACCTGTGACGGCTTCAATGGTTTTCGCGCTTTGTTATTACCGCAATCGCGCAGGCGACAGGGTGGCCGGTCTTTGCAACGTCGTCATCGCAGGCTCAGTTCCACGCGCATTGAGCAGTCGGGACGATGGAGCCTGTTAAAGCCTGTAGCTGATGATAACCAGGGCGCTGATAATCAGACAGTGGATAAACCAGGTAAATACCTGGGGCATGATGATGAATTGCTCGACGTTTTATGTGATGTACTATTACATCGCTATGGGGTGGTTTGCCGGGCTATTTGCGACCATGAAAAGGGCCTGCCGCCCTGGAGAGCATTGTTGCCGTATCTACGCAGACTGGAAGCTCGGGGGGAAGTTCGCGGTGGACGCTTTATTGCCAAACTTCAGGGAGAGCAATTTGCCTTGCCCGAGGCGGTAAAGATACTGCGTAAACATCGTCAATCTCCTGCAGCCGATATATTTGTCAGAATATCTTCGTCTGATCCGTTAAATTTGACCGGGGGCATACTGCCCGGTCCCAGAATCAGTCAGAATCAGGCATTACTTTTTAAAAATGGCATATTGGTCGCTCATGCACGTCAAAGAGAAGTCGAATTTATCGGTGACCCCGATGCCGACGAACAATGGAAAATTCGTGAAAAATTACTTGTTTCAGGTGCCAGGTCAGTGCCACTCAGAGCCCGCATTCCACACTAAGGCTGAAGCCTGTAGATTGTCTAATTTGGTTTACTCCAACCCATGTCCATAGAAAGTACTAATCGGGTTTTTGATATCGAAGGCATGCATTGTGCAGGCTGTGTATCGGGACTGGAAAAAGCATTCAAAAATACGCCAGGGGTCACTGATGCATCCGTTAGCTTAACCCCGCAGCGTGCCCGGGTAGCGCTTGCCGATGATGGACTCGGTAACGACCAACTTCTCGACGTAATAAAGTCCCGAGGTTATGTGGGTCGGCTGCATGAAGATAGCTTTAATAAAAAAGTAGCTGCAGAGCGAGAGTTGTGGAGACGCTCACGGCTTGAGTTGCGCAAAACCTGGAACATAACACTAATAGGTATTCTGCTATGCCTGCCATTTCTTTTCCAAATGGGTTTTATGCTGACAGGCAATGGTATGTTTCTGCATCCCTGGCTCGAGCTTCTGTTGGCAACACCAGTGCAGTTTTACGTTGGTTGGCGATTTTATAAAAGCGCTCTGAATGCGCTTAAGCATAGGCAGGTTAACATGGACACGCTGGTCGTTTTAGGAACGACAACAGCCTATGTTTATAGCCTGCTAATCTTGCTCGGTTGGCTCGGCTTGCACGCTGGAGCGGGTTTGTATTTTGAGGGGGCAGCAGTCGTGATTACTCTGGTAATGCTGGGTAAATGGCTGGAAGAACGAGCGCGACTATCAACTACGGGTGCTGTTAAAGATTTAGTTAATCTTAGGCCAGCTACAGCGCTGGTTGTGACATCAACTGGTGAAGAAATAGTACCGGTGGACGAGTTATTGCCCGGCGATTGTGTGCGTGTAAAGCCTGGAGAAACCATTGCGGCGGATGGCGAAGTACTGCAAGGCCAAAGCGAGATTGATCAGTCCATGCTAACCGGTGAGAGTGTCCCTGAAACCATTCTGCCCGGTGCCAGGGTTACCGGTGGAACGACAAATATTAGCGGCTCCTTCCTGTTTCGCATTGATGCTATTGGCGACGACACTGCTCTGGCCAAAATTTTGCAGCTGGTAGAGGATGCTCAGAGTGGCAAAGCACAGATTCAGCAACTTGTCGATCGCATTAGCTCGGTGTTTGTGCCTGCGGTGATATTAATATCACTGACAACATTCGTTGTCTGGTTGATGCTTGGTGGTAGCCTCGACCAGGCGATAGCCGCCGCTGTTGCCGTGATTATTATTGCCTGCCCCTGTGCATTGGGCTTGGCAACGCCCACAGCCCTGGTAACGGGTATGGGTCTGGCTGCCAAAAATGGCATCCTGATCCGTAACATAGCAACAGTAGAATCCAGTGGTTTAATTAAAACCATCGCATTCGATAAGACCGGCACGTTGACTGAGGGCAACCCCATCGTGGCTAATTTCAGAACCCTGCAAGATGCTAACGATGATGACGTGTTGCAACTCGCTGCTTCTGTTCAGCAATACAGTGAACATCCCTATGCCCAGGCCCTACTTGAGTATGCTAACTCGAAGGAACTAGTTGTTGTAGATGCTAGCGAGTTTAGTAATTATCCAGGGCTTGGTGTAAGTGCCGTTGTAAGTGGGCATCGGGTACACATTGGTAACCAGCAGCTAATGCATAAGGTTGGTATTAAATTCGAAGTAATGGGTGATGCAACATCGCCAGTTACACAAAGTTTTATTGCAGTAGACGATGAAGTGTTGGCTGAACTCAGTTTTACCGATCGACTCAGGCCAGAAGCCACAGAAGCCATCAGTCGCCTAAATAGCGCAGGCTACCGGACGGTTATGCTTACCGGAGACAATGCGGCTATTGCATCACGGGTTGCCAGCCAAGTTGGGGTGCAGGAGTTTCACGCTAGTTTAAGACCAGAACAAAAGAATTCCTGGATAGAAAACCATCAGCAAAATGATGGCGCCATCGCCATGGTTGGCGATGGCATTAACGATGCCCCTGCACTGGTCGCAGCAGATGTCGGAATTGCTATTGGCACCGGCACAGATGTGGCTCGACAGAGTGCGGGAATCGTCTTGATGCAGGCTAATCTTTTGCGCATTGCAGATGCCTTCACAATCATGCAACGCACACGTAGCAAATTGCGTCAAAACCTGTTCTGGGCTTTTATTTATAACGTTGTTGCGATACCCCTGGCTGCCTTCGGTATGTTATCACCGGCCCTCGCAGGATCAGCCATGGCACTGAGCTCAGTTAGTGTAGTAGCCAATTCACTTTTGTTAAAACGTTGGAAACCTACGGATCAGAAATCGAGTTATCACTGATATGCCAAAAAACGATAACTTAAGGAACAAACAAAACTGGACGGTATCTGCGACGCTTAAATTACAGGCGCAACATTGTGCAGATAAAACATTAGTCCGCATAGAAGATCAGACACTAAGCTATGTTGAGGCTTTGCACTCAACGCAAAGATGCGCCGGGTGGCTTAAGTCGCTGGACATCAAGAAGCGTGACTATGTAGCGGTTATGTTGCCCAATTGTATTGAGCACTGCTTAAGCTGGTTTTCTTTATCCTGGTTAGGCGCTGTGCATGTTGCGGTTAATACAGATTATCGTGGTGAATTCCTTCGCCATGTTTTGCACAACTGTGCCTGTGAAGTTCTAATTGTTCATACAGACTATGTTGAAGAAGTTTACAAAATTGCGCATAAGCTTAAGAACTTAAAGCAACTGATAATAGTTGGCGATGCTGGTATTGGCCTGGAGCAAGATGCAAATAAAGCAAGATTTACTATTACTGAGTTTTCTGATTGGGCTAGAACAACAGAATTGCTAGAAGCTACAGAAACGGATTATCGAGACCTGGCATGCGTTATGTATACCTCGGGTACAACAGGCCCCTCTAAAGGCGTGATGATGACCTACGCGCATATTTATTTATTTGGTCTGGGTACTATTGAGAACATGGCTCTAACGGATGAAGATATTTTTTACATAGTGCTGCCGTTGTTTCACGCTAATGCAATGTTTATGCAACTCTATGCCAGCATGATAATCGGCGCCTCTGTTGTTATTCGACGTAGATTTAGTGGCAGTCAGTGGCTGAGTGATGTTATAAAGTATCGCGCTACAATTACCAATTCACTGGGTGTGGTGAGTGCGTTTATCCTTAATCAGCCGGAATCCGATCTGGATCGCAAGCACTCTCTACGTACCATGGGTATGGCACCAAATAGTCCAGCA
>JBLHGU010000280.1:0-6151 GCA_047615875.1 Parasphingorhabdus sp.
TAGTAGCGCCCAGTAACAAATTGAAGATCCTGCGCATTTATCTTGTATTCAACCCGGTTCTGATTGAAAAGCCGCTTGTATAGGCATTGGTGTTTTTTGTCTCGTGCCTTTCGCGAATAAGCCTACCAGGATAGTTTTCATTTTGTGACATATCGGCTAGAGTCGCCGTTTTCTCTTCAGGTCCATGGATTTAACCCTCAGTCAGCGCTCAAAGTTTCCTTTCTCGCAAAAAATAGCACTGCGTTGGAGTGACTACGATATGCTCGGCCATATCAATAATGTCATGTACAACCGTTATATTGAATATATTGTGCTAGCTCTGGACAAGCAGGCTGGAATCGACTGGCTAAATGATCGCATAATTCCTCTGGCAGTAGAGGTCAATGTGAAATTTAAGCGACCCGTAACCTCCACCGAACACCTGGATGCAGGATTGCTAATTAGCCATCTTGGTACTTCCAGCGTGGTATATGAAGTAGCGCTATTTGTGCCCGATCAGCTGCAACCCAGCGCTTTTGGTCACTTTGTGCATGTTTTTGTCGATAGAGAGACAGAGCAATCCGTCTCTATCCCGGAAACTGTGCGACGGTTTTTCGAACAATTCACTGAACAGAATAATGGCACTTAAAATTGGAATCGATACCGGCGGCACCTACACCGACGCGGTACTGTTTGACGACACTCAGGGTGTATTGGCGAGCGCCAAGTCTTTAACCACACCACATAACCTGTCTGATGGGATTGGTGGTGCGCTGGAGCAACTGCCCCATGATCAATATGCCAATGTAGAGCTGGTTTCTGTCTCTACTACGCTGGCAACAAATGCCGTTATCGAAGGCCGTGGCGCACCAATTTGTAGTTTGCTACCGGGTTACACTAATCAGCAGGTGCAACGTAGTGGCCTGGTCGAAATCTTGCGTAATGACCCAGTGGTGCTTTTGAATGGCGGGCACGATGCAGGTGGCATGGAAAAGTGCCCTCTCGATCTGGATGGAGCACGAGTTCAAATAGAAAAGCATCAGCAATTTGTCTCGGCTTTTGCTATTTCATCCATGTTTGGCGTGCGCAACCCCGCACATGAAATCGCATTGAAAGCGCTCGTGCAGTCGATCTGCGATAAGCCAATTACCTGTGGCCACGAGTTGTCGGCAAGTTTGAATGCGCCCAGACGAGCTCTCACCGCCGCGCTTAATGCTCGCTTAACGCCGTTCATACGTCGACTGGTGGAAGCGGTTCAACAACGTCTCGATGCGCTTCATATTAGTGCACCCCTTATGATGGTGAAAGGTGACGGATCCCTGGTAAATGTCGAAGTCACTATGCAGCGACCAGTTGATACCGTGCTGTCCGGACCGGCAGCGAGTGTTATTGGTGCCTGTTATTTAAGTGGTCGAAAAAATGCTCTGGTTGCGGATATGGGCGGCACAACTACCGATATTGCAGTGGTTACCGACGGCAAACCAGAGACTCGAACGGATGGGGCGCTAATTGGTGATTGGCATCCTATGGTGGAAACACTTAGTGTGTATTCCATCGGCCTGGGTGGCGACAGTGAAGTGCGTTACTCTGGTGGTGAAGGAATTGGCATTGGGCCTCGGCGTGTTGTTCCACTGTGTCTTTTAGCTAACCAGTTTCCAGAGGTTGGTCCGCAGCTTCTGGCACAGACCCGCATGGGTTCATCGCCGAGACTAAATCGCTTCGCAATTAAATTGTATGAAGATCCAGCCTTGGTCAATCGCCTCAGCGGTGATAGTGCACGGGTATGGAAGATGCTCTGTAATGAGCAACCTCTAAATCTCGAAAGCCTGACTGAAAAAGATCCTGCAGCTGCAAAAGCTTTAGCTCGCCTGGTTCGACGTGGTCTTGCTATATATAGTGGCTTTACCCCAACAGACGCGGCCCATGTATTGGGTATATCCAGCCATTGGGATACAGAAGCCGCAGGCCATGCGGCTACAATTTGGGCCTACCAAATGCGCCACAGATATGGATTGGGTAATTGGGTAAGCGGTGATGTTGAAACGCCCTGCAAGATGGTGATTCAAAGATTAAACGAAATTCTTTCAGATGCCCTGGTTAGAACCGGCGTACGCGAACTGGATGCTGATCATAAAACTCCGAGTGAGGATCTGGTTAAGTTTCTAACCAATGTTCTGGGTTATTCTTCGAATAAAGTCTTTTCTGTTTCGTTCAATCAAAATTACCCGTTATTAGCAGTCGGCGCACCGGCCCAGGCCTTTTTTCCTGACACCAGTGAACGATTAAACATGGGTCTGGATATTCCGGACAGAGCAGAAGTGGCCGGAGCAGTTGGCACAGTGGCTAGTAAAGTAGTGCAGAAATTCCGTGTGGTTGTTACGCAACCCAGTCAGGGCACCTTTCGGGTTCACGAATCCAGCGGGCCTAATGATTTTGATGCTCTGGAATCCGCCCTTGTACATGCCGAAGAAGTCGCTCAACGTACGGCGACAGAACTGGCTAAACTGGCTGGTGCTGGTTCACCGGAAACACAAGTTGAACGGATCGAAAACCGGGTTGATCACGATATTGACGGTTCGGTGTTTTTTGAGGCGACTATCTGTGCGACCTCAACCGGTAGTCCTTTTTAATCTATCTACATTAACCTGAAAGAGTGAGAGCTTGCCCCACGTCGTAGTTTATTCTGCCATGGAACCCTGTAGTTCCTGGGCACATGATATTAATACCATAAAGATGGCTGATGGATTTGCCAAGCAGGGCTGTCGGGTATCACTGGTTACGAGGCATGGCATTGACGATTGCAAGACATGGACTCAAATTCGTGATGCCTATGGCTTGCATCCGGATATAACCTGGGTTCCGGTAGCCTATAGAACCTGGGGCTTAAATTTCGATCGTTATTTACACCATCGCTTTTCAAGGCATGCCAGTAAAACGATTATTAAGCTAAAGCCAGATTTGTTGTATGCAAGAGATAATTTTGCACCTGTGTATTGCTCTGCAGCAGGCATTCCATCAGCGGTAGAAAGTCACGCTTCGGTGGGTACTGTGGGCAAGCCGTTTGATTTTATTGTTGATGGATCAAACCATGCTGAATTTCGGGCCTGGGTGACAATCTCCTCACATCTAGCGGATTATTACCATTCACAGGGCGTACCAAAAGAGCGTTTGATAGTCTTGCCGGATTCTGTTGATATGGAATTATTCGGTCGCGAGCATGCAGCCTCGACGGAAAGTCCCTTCGTCTCTGGTGATCGCAAGAAGATTCTTTATGCCGGGCACTTGTATGACTATAAGGGTATTCCAACTGTATTACAGGCCGCACAAAAACTAACTGATTACGATTTTCACTTTATTGGTGGATGGCCAGAGGATGTACAACGGCATCAGAGCTATGTAACGGAGCAGAATTTGAGCAATGTGTATTTCCATGGTCTAAAGCCATTTGCAGAGGTGCCACGGTATTTATGGCATGCAGATTTGTTGCTACTACCGCCTTCACGGAATCACCCAAGTGCCAAATGGACCAGCCCGGTAAAGTTAGGTGAATATATGGCGTCTGGTACACCGGTAGTGGCTAGTGATATCCCGGCGCTATTGGACTGGGTGGATGATTCCCAGGTATGGTTTTTCAATGCAGACGATGCTGATTTGCTGTGTCAGAGTATACAGTCAGTCTTACAAAATCCGGCTGGTATAAAGCCTAAGATAGATGCCGCCTTTCAATTTGCCGAGACACTGACTTATAGCCGAAGAGCTGGCCAGGTGCTTGAATTCGCTTTAGGTTCGTAGTTTGTAGGAGTGTGAAGTTGAAATGACTTCCTTAAAAGTTACATCACCTGACCCGTGACACTAGCTTGTTTAAAGTTGAAAACTATTTGTGAGTTACCGCTGTAGTTTCCACGATGATTACGTTCTTCAAAATATACCTGTCCGCTCTTATGAATCATTACGACAGTTGAACTTCGTGTAGCGTATGTATCGCCCTGGATGAACATTGCCGATAACTCGCGTTCTCTTTCCACCGGTAGGCCAGTGTCTGGTAGCGCCTCTTCGGGGAACATTTGAGGATCAGTTAATAGATTGAATAAATCATCGCTTAAAATCTGATCGCTGCGCATCAAATGAGCAAAGCGGGCCTTGCCATGGCGAAGTTTCGGCCAAGGTGTATCAAGACTTGCATTGCTCAGGCCATAAATGCCAGCGGAAAGAGCAGTTTGGCCAGACTCATGATTATTACAGAAGTACAAACTACTACTGCTCCCCAGTAGTAAATTGAAGGCACGATATTGTTGGGCGTGATGGGAAAGGTGTTCTGCAAATTCTTCAGGGCCAGATTGTCCGCTAAGAAAATCCACAGGCAAATCTCCACGACTCAATATAGCCCCCTCCGGTTGCGGTCCGCGAAAATTGGTTACGGCAGCGAAGCTGCCCTGAGAATTGACGCCCAGCCACGTTCCCCCTTGCTCAAGATCTTTGCCGGCCAGGATGTTATTCTCCCACCAGCTTGCACTCTGACTAGGGCGGTTTAGAAATTCATCTCGGTTGGCAGCCAGGACCAAAGGGTAGTCTGGGTGACTCTGGTAGCCTATCAGAATAAAACACATCGCAGTGAAGCCGCGTGTATAACTCAGTGATCAGGTCGAAAGTGCTTGCAGAGTGGGCTCGTTAATAATGGCCTGATAACTTGGCGGATTTTCTGATCGCCTAAAGGTCTTCTTCACAATGCCTTCCAGATTTGGACGTTTCTCTTCAGGGGTTTCGCCTTTGCCAATACCTCCACCGAATTCAATCACTTTGTTTACCCCAGTGTCTACTGCATTCAGCAGGTTCTGATTCCACAACACTGGATGAATAAGTTGAAAAAACAGGCGAGTGCGAATTGCTTTAGGGTCATCATCATGCTTACTGCCGGTAAAATTAGACATTACCTGACATTGCGGTGAAGAAAATAACGTATTTTCTAGATGCTGACGGAACTCCATAGCGGCAGTCACCATGTAGTAAGTATGGAAAGCTCCCTCAGTTTTTAGACGCGCAGATCTCTTGCGAGGATTATCTTCACTAAAGGCCCTGGTTAAAAAGTCCAGGTCTTCCGAACGACCTCCGACGACAGTTTGATCTGCCAGGTTGCAGGCAGCTACCGCACAATAAAATCTATTGGCATAACTCTGTGCAACTTCCTGTTCAACTGGCAGAGCTTCCATTTCTCCTTCGCCGTGCTCACCCATTAAGCTGCCCCGAATACTTACTAGCTTGACGCCGTCTGCAAATGATAAGGCGCCCGCAGCTACCAGAGCGCTGTATTCGCCAAGACTGTGACCAGCCATTACAGAAGCCTGTGGTGCGGCAGCTTGCTGGCTTTCCTGCATGGCACGTAAGCAGGCGATAGAATGAGTCAGTAACACCGGTTGAGTGTAACGAGTAAGATTGATTTTAGAATCAGGATCTTCGAAGGATAATTTCTGCATGTCATAGCCAAGCGTGTCGCTGGCTTCCTGATAAACATCTCGAGCTGCTTGACTAACTTTCACCAAGTCTGAGCCAATACCGGCGTATTGAGATCCCTGGCCAGGAAAGATATACAAAACAGAAGAATCACTCATATTTAAATAGCTCTTGGAAATTGTCAAAACCCATATTGTAGCTTGGAAAGGATGGTGATTAGATGCCTGTCTTTATATTTGTAGACAAATCATTGATAGAAGTTTTGCTGCTGTTCTTAATTTTTTCAGCTGCTAGTATTCTGACTATACACCCACTGTTTTTGACGAGATTACTGTAAGCGATTAATCAATAATGAAATTTATTGAATCTAATGCGATCTTTATGAGAGAGTCGGGCTAGATGCCCGGGAAGGTGTGGAGAAATCACGTATTAAGGACACTTTCAGTCCTGTTAGTACGAGAATTAACCGTGCTATATCGAGGTGATGTTGGCCCTAAGCCTTTGTCATATTAAAACCGGCCTACTTAGCGCCGCGACGAAATCTGTGGTAGCGAGCGAGCCAGGGTAACAGCCAGGTCGGCGTTTGATTTTTTTTC
Source organism: Parasphingorhabdus sp. (assembly GCA_047615875.1). Classification (GTDB taxonomy): domain Bacteria; phylum Pseudomonadota; class Gammaproteobacteria; order Arenicellales; family CAJQKF01; genus JBLHGU01. The sequence goes on from JBLHGU010000280.1 coordinate 6,024, forward strand.
CACATGCCAGCTGTTCGCTTCAATCCCTCAGCATAAGTAGGATAGGGGAAAACCGTACTAAGAATTCCATTCAGACCAATGCCATGGTGCATGGCAAAGGTGAAAAGCGATATTAATTCTCCGCCCGA
>JBLHGU010000281.1:0-6090 GCA_047615875.1 Parasphingorhabdus sp.
AACTCCTGGAGAATAGGCCATCGCCAGGTCACGTTGATTTGCCAACGGCTTGGTTGCCACAACCGCAAGCTTACCCGGTGGGTCGAGCTCGTGATAGGCCAGTGAATCTCGTTCCAAGTCTTCTTTCATATTTATTTATTACGCCTGCTCAATTTCGATAAGACAACCATGGAAATCTTTCGGGTGTAAGAAAAGCACCGGCTTGCCATGTGCGCCAGCACGCGGCTCACCGTCACCCAACACTCGAGCACCCTCAGATACCAAATGATCTCTGGCCTTTTCTATGTCATCGACCTCGAAACACATATGGTGGACGCCACCTGACGGGTTTTTTTTCAAAAAACCACTGATCGGCGAATTATCTCCAAGAGGGTACAAAAGCTCAAGTTTGGAGTTTGGCAATTCGACAAATACCGTGGTTACACCATGTTCCGGTAAGTCCACAGGGGCAGAAACACTTGCACCTAGAGTATCTTTATATGTGGTTGTTGCAGCAGACAAATTTGGCACCGCAATGGCTACATGATTGAGTTTTCCGATCAATTGATTACCTCTAAAAACGGAGAATTTTTTTAACTAGTTGTGCAGCTGCAGTAGTCGGCACCAAAATGCCGTCATCTACCAGCTGGCGTGAATGATTCAGTAGTTGTTGCAGGTTGGGATCATTTTCAAGAACATCCAGGAGCCCAGCATTAATTTCATCAATAAACCACTGCTGACGTTGTTGACGACGCTGAGAGTCCAGTGAACCGGTGGCATCAAGCGCTTTGAAGAACTGCCTTATGTTATCCCATACCTGGTCAACGCTGGTAGCATTCAAGGCAGAACAACTCACTACCGGAACTTTCCACTGCTCGCGACGAGCTTTCATTAGCCGCATCGCGTGAGTGAATTCTGCGACATCTTTTTCAGCAAGATCTTTTTGCGCCCCGTCGGCCTTATTAATTACTACCAGATCGGCAAGTTCCATAATGCCTCTTTTAATACCCTGCAATTCGTCCCCACCACCGGGCAACAGCAATAGGAGGAACATATCCGTCATATTTGCCACCAGTGTTTCAGATTGGCCGACACCAACAGTCTCAATAAATATTACATCGAATCCTGCCGCTTCCAGAATCAGGGCTGACTCTCGGGTGCGACGGGCCACACCACCCAGGGATCCGGAGGACGGTGATGGTCTGATATAGGCTTCGGCTCGCCGCGACAACAACTCCATACGAGTTTTATCACCGAGAATCGAGCCACCTGTAAGACTTGAGCTAGGATCTATCGAGAGCACCGCCACTTTCATTCCCTGCTGAATTACAAGGTTACCCAGGGCCTCAATGAAAGTTGATTTACCCACTCCTGGCACGCCGGTAACACCGATACGAAAACACGCTTTGTCGTTGCAAACGATGCGTTCCAACAGATCTGCAGCAATCTCCCGATGTTCTTTTAATCTCGACTCAACCAGTGTTATGGAACGCGCAATGGCCCGCTTATCTCCGCTGAATATACCATTGACAAGCTTTTCTACGTCGTACAATTGGGGCTCTTAGATTTAGGGTGTTACTAAATTCACAGCGCGTATTAGAAACCCTGCAAAAAATTAGAATAACTTTAAAGAAAGGATCAGGTCTGAGAAACTAGTCGATTCAAACGACTCTGAATATTCTGACGCGCCTGGGATTCATAAAGCTTGTAAAAAAAGTGAGTACTGTAAATTCTTTCGCGCTGCAGTAGATATTTCAAAAATCCAATATGGGAGACGCTAAATTCTTCATCGGATAGATGGGTCATCTCAGCTCGCACTTTATCACTATCGGCATTAAATTCCTCCCAGGGCAGACCAAAACTCGACAGATCGATATCGACAGTATATTGCTCATCCTGACGTCGTGGCGCTCGGTTATGGCAGGTGGACATAATCAGGCGCACCACTTGATCGCGAATTGCATCTGGCAAATCATTTTCAGAAATAGTTTTAAACCACTGCGCACTATTAAACTCATTTTCAGGATCGCCAATTTCGTAAATTGCATCGTGAAACCAGATTGCAAGCTCTATAGCAATTCGTCCATCAAACTCAGTCGGGATCAGGTCCAACTGACTTAGACAATGACTGATATGTTTAGCGGTATGATACTGACGATGAGACTCTCGATAGTGATTGTCCAAAGCATCGAAGATACGTTGGATTTCATTATCGTTACGACTTGATCCCGCGTCTGTCCATAACGCTGAGAAACGCTCCTCTTTCATAAAATTATTTTCGCGACTCCGATAATCAATGTGTGGTCGCACTTACTTGTTCAATGGTTCGAGTAGATAAGGCTAATTTATCACTTAATTGCTTCATTACACTTAATGCGACGGTAGCATTCTCTGTGATTAGCTTGAGAAAGGCATCATTAGAAATTCTAAGTATCAAAAGTTCGCCTTTTGCCCGTAAAGTCGCGGAACGTGGCGCATTACTTAAAACTGCCATCTCACCAACCAGTTCGAATTTACCTTTGGTAAATAAAACCACATCGTCGCCGCCAATGGAACCAACAATTTCCACCTCACCCGACAAAATAACGTACACACAATCCGAAGGATCGTTAATTCGACATAATAATTCCCCACCAGCATAAGTGACCGCGTCACTGGTAAATGCCAATAGTTTTAATCTGGCAGCATCCAGTTTGTTGAACATTGGAACCTGCTGCAGACGTTCTGCCTCTTGAAACACATCCATCTCTTATACCCAACGATGCTCTTTTGGCTAAATTTTGGTTTTAGGCAGGTAACTCTGGAACAATTCAGCAAATTTTTCAACATCTTTCTAGAAAAAGTCTCAAGATATCAAGAAAAAGCGAGCTAATCGACCTGTGAATTCTCGATTCTGTCAAAATCCTCTGGGCGATTCAAATTTATAAACGCAGATGGGTGGTCACTGTAATCGATCGTAGCAAATCGGCAGTGCTGATAAAACCGGTCAATTTTACGCTCTCCACTTTCAAGGTAGGCGGACAATCTGTTTACAATTGAGCAACGTAGAAGAGAAAATGTGGGTTGCAACCTCTCCCCATCGTGAACACATGCAATATCCAGCTCACCGAGATTCAAATTTGAAAATCGATCGACCAAATCAATAGGTAGTTGCGGTGCATCACAGGGCACACAAACCAGGAACTCAGTAGAGCAATGTTGCATGGCCGCCAGCATTCCTGACAACGGGCCGTCATAATTCTGATTTTGATCCGCCACAACGGTATAGCCTAATTGAGAATATTCATGCAAATTGCGATTGGCATTGATGACGAGTTCGGCCACCTGGGGTTTAATTCGAGAGATTACATGATCAACCAGCGACCGTCCCTGGAGCAAAGCAAGCCCTTTGTCCTGACCACCCAGTCGTCTGCCCTGACCACCACACAGGATTACAGCAGTGCAATTTCTATTAAATTCTGAGTACAAATTTATCACCCTCCGAAGGGAATGCAAATGGATTTAAATTCAGGGTGAATTATTCGCCGTATACCTTATAATACGCCATCTTTTTTTGCTGGACAGCTTTTAAGTCTGCCTTAAGACAGTCAAACTATTATTGTCATCAACGCTACTCCAATGATAGTAGGTTGAAATCAACCGGACCGATATTTCCATGAGCAAACACACATTCCGCTTTTCAAGTATTTCGGTACTCCTAGTCAGTGGCTTTCTTGCTGGTTGTAGTACGCTTGTCGATGAATCAGATCCATCCTATCAAAAAGCTCGACAACTGGAACAACTGGAACTCCCCCCAGATCTTACTTCGTCAACTCGCTCAACTCGTCTACCGGGCATTGTGGCCCAGGAAGCGAGCGCTGAAGATTTACAGGGTTTTGAAAAATTCAAGAAGTTTGAACAATTTGACGAATTTGCCCAGTATCAAGAATGGAAAGCCCAACGTTCTGATGACGAACGGCTGGACTTTGAGGCTTATCAGCTTGCCAAACGCGCCAATGAGCGAAGCGGTCAATCAGGTGCAGGTGTAAAAATTGAAGAGAACTTTAGCGGCTCTACTGACATTCGGATCAAAGCGGCCTCAGATCCGAGTTTTAACTACGTAACAACAGCATTGGGATCTTTGGAAGTTTTCGTTTTATCCAATGAGCCGGATAAATATAAAATTATTGCAGAAATACCAGAACTTAAAACTAAAAAGATTTCACTTCCTTCCGCGAAGAAATTTACTATCCAGATCTTTCGGGATAAAAACGATTCAATAGTATCTCTAATAAACCACAGGGGAAAACCAGTAGAAACGGCCGCTGGAAAAGCATTCCAAATAAAACTAGCCAATCAGTTGCGCGAGGTAAAACTTCGCTCTGAACTCGCAAACCAGGTTGAAAGTGCTGCCACTCTTGCTGGAGAGCTACGCAATGACGAAAACGGCCATTTGCTACTGGATTTGGAAATCGATCAGGATGATCTGTTTCAACAAATCGACTATCTGCTTGATCAGATCGGATTTACTGTAGTTGAAAAGAATGCCGACGACAGCACTTTTAAGGTGCGCTTCAGCACTGAAAAACTTGTTGAACTGAAAAAGACTGGGCTATCTAAGCTAGCATTCTGGAAGAAAGCCGAGGCGGAGGAAAGTACCGGGAGTTACGTTATTAGCATCGAGCCACTGGCTGGAGGTAGCAGAGTTCGGGTTACTGATGCCAACAATAAAACCGGTGCTGTTGGCGACGACATTATCGAAATAATCCGGGAAAAGTTATAGTCGATAAAACGCATATCATCGTAGAAATGTTACGCGTCAACCCACGATAAAAAAATAACAGCGAAATACAGTTAGCAAATTAGCTGACTTATTTGCAGGGTAAATCGGGATGAGTTTGACTACCCATCCCGATAAATTACCCCGACAAAAATCAGTGCACAGACAACCTGACCTCAACTCTGAGAAGTAGCTTCCTGCCCAACTGCATCAGGATTATTCTTTTTCCACTCCTGATATTCCTGAAATTCCTTCCATTTTTTCCAATCTAAATACTCCTGATACTCAGGATCTGTTGGGGAAGGAGCACCCGCTGTCGATCGACTTTTCTTGGAACGACCGAACAGGTTTATTTTATGTGACTTGCCGTAGTGTTTTTTGCCTGACTTACCATAGGCAGGGTCTGCGACAACGGCACCGGAACTTGAACACCCTGCCATACCAAAGGAAATGATTATGGCCGAGCATATTACAATTGGGAAAAACTTTTTCATAGAGATTTTGGGTGAGAAAGCTATAGAGTGGATGAATTGGCTAACGAAATATAATACGGCTATTTTAGCATTCATATAGTTCCAGGGAATGAATTTTGATCAATTTGCGCTCCGTATAAACTCATTGCTTTGATTTTTTGTTGCATATACACAACACAAGACCAATTAAGTGGTAAAAACACCAATTCAGTGTTGCATTTCGATCAATCTGCTGACACAATTTGCTTGCTTGTTAAAAGCAAACCTTAAATTTCTTGGAATTAGGAGAACACCTCTCATGAATAAAAAACTTATTGCAATTGCAGTAGCTGGTACCTTTATGGCACCCGCTATCAGCATGGCAGACGGCGCCAACTGGTACGGCCGTATTAACACCGGCATTTCTATTAAAGATGCTGACGGCACCACCGTAGATATCAAGAACATCAGCTCACGTTTCGGCGTAAAGGGTTCTGAAGATCTGGGTAATGGTTTATCTGCTGTATATCGTTATGAATTTGGCGTTGCTTCTGACGTTGCTGACATTCAAGACAATAATCGTCTGTCTTTCGTTGGTCTGTCCGGTTCTTTCGGCACAGTAACCATGGGCCGTGTATGGAGTGCTTACTTCAACCACGTTGGCACCATGATGGACGTTTCTCAGAACATCGGTGGTGATGCATACACCGGCGGCGGCGGTACTTATCGTACTTCTAACACTCTGTCTTATTCAGGCGGTTCAGGCCCTCTGGCTCTGCAGCTTGATCTAGAACTTGATGGATCCAACGCTGCTTCTGATGGCGCTGATTCCTGGGCTGTTGCAGGCACATATTCTGCTGGCTCTCTGGGCATTTCCCTGGGTCATCGTGACGTAAGTGC
>JBLHGU010000282.1:0-6065 GCA_047615875.1 Parasphingorhabdus sp.
AAATTTATCCGGGCACTGAACACGGATTCGTATTCCCGTTAAGACAGGGAAAATACCACAAGGCATCAGCTGAACGGCATTGGGAAAGATTACTGGCGTTATATGGCCGCTGTTTGTAGCGCTGTGCTGAGGATACACAATGATTCGAAAATCAGTTTCTCAACCCAAAAAAATTAATTAGGATTAATTAGGAGTCAAGTGCCGATTAAATACCTTTTAATTTTTATGTAAAAATAACGAGATTGTGTTTTTTCATAAGGCATATTGGCAATAATCTACCCCCACCCAGCACCTTATTATTTATCCTGTTTTTCGCCTAGCTGTCGGACCAGCGAAACTAGATGATGCACATCATCTTCTTGATTTTCGTAGTGTAGAAAACAGGCACGGAGGGACACAACACCATTAACTTTGGTAGTGGGGATGTGTGCTTCACCACTGGCAGAAATGTCATTGGATATTTTTTGAGTTAACGCATTCAATGCTTTATCCGACCATGGTTTATCGAAGTGGGATGAAGGTAAGTAGCGAAAGTTAGCTGTTGAAATAGACGCCGGCGACAACAGCTCTAAGTCACTCGACTTTGCAATCAGTTCCTCGAGCCGCCGCGCCATATTGTTGCAATTAACGACCATGTCACGTACGCCCTCAAGTCCTAACCTGGCAATAGCCGCCCAGGTCTTCAGAGCACGGTCGCCAAAGGTCAGCTCAAGCATATATTCATAGGGCCAGGGCACTTTGCTGGTTTCAACCAGAGCGGCGGCCAGGTAGTCGGGTACCAGGCTGTAGTTTTCATAATTCAATTGTCGCTCGCGTACCAGCAAAGCACCACAGTCATAGGGAACCTGTAACCACTTGTGTGGATCGAGGGTCAGTGAGTTAGCGCGGTTTAAGGCACGAGTCATTGCTGTATAAGCCGGATCAAGACCGACTATGCCACCGTATGCGCCATCGACATGAAACCATAAATTATATTCTTCACAGATGTCGGCAATCTCACTGAGCGGATCGATGGCTCCGACATTGGTGCTGCCGCAAGCTGCCACCACACAGGCCGGACTGAAGCCGGCTTGTAAATCTTTATCTATGCTCTGCCGTAATGCCTGCGGGCGTATCCTAAATGTATCATCGGTCTCTACCTTTCGCATATTGTCGGTGCCGATGCCTAACTGCTCTACACAACGCTGCACCGAACTATGAGCCTCATCAGAGATGTAATAAGTCATCACAGGGCGATTATTTTGTAGGCCCTCCTCACGAATATTCCAACCATCGCGTTTGGCCGCCCAATAGCGGGCGACAGTGAGTGCGTTTAAATTAGCCCCCGAACCACCTCCCAGCAAAATAGCCATGCCGTTGGGTGTACCGTCAGCACTTATAAAGCCACTGAGCTCCATCAACCATTGGGTTAGACTGTGCATGATGCAGACGCTGGGGTGATCACCGGAGTCCAGGCCATTGTTGAGTGTTGTGGCAAGCGCATCGCTTAAAATCGCAATAGGTGCAGGTGAAGTATTTACCCAACCGTATGAGCGCGCATGATTTGTGGGCATAGACCAGGGCATCACTTTGTCTTCAAGCAACGACAAAATATCGCTGGCGCTTATACCGTTTGCAGGCAAAGCCAGGCTGGCTAACTCGTCTTGAAGGGCTTTGGGTGGAACAGAGTTTTCGACGGGCTTAGAGGCCCGTTCGGCTAGATGTTTGGACATGATGTCGTTGGTACGCTTTAGTAGCGTTGCAAAATTAGCACGGTCATCTACATGCGGTGATTTAAAGCGGTTATTCACATCCTCTCCCAAATATAAAGATTGGCATTTATCCCCATAGGTTAAGTTAAGAGGTCATTCATTGATATGATCTCCTTATCGAGTCATGAATAGTTGATTTTTCATCGAGTTCGAATTGATTAGAAACCTTACTGATATCCAAGCAGTACTCATCACCATGATACATAGCCGACGACCCCTACCTCAGTTCATAAAATGGTAATAAGTGTTTTCAACATTTATACGAACAGGCCTCGTTACACCAGTAAACTAAAATAGTTTACTGGTTTTATCAATGATCGACTCCTTGACCTTTCCTTTTTAAGACCCCGTCGCGAAATCTTACCTATCTTTCGTTACCTGATTAATCAGTCAGCAATTTCTGCAGTATCGCCATTTGCGTCCACATACGATTGCGCGCCTGTTTAATCACAAGGCTTCGTGGCCCGTCCAGAATCTCGTCCTCAACCTCGACACCCCGACGCACTGGCAAACAGTGCATGAAGTTGCAGGATTTTTTCGCTAGCCTAAACCAGGTTTCATCGACACACCATTTCTCGTAGCTATTTCGAGCTTTCTGGTCGGCTATTCTGTCTCCGTAGTTTTGTGTTGATGCCCAGGACCCTGCGTAAAGCACATCAGCCGATTCCATTCCTTCGTCAAGGTCACTCGTTTCCATTATCTTTCCACCACCCTGCTGCGCAGCTGTTCTTGCCCGGTTAATCAGTGACTCGGGCATCGCAAACTCATCGGGCCTGAGCAGAGTAACATCCATACCGCGTTTTGCCGCCATATATAACGTGTCGGCCGGAACGGCTAAGGGCAATGCATCTGGATGGTAAACCCAGGAAATTACCAGCTTGCCACCCCTTGCCGGAATATCCAGGTCATTAAGGGTCTTCCAATCTGCCAGGGCCTGACAGGGGTGCTTTACTGCGGATTCGAGGTTGATCAGGGGGATATCGCATAAAGATCTCAATTCGGCGAAAGCAGAATCCGAGAGATCAGCCTCCAGATTGTCTCTCGACGCCAGCGCCCTAATGCCGATGACATCAGCGTATGAGGCAATTGCCGGTACTGCTTCTCGAATATGTTCAGCCGCGGTGCCATCCATGAGAATTCCCGAGCGGGTTTCCAGTCCGTGTATCGACATCTCGGGCGACACCACAAAAGTCCCGCCACCAAGACGCGTCATCGATGCCTGAAACGAGGTTAAGGTTCTCAGTGACGGATTGAGAAACAAAAGCGCCAATACCTTCCCTTGCAGTGCCTGGGCTTGCGGTTGCAGCTCCAATTCACGCGCTAGTTCAAGTAAGCCCTCAATTTCGCCTGCTTTCAAATCAAACAAATCATAGAATTCTTTCATAACATTTATTTGCTCTAGCTGTTTCCTGGTGGAGTCTAGCTTAAATGTTAAGACAATTTCTAATAGTAACTGTGATTTATTTTGACCTAGCGGAAGTCAAACGTATCAGTGTCGCTTGATCTGACTTTCTAACTTGACGCCCGAAGTTATCCGAGAGACTGCCTCTCACTTCTATGCTATGGGTGTCCGATACGGGCACTGACCGGAGATTAGTAGACGAAAATCCAGCGCAGTTCAGGGTTGGTTTTTTAACCTAACCTCTTGCTAAGCCACTTTGATATCCAGACCTTTTCGTTCAGAGTACCCCAATGATCTGTACCATAAATAACCTCACGAGGTCATCTAAGGTACAGATCTAAATCTATTTTGGAGTATTTCCTCACGGGTTATCGAGCTGCATAACTGGACAGGCTAAGTATACGGTTCGATAAGGCCGGAGCAGCTGGTCCGTAACCCGGACAATCTTATTTGCGTTTGAACATCCAATTACTCTGCCCCTATAACTCTTCGAGCAAGGTCCTGGCAATTGTACGAACACCCAGTCCGCTTGCGCCACCAGCATACAGATTGGTATCGGCTGCATGAAACGAGCCTGACAAGTCAAAGTGTAACCACCCTTTGCCGTCGTTTGGGGCAAATCGAGAAAGAAAACCAGCAGCATTCGATGCACCACCCGAACCACCGCCAGGGACTGGCCGGCTATTGCAGGTGTCCGCAAACAAGGATGGGCACTTATGTTGATGAAATTTTTCCAGCGGCAGCGCCCAGTGGCGTTCGTTTTCGCGGCGGGCGTAGTCGAGGGCACGGGCCTGCAATGCGCTGTCTAGTGCAAAGATCGCGTTATAGTCGTTACCCAACGCAATTTGAGCGGCACCGGTCAGGGTTGCTGCATTAATAACCAGCGCAGCTCCGGTTTCACCTGCCATGATCAAGCCATCAGCGAGCACAACCCGGCCTTCTGCATCAGTATTGGCAATCTCGACCGAAACACCATTCTTATAGTTTAGGATGTCACCGTTTTTGTAAGCCCGACCACTGATTAGATTTTCCGCACAACACAGGATCAACACGATACGTTTGCGCAGGCCTGCTCGAATGGCACTTGCCAGCGCAGCAGTAACCGTTGCCGCGCCACCCATGTCGGTTTTCATCAAGAACATGTGCTCGGTCTTTTTCAGGCTATAGCCGCCGCTATCATAGATAAGTCCCTTGCCGACCAGCACAGCGGCTACCGGATCATCGTGGCATTCGGCAGGGCAGTACTCAAGTCGCAACATCACCGGTGGTCGTTCACTGCCACGACCGACCCCATGCACACCAACCCAGCCCTGTTTTAGGAGGTCGTCACCACAGATGATCTCATGGGTGATGTCTCCGGGCGCGACCTGGTTTAAAAACTCGACCGTATCTTGTGCCAGTTTCAGCGGTGACTGGTCCTCTGGAGTTGCATGCGTCATGGATCGCAGCCAGTTGTGTATCTGTAGGCGTTGATCGAGTTTTTCCGCATCTTCAACTACGGCTTGCGCCCATTGAATAACACCACAATGTTTAACCTTGAGATACCCAAGGGCAAAAGCCCATTGATCTTCAAGGGTCCAGTTCGACCCAGTCAGGCTGACCTCAATCACACCCATGACACTGATTTTACGTGCTGCCTGCTGGATTCGATCCTCTCGATCCTGATGAGCCAATAGATGGATATTGAAACCCTCGGCTATCGTTGAGAGTAGTGCGTTTTCACCCCATTGCGCCGGGGCCGGGTTATCGCTGAGGCTGACTAGCATGGTTTTTCGTCATCAAAAAAGGGGGTATACAAGGTACCACATTGATCCCGAGCAGGCCTCGAGCGATATTTTTCAAATGGTTGGTATTCACCCATATTAGGCTGTGACCTATTCTCGGTCCTGGGTCAGGTATCTCAACCGGCTGTACGAAAACTCAGTAAGGCGTATATGTGAGTCACTGCAACTGAGTGAGTGGGATGTCGCTTTGCGTTCGATGGTTTTGGTAGTGGTTTATGATCACTGCTGCTAAACGCAACAGTGGACGTCGTGGTGTCTGTGATAGTCGTGGGAGAAACCATGCCGTAGCGATTTATTAGACAACTATTCTAAAAACCCTTCGGCGAAAGTCGGAGGGGATTTTTACCCGTAACAAATCTCGAGATTATAACGATGACCGATTCAGCGACAAACCCTGAACTTCGAACGCAAACGCTTACCGGCGATCAATTGCTCTTAAAACTCATCGAACGCCACGGCGTGACGCATATTGCGGGCATCCCCGGCGGGGCAAACCGAGAAATGATTTATGCAGAAACGGCATAACTAAAAAGACTATGGCTCTATTAAAGTTAACGGTTAACAATCATCCCGGTGTGCTGCCCCATGTTTGTGGTTTGTTCAAGCGCCGAGCCTATAACCTTGAAGGTGTGATGGTTCACCCTATAGCCGGAGGTCAAGATAAACACAACAGAATGCGGTTATTGGTCAACGAAGAAGCTCGTTTACCACAATTATTTCTGCAAACTGAAAAATTGATAGACGTAATCAACATCGAACAATAAAGAGCTGGTAAGTAGTGTAGAGGCGCGCCCGTCAGGAAAATATAGAATGCACTGCAAAGCGAAAAGGCCCAAAATAGTGGTTCCCGAAGTAGCGCAGCTTCGTATGCCTGAAGTTAAGCGCCTGATATACTTACCTGATTACCCCTGTGGCTCAGCTAGTGGGCCAGTAAGTGACACATAATGAAATCCTGAAAACAAGCAGGAAAGTGTTATTTCAAGAAACCAGGTTCAATTCCAAAAAGGAATCAGTTTACCCGAGTTTTTGAAGCAATATGGTACACAGGAACAGTGTCACACTGCACTTTTCAATTGGCGTTGGCCAGATGACTTCAACTGTCCCGAATGTGGACACAAGGAGCATTGT
>JBLHGU010000283.1:0-6047 GCA_047615875.1 Parasphingorhabdus sp.
AAGCTGTATCGACTCTCAGTGTACCGATGCCGGTCACCTCGATATGCGTATCAGTCTGAGCAGCAAAAGATGGCAGATTATGCACTTTAACCCTCTGTACCTTGCCATTATTACATTCAGCCTGGATCTGCACGAGACCGCCCGGGGCTTCGAGAATCAGATCGGTCACTGGTTCTGTCATGGGCAATATGCCAGTTTCCAATAACACCGTCGCAACACACATACTATTTGAACCAGACATAGGTGGCGTATGTTCCGGCTCCATAATGATCCAGCCCATTTGAGCTCGGGGATCTTTCGCTGGCACGAGCAAATTTACATGCCTGAAAACCCCTCCACGTGGTTCATTTAAGACGAAGTTACGCAAGGTCTGGTCTGCGTCAATCCATCGCGCTTGCTCCCAAATACTGTCACCAGGGGGCGGCTGAACCCCACCAACAATGACATCACCCACCTCACCCTCAGCGTGACAACTGACTACATGAATAACTTTACTACTTTGCATACTGAAGTCCTGTTAAGTAAGTATAAGCCAGATAAATTACTTCTATAATTACTGACTTTCACAAATATTTTATGCCAGCTTTTACTATAACAACCAATCTGAGTTTTCGTTTACCAGAATAAGAGTGGGCACATCGGCACTAAAGGCTTTTACCAACACCTCACTGAACTCTTCCATACTGGAAGGTGCGGCACTAAGACAACGACAGGCCTTTGCAAGCAATTCGAAATCCGGGTTTATTCCTTCAACACCAACCAGTGGAATATCGCGGGCTTTCATATCGTCTTGGATTTGTTTTAGACCGCCGTTTTCCCACAAAACTATGGGTAAAGGCATTTTTAATTCCGCCGCACACACCAGTTCCTGTACGGTGAACATAAAGCCACCGTCACCTGCCAACACCATTACCGGTCGATCTGGCAAAGCCAGTTTAGCGCCGATACCATTGGGCAAACCACAGCCCAAAGTGCAGTAACCGGCAGGATAATGCCAGAGTCTGGGTTGATCCACAGACATGGCAAATGCACCGGTATAGACGATTTGACAAACGTCGCCGGCAAATATTGTATCTTCGGCTACTGTCTTCCTGATTTGCTTTAACAGCCGCGTGTGTTGCTGTTCCGAAGACGTCAGGTTTTCATGCATCACCAGATGCAGCTCAGCTACTTCGCCTTGTGCTTCAATATTTCGCTTGCTGTTATCGGTATCGGCAATCGATTGTAATAACAGGCTGGCCGTAACCGCAGCATCTCCGACAATGCCAATATCTGCAGGATAACAGTCGTTAATTTTTCGTGGGTCGATATCAACACGAATCAGCTTACCTTGAATATCGAGAAGATCAACGAAGCTATCGGTTTCTGATAGTTCGGTACCAATTGCAAGCACTACATCCGCCGATGATAAATACTTTTGTACTTCAGTCCGAACCGTACCACCGGACAAACTTAAACCATGACTATCCGGCACAATGCCCTTGCCTGCCGTCGAGGAAATTACTGGCGCTGCAAGTTTTTCCGCTAAATTAGTCAGTGAGTCTGCTGCGTCTGTAGCGCCACCACCTACCAGAATCATGGGTCTGTTCGCGGCATCCAGTAACTCAACGGCAGCCGTAACCATTTCCTCGGTTGGACCTGCTCTACCTGGCAATCTGACTGCCTGCCACTGTTCTTCCACATTCTGAGCTAAAACATCGATAGGGATACTAATATGTACCGGTCGTGGTCGCTGGCTAGAGAATAATGAAAATGCCTGAGCCAACAGATCAGGAACATCTGCAGGTTTGTAAGCGGTTGCACTAAGCGCCGTTAGTGGCTCTGTGGTGGCTTTTTGTTCGGTGACTTCATGTAACACTCCCCAACCTTTACCATGGCTATCACTATGTGGTTCAGACGACAACAATAAAACCGGTATGGAGTCAGCATAGGATTGTCCCAGGGGCGTGGCGGCATTAGTCACCCCCGGTCCAGAAATCACCAACGCAACGCCGGGCTTGCCACTCATCCGCGCATAGCCATCAGCCATAAATCCAGCACCCTGCTCATTGCGTGCCTGGACATGTTGAATCGGGCTATTTGCCAAGCCGCGACAGAATTCCAAAGTGTGTACACCAGGAATTCCAAACACAGTATCAACGCCATAAGCCTCAAGTAATTTAATGGTGGCTTCACCACAGGTTTGCCCTTTGTTCATAGAATTTCTTCGCAGGTAACTAATTTATTAAGATGGATGATAACTTTAATGGAAAGGAAATTTTTCCCAGTTGGCGACTGAAACAGCTTTAAGCTTACAATTCAGGCGTACCCTCGGTAAATAACTTGTTTCAAGACTATGAAAATAGATATCGATAAATTGTCAGAAGAAGAATTGCTGGATCTGAATCATCGTGTGGTGGAACGACTGAAGTTTCTGGAAAGCTATCATACTCACAAGGAAATGATGGGGTTTTCGCCCGGTGATAAAGTCAGTTTTGAGCCTCCAGGTAGAGCCAGAATGGTTGGCATCCTGGTAAAGTTCAATAAGAAAACCGTAACCGTTATGACCGAATCCGGTCAAAAATGGAACGTGTCACCTCATTTACTCTCCCAGGTAAAAACTGTTGAACAAAAAACACAGGGGAATAATATTTTCGAGCTACATGGGAAAGAAAAATAGGCATGAATCTATGTATACGATTGGCACAATACGCATTTCCGCTATTCATCATGTATCGAGTCGAATCTCTTGATTGTCACAGTAGAATGTCCATTAATCATCACTTAAAGGAAAACTTTCTGCCGGGTTTAGTCGGTCGCGTAACTGAACTACACGGCAAACATTACCTACTGTATTGGAATTTTGGCACGGTTTGAATTGAGTGAGTCACATATTGATAGCCAATGGGGAATTGGGACTAAATAGCAGTCCAAAACTAATCAGCTTTGAATTATGCCCCTTCGTGCAACGTAGTGCGATTGTTATGCTAGAACGCGGAATCAAGTTTGATATTGAATACATTGATCTTGCTAACCCACCTGACTGGTTTCTCGACCTATCCCCAAACAAAAAAGTCCCACTGCTTCTGGTCGAAGGTCAAATGTTGTTCGATTCCGTTGCTATTAACGAGTATCTTGAGGATGCCTGGCCTGGCGGACTTCATCCTGCTAATCTAATCCAGCGAGCTCGACATCGAGCCTGGATAGAATTTAGCAACGGTTGTATGTGGGCCGCATTTCATCTAAGTGTTAAACCAACCGCCGAAGAATTTGCCACCGTCCTTGCAGATTTGCACGCGCAATTTGATTATCTGGAGTGCCACACCATCGCCAACCCTTTCTTCGGCGGTGAGCGATTTTCATTGGTTGATGCAAGCTTCGCGCCACTGTTTCAGCGACTGATTTATCTCGACACCCTTAAACCCGGTGTTTTAGACTATAAAAGGCACCCAGCCATCGTCAGATGGATTTTTAACCTGATTGATATCGACACGGTTCAAGCGTCCTGCGTGCAGAATTTGGCTTGCCTTTACCAGGAGATGCTCTGGAAACGGCAGGGTTATATCAGTCAGTTTCTGGATGAAAAGTTTAAACAAACCATAGCTGAAAAAAGTATTTACTAACCATAACCCCGAAGGACCGACCTATGTTAAAAACGGTAGCTGAAAGCCCATACTTGAATCTGTTAAGTGGAATTGTTCTACTGATTTCCGCCGGCGATGATATTCTAGAATCGCTCCACGAAATTTAACTGGATACTCATCATGGTGTTGCGCTGTTTGGTTTGATTCAAGTTATTAGGGCGTTACCGGATATCATACATGGGCTGGAGAATGTCAAACATGCTAAAGAGAACAACCATTGAGAAACAGACTATGAATTCCGAGATTTCTGATCAGGTGAAAATATTAGCCTTTGATGTATTTGGAACAGTTGTTGATTGGCATGGCTCCATCAAGTCGGAAGTTGCCCGGCTGGTACCCAGCGTTAATGCTGATGAGTTTGCGTTGGCCTGGCGCCAGGGTTACCAACCTGCAATGGCCAGGGTAAAGTCTGGCGAGCTTGGCTGGACCAAAATTGATGATTTACATCGAATGATTCTGGATGATGTTCTGATCGAATCTGGTGTAAGCAATCTTTCTGAGGCACAGAAACAACACCTGAACAAAGCCTGGCATCGACTGGATCCCTGGTCAGACACTGTAGAAGGGCTCAACCGTCTAAAATCCCACTATAGTATTTGCACCTTGTCTAACGGCAACCTGGGCTTATTATCAAACATGGCAAAACGTGCCAACCTGCCGTGGGATTTGATTCTGTCAGCAGAAGTGTTTCGATTGTACAAACCCGATCCGGGCACCTACTTGGGTGTAGCTGAAACCTTCGATGTAACACCGGAACAGGTGATGCTGGTAGCGGCTCATCATGATGATCTTGCCTGTGCTCGAGCCTGTGGTTTAAAAACCGCGTATATTGAGCGACCAATGGAGTTTGGAGAAAACAATCTAAAAGATGTATCGGCGCTAGAGGGCAATGATTTTCATGCCAGCAGTTTTATCCATCTGGCTGAGCAACTGGGTTTATAGAAATTTTACGACGATAACTTTTTATATGAGGCTCTGTTATGAGTCAGTTTGTTGACTATCTGCATGAGGTATTCGAAGAATTCGGACCGATAAGTATTCGTCGAATGTTTGGTGGCCATGGTCTGTTTTTTGATAACCTGATGTTTGCTTTGGTAAACGACGATGTGTTGTATATGAAGGCTGACGAACAATCTTCAGCATATTTTGAAGACCTGCAACTGGGCAAGTTTGCCTACAACAAGGCTGGCAAGATTATGCATCTGTCCTACTACCAGGCTCCGGAGGAAATTTACGACGATCGAGAAGCCGCAACACTGTGGGCTCGGCGTGCCTTCGATGCTGCTTTGCGCGCTAACAAACCTAAGAAAAAGACGCGTAAGAAAGCGCCAAAAAAGGTTTCCAGCTAGCATGCATCAACTTTTGTTAAATCGAGAGATATATGATGAGGTGGTGCTCAATCGTATTCCCAAAGCTCGGCAATTTCTGTGGATTATCACCGCTGATATTAAAGATATGCATGTTGAAAGCGGCAATGCTTTCGTGCCCTTTCTGGAAGTGTTATCTGATCTAGTAGCTAAAGGCGTTGCAGTAAGGCTAATGCACGCCAAAGAACCCGGACCCCGCTTTAGAGAAGACTTCGACCGATTCGATAATCTGATTGATAACGACTTATTTGAACGCATCCTTTGCCCACGTATTCATACCAAGGCCATAATTATTGATGGGCGTGTCGCTTTTATTGGTTCACCGAATCTGACCGGCGCAGGCCTTGGTGCCAAGCACGCAGATAAACGAAATTTTGAGGCCGGTTTTTTGTTCGATGATGCAGATGATGTAAATCGATTGGTCGACTGGGTTGATCAGCTATATCTGGGAGAAAATTGCCGCACCTGTCGTCGATTAGAGTATTGCCCAGACCCTATACTGGAAGGGCTATAGATTTATTTTTCTCGATTTTCGCTATGGCCTGCTGAATGGGAAAACACTCTATGCCCAACCTGTTCAAGGGATGGCATTGACGGATAATCCGTAATCATTAAGCCACCGTCCACCACCAGAGTTTGACCCGTGATAAAGGATGATTCAGCCGAGGCGAGGAAAGCCACCGTAGCAGCAATTTCTTCCGGTGTTCCCATGCGATCTAGCAACGATGGCGGCATACCCCAGGCACCGCCGTCATTACCTGCAGCAGCGGCTGTTTCCTCCGGGCTGGTTTCAATCCAACCGGGGCTAATTGCATTAACACGAATACCATAAGGCGCTGCCTCAGCAGCGAATGACCGCGTCATACCATCGACTCCTGCTTTCGCCACACCATATAACCCCCAGTTGCCATGGAAAGTGCCAGTAGAGGAAATATTGATCATCGTACTACCGCTATTTTTCGCCAGGTGTGGCAAAGCGTGTGCACTGACAAAGTAGGTTGAATCCAGATTGGCCTTGCGATAAATCTCCCAGCGTTTGCCGGGTGGATCCGCGGCA
>JBLHGU010000284.1:0-6033 GCA_047615875.1 Parasphingorhabdus sp.
CTCGATCACTTTACCGTTTGTTGTTAGTTAGTCTTGACTATTAGAAGGAGAAAGGTGGTTTCAATTAAGCTCCTTATTGTTGATGATGAAAAACTATTACCCGACAGGCCTTCTGTTTTGGTACACGGCAATGAAAGTATAGAAAGCATAAAAGCACTAGTGTAATCCCCCAGAAATTAACTGATCGATATGCTTTTCAAGCCACGCGATATGAAACTGCAGTTTCTTCGGGGTGTAATTATTTCCTTACTGTTGACGGCTTTAAATTTACTACCATCAATCGCAACGATGGCATCGGTGAACATCTTCAGTTCACGACACAGACCAATAAATGCACGGCAGGTATTTTTGATGCCTTTACCATTGTCTTTTCTGAAATCGGCAACGGTTTTAAAGTCAGGCGCTAGTCGTCCCAGCACCCACATCAACTCAACACTAAGACCCGCTTCACATTCCAGGCGTCGCGAAGACTGGATACGATTTAAATAACCATACAGAAATAACTTGTACAGGGTAGACGGATGGTATGCGGGGCGGCCGGTCTCAGCGGGCATTGACTTGAACCCTAAATTGGAAAAATCAAGACTATCGATAAAGGCGTCGATGACTCGAATCGTATTTTCTGCGGTGATGTAATCGTCCAGACGATCAGGAAATAATGTCGCTCGTTTTCGGCATGCGCCCACAATGAAACCGCTCAATGGGTAGTCCATCAGTTGGAAAGTATGATTATCCCTAAAATCGGGTTTTCACACAGTCGGACCATATACGGACCTTGGAAAGACCAGGGCGTAAATCAGCAATTAGTCAATAGGTATACTATTCCCCAAAACCTACCAAATTCCATTCCGGTTGCCGCTTTCGGGGTATTTGCTACTCGCGATGATGCTCGCAGGTAGCGGCTGGATTAAATGGGTTCAGAATCCCCGTCGTATTTTCCCGGTAAAGCCACACATGCTGGTCGTAATGTGGCATGAAACCATGTGCCTCGTCACCATCTGTTGCAGGATCGTCAATCATCATGTCCCATTTCCGGCCTTGGAACACGGGGTTATCCATATTGCCGGCGGCTTTCCAGGCTTCGATCCATACCAGGTTTTCGATCCCCATAAGCACAAGCGATCCATCCGCTTGAGGTTCGTACAGCAATATGGCAGGTCTGGTAAAATCTGTGTGGGTACTGTTCCCGTTCACCCGCGGTTCAGCCGCGCTAATTTGCAACATTTTCGGATTGATGTAATGAATACCCATTGCACCCCACTCGGCAGGTAATCCCTCGGCCTCTGCGAAAATGCAATGTCCACTCGGGTCCGGGATGAATCCTTCAGCCAGCGCGACGTTTACATCTTTATATTTTTCGGTGGCGGCGCGAAGTACATCCAGATCCTCACTATGGGCCATGGCCGGTCCAGCCGTAAACAAAGCTATTAATAAAAAACACATCACTTTTGTATTCAAGATATGGCGGTTCATTTTATTCTCCTCGGGAAAAAATACAGCCAGTAACCTTTCCACTAGACTGGAAGATGAAGATTCAGCCGCTAATTATACGGCTACTCATTTGGATATTCAAAGTACATTTACACAGCCATTGTCGTTCGCATTGATGGCCATACAGCGATTTGTTGAGTGAATACTGAACTTCCATTTTGGGTCGACTATTGCCGCCGCTTCAACGATCTTGAACGTCAGTATTCTCCAATATAGATGCCGCTCAGATGAGCTTGATGGGATTCTCGAATCGGTCAGTTTCGGACGCTCAGGCTTTTTCATAGCTTCAGCTTCCTGCGCATTCCGGTCACAGATCATGCAAGGCATGGCACATGAAATTCAGGCTTATACAGGGGCCAGCTTCGATCTGGTTTGCTCGGTTGCTACCCAGAACAGGGACTACAAACGCCCGAAACTTGTCGATGATGCCCGCTCGGTCCACCGGGTTGGTATGTTCCCCGGGCGCCCTTACGATACCTGAGTCCAGGCGTTTAACGTCCCTGGTTTCGATAAAGGTGCGATCAAGACGGTCCGCGGGAAAGTTGTCCTTGCATTCCTGGCATTCGCTAACGGAGGTGACAGCAACCAGTCGGGCAATATCCGAGTCGTTGAACGTTTCGCCCGAGACCCCTCGTGCCCCGATTTTTTCACCTGCGAGAGCGGCCGCTACCGGATAACTGATGCTATATTGCGCCTTGCCCGTGGTCTTGGGCATGTCTCGAGCAAGCCGAGTCGCTTCGTGGAAGCCATAGATTTCTATCCCTGTAATGTCATCGACTGTTAGTGCGTGCTCGGCACGAAGGTTGAGGGCAGCTTGAATGGGTGCATGCGCCCAGCGGCAAACCGGAAAAGTTTAATGTTTTGCCGGCAGGTAAGCCAATCCGTTGCAAGATCCTGCCGATACCCGGCAGCAGAATCGCCTTCGATGGTTACTGCCGGAGCACCTTCAAAACCGGTCAGGGCAAGTTGTGCAGCAGCCACGCCGACCATTGATCCCCAGCCTGACCCATCATGCAACATGGTTGGGTTGTCGATCTCTCGCATCATCTGGCTGCGCGGCCCGTGATACTCCGCGATGCCAACCGCATGGCGAAGGACGTCAGTATCGGCACCATTCATCCGAACCCCTCAGATCGAGGATTAAATCTTTAGCCCGCTCAATCAAATCTGCTGGAATGTCGTCATAGTCCATGTTTAACACGAAGTCCGAAAATGTCGTTGCCTGTTTCACCGTTGGCTGAAAATAGTCCTTTTGTAAAACAGATTAAAGTCTATTTGCAAAAAAACAAAAAAGATGGTGTCGTTGAATTTTTAGTCAAGTTTAAAGGCAAGCTGGCAACGGATTTACAGCTACCTAAAACTAATCTAAAAAATAAATTCCCTCTCCTTTAGATGCTTTGGTTGATGAAATAATCAAAAAGCTAAATTAATTGGCGAATTCCGGGGGCAGTATACCTATTACCCAACACTGGATTTTAGAAAGGACCTCAATCTGGTCACCTCTACAAATTACATAGTTCAATACCAACCCATGACTTGTAGTAAAACCAAAGAGTCAGAGGCTATAAAAAACGTTATTATCGAGGCTATGCATATCCAGTCACTCAATGCGTCCCCGTTCGGCGCCACCATTACCGATTTCGATTGTGCAATCCCCAATCAAAAAGCAGCGGATGAAATTCGCCAGGCGCTGCATCATCACCAGCTTCTGGTGATCCCGGATCAGCATCATTTAACACCGCAACAGGAAGTCGCTTTTTATCGGTCGATCGACATCAACGGTGTTTCCGTCTGGCGCGATCAAACCAATAATCCCTGGGAGGTTTTCAAAGTCGCGCAAGGAAATAAAGCTGGGACTTACCAAATACCTGAAGAACCCGGTGTGCTGGTTCTGGGCAAAGGGGATATTGATCACTATGGGCTAAACGTCACCCTCGGTGGCAGCCGGGGTGCATACGGCAAAGATAAAGGCTCTCAAGTTCTCGGTGGCGGCGCGTTACAGTGGCACATTGACGGCCCATTCTATGAACATTCGCCTTGCCACTACACTCAAATGCGCTGCATTGAAGCGCCCACCGGGAGTGGCCACTGGTTGTCGTACGACGACGAATCGGGAGATAAGCTGTGGTGTGAAGCCGGATCAACTGCTTTTGCGAGTGGCTGCGTGGCATACGATATGCTGCCGCCCGATGCACAGCAACGGTGCCTACAAACCCGGGTGCACTATGCCAGTCGCCCATTCGAGACCACTTATGAATTGGGGAATAGCAGTGATGGTTTACGATTAGTCGATCCCACTGCAGAACAACATTATTCACAGGAAGGGGACATTCCAGGCGCTGCAATTGACGACCCGCTGGCTCAAATCTACCCGCTGGTATGGACCTGCCCAGTCACCAAACAACAAGCCGTGATGCCACAACCACGATGCATGCATGCGCTTGAACAAAATACAGAAGCTGGCCATTGTTTTTTGGGCGTCATTGAATCCAGGCTCCAGGTAGAAGCCCTTATGCGCCCCGCGATTGCTCCTGAGCTGGTATACGTGCACGCATGGCAGCCAGGTGATCTGGTGATCTGGAATAACCGTTCGATCTGGCATTCGGCGACCGGCAAATTATCCCGGGATGACCGAAGGATTATGCATCTGACTGCATTTAACGGTGACGTACCACCGAGTTGTGTAGCGCACTGATACGGAGGTTTTTAACCTCGATGCCGCGAGGTAATCCGGGTCAGATCACAATTGTTTCTAATATTAGCAATATCTGTGATCTGACCCGAGTTTTTCCTACTTCCTATACTCCGACGTCATTGCGAATCGGTGTGGCGATCTTATTGGGATATCTACTACGAAGAACAGATTGCCACAGGAACTATGTTCCCTCGCAAAAATAACATCTAGACTAATGACACGCCATTTAGATCAAGCGGTTTTCTCATGTTCTAGTTTGGTGAACCAAAGAACCAAATACTCCGCCACCATTGCTGGCTTGTCTTTGCCTTCCACCTCCAGGTAATGTTGAGTTTTGTGTAAAGAGCGCCCATGATCTTTAGGTGTGACATCAAGCAGGGTAATTCGACTGCGTACTCTGGAACCCACGGTGACGACATCGGTAAAACGAACGCGGTCCAGGCCGTAGTTCAATCCGAATTCGGTCCCGGCCGGAATTAACCCGACTTCATGGGCAAAATGGATAACAAGAGACAGCATCAAAAAACCCTGGACAATGGTTGTTCCATAGGGGCTCTCTAATTGTGAACGTGCAACGTCAACGTGCATCCAGTCCGGATCTTTTGTCGACGTGGCAAATTGCGTAACCTGATCCTGGGTCAGCGTAATCCAGTTCGTAACCGCAATTTCCTTTCCTACGTATTTCTGCGCATCTTCGATATGAAACAATGTTTCATAGGTCGTGTTCATGATATCTATTGCCGGTTATTGGTGTCATTAAAAGTCTAAGACAACTCACAAACGAAAAAACGAAACTTCGCCGTTTGTTGCGCCTCCGAAAACCCTGTCAGGTTTCAGTTTTCTCGAAATCATAACCTATCTGCTTTATCGGCTGAGCGTATTTTCAAAGAATTTACGAGGATTATGGGCTGGTTGATACTTCTTGATTTTGGGGAATAGGGTGTTTAACCTCCCTATACTCAGTCTCAGTTAGTTGAATCTTCACAAGGGTAAAATTATGGGCGTTCAAAAAATCCCCCGCGATAGATTCCAACCGAAAAGCCTTGTCCTCATTGATCAACCACAATCCGTATTGATTAAATGCTGGGTGTCCACATTCATCCGTGATTGAGAGCCAGGCACGAGCCTATGAACTGGAAAGTCCATTATCCGAATGAAGAGACACTGGAGGCATTGTTGTCCCGTAGTCTCGGGCATATGTTTTACGAACGTGTTTTGCGTACGCCAGACCAGGTCGCATTTGATTTCTTCGACCGCAGCCAGCGGCTTACCTATTCTGAGCTTTCCGACCACGTCAGACGGGTAGCTGCGTCCTTAAAACGAATGGGTGCCCGTAAAGGCACTCACATAGCCATTGTTATGCCTAATCGAATCGAGTTTCCCGTCCTGTGGTTCGCGATTACCTGGATTGGTGCCGTCTCGGTGCAACTCAACCCCAAGTACACCAGTGGCGAGTTGGATTATGCTCTGAACGATGCAGACGTAGACTTTCTAGTCATTGATGAAACCTGTCTTGCCGCATTTGACTCTATGAACAAACGCCCTGCACGTCTTACGGATGCCAGTATCGTCGTGATTGGCACCGCGGACTCCAGTGGCCCCTTTTGCCAATGGCAGACGCTTCTCGACAGCGAACCACTGGATGACTGCCCCTCCGAACACATCTCCCAGGGTGACCTCGCCTCAATCCTGTACACCTCCGGCACCACTGGATTTCCCAAAGGCTGTATGCTCGGCCACCGTTACTGGCTGCAGCAAGCTCGTTCCGGGCTATTTCGTCAAGGCGGACATCACCCTCAAAACGTTCTCATCTACGAACCGATGTTCTACATGCAAGGCAACTTCAT
>JBLHGU010000285.1:0-6015 GCA_047615875.1 Parasphingorhabdus sp.
TTTATTAGCGGTAACTGGCCAGGGTGCCAGCATGCACGGTCAGGCTGATCATCGCCGCATTCTGCAAGGCCGTCATGAGAACGAAACGATCCATGACGAAAATGGCATGCGTCACTATTACGAAGAGTGGGGTCGTTGGGTAAATCGATCACCTAGCAATCCTGACAAACCCTTCGAAGAGATGCCTCAAACCAAAGCAGCGGTTGCCTAACAGGCGAGTCTTCAGGACTTCATGAGATCCGGGTCAGTTTATACAGACCCGGATTATTATTTCTGACTTTATTGAGAATAGTACCAATGGCAGATAGTGGCCGAAACAACGCGGACATAGTTCGTGACACAATTTATAAAGCCTGTTTATTTCAGGATGATGAGCAGTGGGAAGAGTGGCTAGATTTATGTGATGACTCTTTTGAATACGCTATAAAAGCATTCAGCCCCGAAATTCAGTACGATATGACTTATCTGTCAGGCAACAAGACCTACATGCAGGCAATGACCAGAATGCTGCCAAAGCATAATACTGATCATTCTCCGCTTAAAAGACATTGCGTTGTATACGAAGTTATTGTGGATGGTGAAACCGCCACGGCCACATCTTCAGTATTGGTATATCAAACTCTACTTGATGGTACCAATGCCCATGTTGATGCCGGAGAAACACGTTTGTTTGTGGCTGGACGTTATGTTGACTCCTTCAAACTAGCAGATGGCAAAGCAAAGTTTACTTCCCGTGTAACTCAACTCGACACCCGACGTTTGGATAAAGGCTCGCACTGGCCATTATAAGTATTTTCAATACTGAACAATTAATAGAGAACCATTATGAGCTGGAAAACCGTCTGCGCCATCGGCGACGTACCGGATAGTAGTTTAAAGCAATTCAATGTTGACGGTGTATCAGTGCTGGTCGCCAATATAGAAAACGAATTTCGCTGCTTCCCCCCTGAATGCCCACATATGGAAGAACGTTTGTCTGACACCGGCATCTGCAACAAAGGTGTACTTACTTGCACTACGCATCTGTGGCAATGGAACTTGCTAACTGGCGCTGGTGTAGCCCCAGCAGAAAACAAACGGCAAATGTTAAGTTACGACGCCAAAACGGAAAATGGGCAGGTAATGGCATTCATCGAAGAGGAACTTGAATACGACTTTGATGATGAGGATGAAGACGACTAGCCTGGGCAATTACTGGTCGGTGCTGCGAGTACAATTTGTTTTTCAGTTGGTCAGCCTACGAAAATGAAGATAACCATAAGTAAAAAGGAACGATTTCTCGAATTTGATATCGATGAGGAAGAAAGGATATTGTATGGCGGGTTATCTAAACAAATACCCTTACCGTACGAATGTGCAACAGGTACATGTGGTACCTGTAAAGCACGGTTGATATCTGGCGAGGTCACCAGTCATTGGGATAGTGCTCCAGGTCGTGCGAAGTTAAAAATTGCCCGGGATGAATTCCTGATGTGTCAGTCCAGTTGCAAGACTGACATTGAAATAAAAGTACCCGGTATAAACATCGATCAAGTAGCCACCAATCCTGTTCCCTCACAGCACACCGGTATAATTTCAAGCATTGATTGGTTGACCTCCGATGTTGCCCATGTGTCTGTTGATCTTGATCGACAAATGAATTTCAAATCGGGACAATTTGTTGTTGTTGAATCCGACCTTGTCGCTGGCGGTCGTGCTTATTCGATGGTCAATTACGACCCGGGTACCAAACGCCTGGAACTAGTAATCAAACTAAAGAGCGGCGGTGGATTTTCCACGTGGCTGTCAAACGAGGCCTCTGTCGGCAAGCGCTTCAATATTTTTGGTCCACTCGGTTGCGCGACATTTGATCCATCTGAAGATAAGGACCTACTTTGCATTTGTGGAGGGTCTGGTATTGCTGGCATCATGTCTATTCTCGAGCATGCCTTTGGCGCAGATCATTTTAGTCGATTTAATGGCGAACTATACTTCGGAGTGAGGACACCTGCCGATGCTTTTTATCTGCAACAACTTAGTCGGTATGTATCTCTATCTAACGGCAGATTAACAGTCACCGTCGTATTTTCAGAAAGTTTCGAAGTAGACACTAATTCCCCTTTGCCAACCAATTTGAAATACAAGAGTGGTTTTGTCGGGCCGGTTGCTATCGAATCAACAAACACTGCCGTGGAAAACGCCTCGTCCTTCCTCGCAGGACCACCGATCATGATCGATGGAGTAATCCGCAGTTTGATAATAGATAAGGGTTTCGCGCCAAATCAGATCAAATACGACAAGTTTGCCTAAAATCGAATGTTAAATGCTAAGAATTTAGTGAATTCCTGATTAAATTTGTAGCCTCTCCTCAAGGCCATAATAGGCGCGACATCAGGATCACAGCCCTGACACCTGATGTCGCAATCGAGTAGATCATTATATAATGTCATTTCGACAGCTATGTTCTGTCCACGTAACATCTTGGTAATTAGTGCATTGCAAATTCAACAGGAGAAGAGTTTCTTATGAGTTTTAAAGCCATATACGAAAAACGACAACAACTATTCAAGGATGAACCAGATAACGCAGTATCAACTGTGCGCGCCAGTAGTGAATTAGTAGAAGCCTTTCGCTCTGTTATAAAAGTACGCGATTTTGAAGTTGTTATTGATCAACCAAAAGGTATGGGAAGTAGCAATCAGGGACCAAGACCCAGCGAATATGTATTGGCTGCTTTGGCGGCATGTCATGAAGTAACCTATCGGCTTTATGCAGATGCTATGGAGATCCCATTGGAATCTGTGTCAGTTTCTGTAGAGGGTGTGGCTGATGCACGGGGCTTCTTTGGACCGGATGAAGATATTCCGGCAGGTTTTTCAACAATTAGAGGCGAAATAAATATTCAGTCATCTGCCACTGATGAACAGCTTGATCAACTACGTCAGGCGGTTAATAAACACTGCCCTGTTCTGGATGATCTGATACGTCCAGTTGATGTAAAACTTGATCTGATTCGGACCAACGCCCAATAGCCAGAATGAAAATCTTTTATGGCTCAAGAAGTAGGCGCAATTCAGTTAAGAACAAACAACTCACGACTCGCAAAATAGTTGGCGATGAATCTTATTCTAGCCGCCCTGCAAACGAATCAGGCCGGCGCCGATAAATAAAACCACACTAATTGCCATGCAGGCGTATGACGCTTTGTTTATCAACTTAATGGTGTTGGGCGACACCAAACCACGAACAGCCAAACCAGAGGCTGCTATAGACAATATTCCGCCCAATACAGCAAGAGAAATTACTGTGCTTCGTTGCAATAGAAAATCAAGCATTGTGTATCAGTCGCTCTAATATACCCATCTACCTGTTATGTCTCGTATACCTGGTTCACTTGGATAAATACTCGGCACTATGCCGATCGTTTGGAATAGGCCTCAAGAAAATCTGCCGCCGCTTTACTACCACCGGAGAAAGATTTCATAGCCTCTTCGTGCAATTGAGTCATGACTTCAGTTTTTATTTCATTAGCTCGTTCATTATTGGCAATATCATCAATCACTCGTGGTCTGGGAATGTCGATATCAATTACCGCTCGCGTCGAGGTCGGTAAATTTGTCATGATAAGTAATCGATCCGCTAGAAATATTGCTTCGTCTATGTCAGTAGTAATAAAGAAATTCGTATTGCGATCTTCTTCGTAGAGCGCCGCATAGTATTCCCACATTAATTCCTTGGACATATGATCAAGCCCACGGAAAGGTTCATCGAGAATCATAACTTCTGGCTTGTTTATCATGGCTCGTGCAAGTTCCGCACGACGCTGCATACCACCGGAAAGTTGCGACGGAAATTTGTCTCGAAATGCCTCCAGGCCAACTTTGTTAAGCAAAAACTCGGCCTGTTCTTCAGCTTCCGGACCACCTTCGCCGCGCGCCCTGGGACCATACATAACGTTGTCCCAGGTGGTCATCCAGGGAAACAACGCAGATTCCTGAAATAGTACTAAACGATCTTTGCCTGGACCGGTAATTAGCTGGCCACCAATGGTCAATTCCCCTGAAGATGGCTGTTCAAAACCTGCTATTAACTGAATGATTGAACTTTTACCGCAGCCAGATGGGCCAATCATTACAGTCAGTTTTCCGCTTTCTATAGTAAAGGAACAATCCTTTATTACATCTTTAGCCATTGGCCCTGCGCCAAATGTTTTGGAGATGTTGTTTGCAACAATTTCATTGCCACGTTGGGAGACTATGCTATCTGATGACATGGATGATTCCAGATATTCAATTTTGTATTGATCGAAAAATAAATAGTAATCTAAGGCGCAGCCTTATTAGCGAGTTTTTAACCACGGAGTAAGGTAGCCGCCCATCTGTCTCAGTAATTCACTACTGAAATAACCAGCGATACCGATGCTAATCATGCCAACAATTATCTGTTCGTAAGATCCACCAACATAGGAACTCCAGATAAAGAAACCAAGTCCACCACCGGCACCACCTGCGTCACTACCACCACCGGAGATCATTTCAGCAGCCACGACCACCTCCCAGGTTATACCCATACCCACTGCAGAACCAACTACGATGGAAGGTAATGTCGCTGGCAGAATGATACGTCTAAACATATCCCATTGGGAGGCCCCCATAGATTGCGCAGCCTGGAGATACTGTCTATTAATAGACCTAGCTCCGCCCAGCACGTTTATTACGATAGTGTAAAACGCGCCAAGAAACGTTACGAATGCAATGGACAATTCCTGAGTTGGCCAGAAGATAATAGATGCGGGCACCCAGGCAAGTGGTGGTATAGGTCGCAACACTTCAAATGATGGGAATGCCATGCCATAGAACGTTTTATTCACTGCCATGAACAAACCCAACGGAATACCAATGATCATTGCGGCAAAAAATCCACCAAAAACTCGTAGAAAACTCATATACCAACTGGACCAATAACTTGGGTCACCAATCAACCCTCCCCAGCTTACAAAAACGCCAGAGGGTGGTGGCACCAGGCCAAGAAACGGTACGCGATAATTAATCAATTCTTCGGATCGTGCGCCCAGTTCCCAAATTATTACGAAAACCACAATGGCCGTTACCCCACGAAAGGTGGCGCGACCAGGAAGGTTCTTTTTTAACTTTTCAATATTCATATTCTTCTTAACCCTCTTTCTCGCCAGCGTCAAAGGCTTTTCTGGCCTCTTCATTTACGACGCCTTTGGCCTCATTCATAATCTCGCGAAAACGCGGACTAGTGAGAACGCTATAGTCTCTTGGATGTGGGATATCCACATTAACAATCTTCTTCGGTTTACACGGTCGTGAGGACATGATGATCAATCGATGACCGAGAAAGATTGCTTCCTCAAGGTCGTGAGTAATAAAGAAAATGGTCACCTTATTTTTGTAGTAAATTTCCAACAAGGCTTCATGCATAACAGACTTGGTTAAAGAATCCAGTGCACGATAGGGCTCATCGAATAACAATACTTTCGGATCATTCATCAGTGCTCGAACGATTTCCACACGCCGCCTAAGGCCGGATGAGACTTCACCTGGATAACTACTCTCTGTGCCACTTAAGCCGGCATCTGCCATCATGCTATGGGCTTTCTCATAAATTTCTGCCTTGCTTAACTTACCTTCCATCATTGGGCCAAAGGCAATATTCTCGAGATTGGTTTTCCAGGGGAACAGCGCACCATTTTGAAAAACCACAATTCGATCTGAACCTGGTTCCGCCTGCGCCTTTCCCGGTCCGCATAATAATTCGTTATCGAGATAAATCTGACCAGATGTTATTCCGTGAAAGCCTGCGATAGCATTGAGCAAAGTCGTCTTGCCACAGCCCGACGGGCCAACAATCATGCATATCTCGCCTGCTGGGATATCTATAGAGCAGTGATCAACAGCCATAACGGCAGCACCATCCGGATCATAAATCTTCACAACATCTTCGATCCGGATTGCACCACGCGTGGTTACAGGATCCAGATTTGTTTCATTAATACCCATTAATTATCTC
>JBLHGU010000286.1:0-5953 GCA_047615875.1 Parasphingorhabdus sp.
ACTTTGCTGTGCTTTGTTCATGCGATACTTCCTCAGTTAATCGCAGATCGGGCGTGATCTGCGTTGAGGGAGTATCGTTCATGATTTACAGGTTGGTATTCTGCCGCACAGCGGCTTCGTTCAACAAACGTGTCAAAGGCGACGCACATACCTCGCGCGTTTTACGCGGGCATTATGTGTTACCAAGCTATTTAAGAAAGACCACAATTCTCTCCACCTAAGGAATAGACTGGTGGCGATACCGAAAAATATTTCTGTCTCTATTCCAACTGAAAATGGTTTCCCAGGAAAAGAATGTAATGGCCCAAATTGCAACAGGTATTTCAAAGTACTTGCCTACAGCGTTGTTGATGAGATGTTCTGTCCTTACTGTGGTGACAAGTTTAGTGAGGATGATTTATGGAGCTCCGAACACATCGAATATGCCACAAAGGTTGCTGGAGAAGAGCTTGTTGCTGCAGCTCATCAGGATGTTTCGAACATGTTTAGTAAAGCTTTCTCAAAATCTAAGAGCTTTACATACAAATCAGGAACTCCATACAGAAAGAAGACAATAGCACCACCCAAAGAACTACAAGTTGACTCTGAAATAGCCTGCCCAGAATGTGGTAGCTCTTTCCAAGTTTATGGCATATTTGGATTTTGCCCATGCTGCCGATCAGAAAATATTCTTATCTACGACACAAATTGGGAAATAATAAAAAGAGAAATTGAGAGTAGCAGCAACAAAAGAAGAGCACTCCGTCATGCTTATGCTGACTTAGTGTCCACCTTTGAAAATTTTTGCAGAAAGAAAGCTAAACGGCTATCCATAGATGGAGATAGATTTCAGAATATTGATCATACTAGAAGATTATTTAAATCGAAGGCAGGTATCGATCTCCTGGCTGGCCTGACCCAGTCTCAAATACGTAACCTCAAGCGAGTATTCGAAAAACGTCACATTGCAGAACATAACGATAGTATTATCCGTCAAAGATATGTAGAGCAGATACCAGAAGACAAGAACCTATTGGGTCAACAGGCTGACCTCTCAGTGTTTGAATTGGAGGCTTCGGCATTAGTTATGAAGAGGGTATTGGAAAATTTACTGTAGTGTATAAAATTTCATTATTTCATGAAACGCATAACAAATGCATGCAGTCGGCCACGGCAGAGCCGCGCCGCTGATGCAGACGTTAGCTGACAACCATGACCCAGAGTAGCGACGACAAGCCGAACAAGAACGCGAATGTTGCAAGAATCTTCGCTATGGCTCTTTTTTGTGCCTTGTTACGGCGCCCATCCTGACTTATGTCCTAGTCAGCTCTATTTGGGCATCTGGTGTCGCATCACTGGGATTCGCAATAATCGGAACCTCAATACCAATTGTCCACGCACTACTGCACAAAGTAGAGATCGATGCGGCGCCAAAATGGATAGAAAACACCGGCCGTCTTGGTGACCAACATGAGCGAGTAATGGAACATTATGGTCGGATAAAGGGAACTCTGGTCTACTGGAAAAATGAAGCAGCTGCATACCATCGGCTGGATACGGCGCGGATCGTCTGGAGTCTCATTTCTGCAGTTGCCTTACCCGTATTGGTTCAATATTACGACCGCATACACCCTAAAGGCCGAGCAGAATTATCAGGGATTGCGCCAACAGGAATCAGACTTCTACGATATTGCTCGACATCTTCTGGACCACGCAGATCCAGAGGATCCGAAGCTGAAGGAAAATGTTGATCGTTATATACAACAAGCCGAAGCAATCCGAAGAACGGCGCGGAAGGTGGAAACTGCTGCGCCTCCGTCAGCTAGGGACACCACCTAAACGCCATTAATGCACACATCCATAACACGTCGTGATTGTCAGCTAACAACGGCATTCAGCGGACCAGCGCGCCGCTGAATGCCAATCGTTGAAGCTGTGCCAGGATCTGGGGTCAGGTATTGATATGTGAGTAAACATTCAAGACCTGACCTTGACGCCCGCATTGTGGCATCAAGATCTTTAGCAATCAATTGGCTGGAATAAATGGCCGTGTTTGACAAAATCGACACACCCCATCCCTAGGTTAAAGTCAGCAATTCTTGTAGTTCTGCTGTATGCAACGCCCAGCTAGCTGTTCAGCCTTCGCAATCTGTGATGAGGTCATTTTGTGAGCTTGTGCGTTCTTTTCATAAGTTGCAGCTTCATCACCCAGTGCGGCTGAAAAACTCCACCACATATGAGAACGTACATAGTCTTGTGGTACGCCTCGGCCTTCCGCATACATGTCCCCGAGAACGAATTGCGCGTCCGCGTTACCTTGCTCTGCAGACAGCAGATACCATCGCGCTGCTTCTTTGTAATCCTGAGCTACGTAGCTTAGGCCATTTTCGTACATTATCCCGAGATTGTATTGCGCGACAGCCTCGCCTTTTTGGGCGCGAGGAGACCAATGCTTGAACGAGTGTTCCGAGTTAACAGGCATATCCCAAAAGAACTGCGACCAGAATACCCAAGCCAAAAGTAGGACAAAAAATACAATTGTGGGAAGTTTAGTTCTCATGCTAACGCTTTCAAGTTCGATCGGTTTCGATATTGTAATTGGATATTGTAAAGTACTAACCGTCAAGCTTAACGCGAAAATGAGCTAAGGCAATACAACTTCATACTGAAGCCTTAAGTTTCTGAAATTGTGACAGTGCGAGTCCTTAACCTAGTGCCTAACTAACCACAATACGTAGTGAGCCAAGATGTTTTTTAATTAAGTGCTCAACTATGCTTCCGGGCTAATTTCCGGCGACTTGGCAGAGCCGACTGCAGGGTAAATATCGGGTGGTCAATTGGACAGGAGTCCAATTGAGCTTTCCCGCGCAGGGAGCGCGTGAAAGCGACCCCCTATATTTTCCTGAAAGGAGGGAACCGCGAAGCGGCTCGGACTCAGGAGAAATGGTTTTGGTTACTTTTCCCGAAAGAAAAGTAACAATTCCCCCACTTGATCCGGACGCAACAGGTTCTTGATCTGGGGTCAGATCTTGATATGCGAGTCAACACTCAAGACCCGCCCCCGAAGCCATTCCTAAAATTTAATCTTTAATATCCGGACGTTTGTGTGACCATGGCATAGCCTTTTCGATAGACGCGCCGATGCGCAAAGCGAGTGCATCATCCCATCGCCGAGCTACTATCTGCGTCGCCGTGGGTAATCCACCGGCGAAGCCCGACGGCACAGACAGGGTTGGGCATTGAGCCATATAGTTAAACGGTGAAGTCATATCCAGGCACTCCAGCATTCCTTGTTCGTTAATCGTGTCAAAATCTGAGGCACGTAATTCCACTGATGGCGCGGTAATAGCCATAGTCGGGCACAGTAATGCCTGGTGGCTTTCTAGTACATCAGCTAACTTTCGCCAATACCTGGTACGCTCGAATTCCCATTTGCGAGCTGTAACAGCATCGATTTTTCGCCCCATTTCAATAAGACTTACCAAGCCTTCGCTCATGCGACCGCGGTTATCGTCGAGCGGCACGTCCGTGGTGTTTTCATAGGCGGCAGCCATGAAGACGCCCCAGGTACCGATCCATAAATCAATGATTCTGCTATCCCAGCCTAAGTCAACTT
This sequence comes from Parasphingorhabdus sp., assembly GCA_047615875.1. Classification (GTDB taxonomy): domain Bacteria; phylum Pseudomonadota; class Gammaproteobacteria; order Arenicellales; family CAJQKF01; genus JBLHGU01. The sequence goes on from JBLHGU010000286.1 coordinate 3,596, forward strand.
CCTCGATAATTGCACCGGCTTCAGCCAGGGCATTTGCCGTTGCTCGCAGGTTAGCTTCTACATCGGGATCGACGGCACAAAATCCGAGTGTGACGTCGAGAGCAAACTTCATGCCTTTTACGTCAGTGGGTGTTGGGATAGTCAATTCGCATCGTGGCAGGGACTGAATATCCGACGGATGTTCGCCCTGTACGGTATCAAGAAAAAGCGTCGCATCGCCCACGGTACGTGCTAGCGGACCAAAGTGGGAAATATTGCAGTAAGCCGTATCGATGATATCCATTGGGATTCGGCCGAGGGACGGTTTGTGTCCGACGATACCGCATAGCGCAGCGGGAATACGCACGCTTCCGCCCATGTCAGTGCCCTCAGCAAATGGTACACAACCCGAAGCTACTGCCGCCCCCGAGCCGCCGGATGAACCGCCTGGAGTACGTGACGTGTTCCAGGGGTTGCGAGTGATGCCCCACAACGGTGAATCGGTAAAACTCGAGGTTGCGAATTCTGGTGTTGTCGTCTTACCCACCATTATGGCCCCGGCGGATTCGAGTCGTTCTACCAGTACGGGATTCCAATCGGGCACCCAGTTTTGCAGTAATTTAGATCCGCGAGTCGTCACCTTACCCTTAGTGGGAGTGAAATCCTTGATTGCCACCGGAATACCTTCCAGTGGACGAGCGTTTCCAGATATCAACCGTTTCTCGGCAGCTTTAGCCTTTTCCAGGGCTTCTTCAGGGTACGTGAAGCAGAAGCAGTTGAGTTTACCGTTGACATCGTCAATCCGATCTAGAGAATTCTGAATCACCTCAACTGGAGAAACATCCTTGGCACGATACATGTGAACCAATTCAGTAGCGGGTGTATAACAAAGATCAAGGTTTGTCATGTGACTAAAGGCTCCCCATTCAATTGTGCATTTATGTTTTTTCGCATGCCTGGCAGGAATTATATATTAGTCGCGGAATCGGCGTGGATATACGGCAGGATCTGGGGTCAGGTCTTGATATGTGAGTCACCATGCAAGACCTGACCCTGGCGCCCTAATTATCCAATTACAAAATGAGAATAGGACTAAGCAGGCAAAATAAGGTTTCAAAACGACATACTGCCCATTTATGTCGCACATTCGTATCGATAAAGCGTACGCTATTTGATACTTAGGTCTTATGCAATTTAGCCTACCCGCAAAGCTCAAGCACCATCACATTAATCTGGCGTTTCTCTACTTTCTGGCCGCTTCTGCAAAAACTATTCTGTTATCACTGATCCCATTGGGGGCACTGCATCACTATGGTAGTGCGCAAAGCGTCAGTGTTCTTTACTTTGTAATTAGCGTGGTTGGTTTGTTCACCAGCATTCTAATTCCCAGACTCATTCGAAACAGCGGTGCTTCAGGGGCTATTTATATGGGCTCTGGGGCGATGATTATCGCGGCCCTTCTTATGTTGACAGGTTTGAAGTGGCACTTCGCAATAGGTATGGCCTTGCATATGTATGGTTCTCTAGCCATGGAAATTGGGCTTACATTGATTTTACTTCAGCGCATTCCCCGAGAATCTATGGCCGCCTTCGAACCAACGCGAGTAATATTTCAGGCAACAAGCTATATGACGGGACCATGGATTGGCGTTGCATTGTTTCGCAACTTTGATAATGCACTGCCATTCCTCATTTCTATGTCTATAGCAGGTTTTCTGGTCGTTAGTCTGTTTGTTATGAAGTTGCATCGATACGGTACTGGAGAACCTACTAGTTCCTCGACTCATTCTCCTTTTGAAAGTGTTAAACATTTTGTTAGCCAACCGCGACTACGTTTATCCTGGTTCATAACACTAGGTCGCACTGCCTGGTGGAATGTGTTTTTTATTTATACACCCATTTATGCCGTAACCACAGGGCTGGGAGAATTTGCTGGTGCCGCTATTGTTTCTATCGGCGTAGCGTTCGTGCTAAGTGTGCACTTCTGGAGTTGGCTGGGTCGCAAAAAAGGTTTCCGACGCATGGTTATAACAAGCTTTGCATTATCTGGTATTAGCCTTGTATTACTAGGACTACTCGATGTACCACCGCTAATCGGCGGTGCGCTTTTGGTATTAACCGCGCTGACCGCCACACCATTAGACGCGGCAGGGAATCTGGCTTTCTTAAAGTTTGTTAGACGTCGAGAGCGGGTAGCTATGACAGGGGTATTTCAAACTAATCGTGATGCCTCTCAACTCATACCCCCTGGTATATTCGCTGTGGCACTGATTAACTTTGAGTTGCCTGTTATTTTTCTATTGACTGGTGCAGGAATGCTAGGGTTGTCTCGATTAGCCCGTCATCTACCAAAACGATTTTGATCACTTCATTACTTTC
>JBLHGU010000287.1:0-5939 GCA_047615875.1 Parasphingorhabdus sp.
AAATCTCGTTTCTTGTTCATGTCTTCACTATGCTCGGTCTACGCCGTAACGATAACATCAGATTCATTATCAGCGCACACAAAATAATTCCGCCGCCAATAAAGGTGCGAGTGGTCGGTGTTTCAGCCAGTACCAGCCAGACCCAAAGTGGACCCAATACGGATTCAAGCAACATAAGCAAACCGATTTCTGCCGCAGGCACATAGCGTGGGCCATAGAACATACAGGCCATGCCAACTGGCAATAGAACCAGTCCCATTAATACCAGGTAAAGCAGGTCCATCATGGTAATTGACAGCGGGTCAGAGATTGGCAGCATAACAACCACAATAATCAAAGCGCCGATACAGATTGAGGGTAGTACCGACCGGTCGGCGAAGCGCCGAGCCATACTGAAACAGGTGCCCAGTGCAAAAGAACCTATCAGCGCAGCGAAATCTCCCTTTAACGAGGTTGTGCCACCAGGTGCCGCAGAGCTAATCACGGCGATGCCGAGCATCACCAACAGGATGGCAAACCAGGTGCGCAGTGGTAGTGGCTCGCGCATTAATAACCAGCTAGCAAGCGCGGCAAAAAGCGGCGTAGTGCTGAGAATTAGCAGTGTGTTAGCCACCGTGGTATGGTCAATGGCATAAATAAATGACACCACGCCAATGGCATTCAGCACCGCTAGTACCAGACCAGGAGAACCGATTCGCCTGAAGTTTTCGCTTATGGATTCTCGGCTTACTACTGCAATCACACCGATAATGCCAATGCTTAAAAATAGCCCGCGCCAGAAAACCAGTGTCCAGGTATCCACCTCAATCAAACGAGCCAATAAAGCATCTGGGGATACAATCAAAACGCCCAATGCTGTAACCGCCAGGCCGCGACTGTGTGGCGATAGTATCGCCACAGCTAATTTAGCTCAGGCACGATTGGCTGCGTCCAGAACTAATGGATAACCACTCATAAAAGCTGCCGCATCACTGGCCGCATACAAAACCAGGGCGGCCACCTCTGCACTGCTGCAGACTCGATTCAACGGCACGCCCTCGGCACTATCTTTTAAACCTTCGTTAGAAGTGATACCACGTTGGACAAACTCGTCGCGCAGCATGGGGGTATCAACATCACCAGGGCAGATGGGAATTACCCGTACCTGGTGCTTGCCGAAATCTCGCGCCATGGAACGGGACATTTGCACAACCGCGCCCTTGCTGGTGTTGTATGCCATTAGTCCGCCGCTGGCAGACAGTCCGGCGTCTGACGCGATATTTAGAATAACACCGCCGGTATGTTGCATCTTCTGCAGTGCTGCCCGACACATATAGAACACAGCATTTACATTGATACTCATTGTTTGATGCCATTGCTCATCACTGGTCTCAACAGCATTGGCATGAAAAATTATTCCGGCACAATTTACCAGTACATCTATACCATCGTGTAGCTCCCAGGCTTTGGAAAGCAGTGATTTACAGAACGAATTATCAGTCAGGTCTCCGGCTATAAAAGTAGCACGGCCACCAGCCTGAACAATTTGTTGTTTGACTGATTCACCTCTAGCGTTATCCCGCCCGGTTATTACTAATTCCGCGCCAGCCTTTGCAAATGCCAGGGCCACGGCCTCACCAATTCCTGAGGTAGCGCCGGTGACCAGAACTCGTTTGCCAGAAAAATCAAAGGACACGGTACCTTTGGACATTACATTACCTCCTAGGTTTGGTTTGGTAGGAATAGCGTGGAATCAGCCGGGCAAAATAGTGGACTATTGATGGCAAAAAAGCTAGAGGTTCTCTGGCACATAATGCATTTTTGCCTGTTATCGGATACCTGCCCCGAATGGCACAAAGTTAAGACTGGTCAGTTACCGTAGGATGGGTGGAATCCTTCATTTTGATAAAGGAAAATCTCCTCGATTAGTCGTGCCTCTTAATGCTCGTTTTGACGGATTTCATCCATCCTACAACAGGTTGCAGAAAATACCCCGCTAGTAACTCTTAACTTAGTGCCATTTTATTGTGTCCCCGGAATACCAACCCTATAGCCAGCAATAACCAAGAGACATTGGGCGCTATCAACTCACCACATCCTACGTACTGTTCAGTTATCGCCTGCTTGGTGATACTCTATGCTGATTAGTACGCCCATGCATAAAGATCCATACAAATGTTGAGTGACACATCAGACCAGAATAGTCCCAAATTCCTCACAGGCGCCCAGGCTTGGCGGCCTGAAGTCATCGGCACAAATTTGCGGTGGCAATACCACTTCACTGAGTATGATATCGCCGAACTCGACTGGGCGACACAGCAGTGGGAACGAGCAGTAGCGAGTAATAGCATCACTCTGATGGATTCGTATCTGGTTGGCGGATGTCTGGATCAAAAGTTTCAACGCATAGCCAGCGAGCTCGAACAGGGCTGTGGTTTTGTTCGAATCCGCGGTTTACCCATTGAGAGATGGTCCCGAACCACCCTGGAACAGATTTGGCAGGCGCTCTCGAGAATGATCGGGCAGCCCGTCTATCAAAATCATCATGGCCAGTTATTGCGTGAGATTCGTGCCGAGAGCGGCGATGTGGGTAACCGTTATGGTCAATTGCCTGCAGGCGAGTCGACTTTTCTTTCCTCGCGGGCCAGAACCGCGTCCAATGCTGCTTTGCGTTTCCATACAGACCGTTGTGACATTGTGGGGTTACTGTGTATTGGGCAGGCCAAGTCCGGTGGTTTAAGTCTGCTGGCAAGTTCAGTCACGGTGCACAATGAGATGTTGCGTCGGTTTCCTGATTTGTGTGCCGAGCTCTACCAGGATTTGCCGCGCAGTCGAATTGGTGAAGAACAGGGTGGTGAATCAGATTGGTACTATCTACCGGTCTGGGGTATTCGAGATAACCAGTTTACCTCGCATTATTCCAGAACCTATGTAGAAGCTTTGCAGCATGTGCCCAACGCACCGCAGATTTCTGATGAGCAATGGCAGGCAATGGATAAGCTTGCAGAGCTTGCTGCAGAAAAATCTCTGCAAATGCATCTGCAACCCGGCGATATTCAGTTTATTAATAACCATGTTATCTATCACGCGCGCAGTGAGTTTGAAGATGATACAGTGAATGATCAGGTACGCTGCCTGTTACGAGTCTGGCTTACTGCCCCCCATCGTGCCCTGCCAGCCAGCCACAAAATTTTATGGCGAGAAGTTGAGTCCGGATTACCACGTGGAGGAATTGGTCAATCGGTTGTTAACGAGCCTGTTTAAGTAATCGTCGGGTTTCAGCGCTCGTGCCATCGTTGAATGAGCCGAACCAGCGGTCCATGGGGAGTTCCACATTGCCATAGTTACAGTTGAAGTATCTGTGGTGCAGCTGGTGAAAAAAGGTCGAGATAACAACTTTGGATAAATTGCCTAGAACCAGCGCCTGGTAACCAGAATGTGATGTCGCCGTGGCGAGAGTTAGCCAGTAAACATGGAACAGCATGTGTATTGGGTGTGACGGTATGACTAAGTGAATTAAAATTGAAGACAGGTAGATCAGGTGCTCTACGGGATGCATAGAGAAACCCGACCAGGGACCCGTACTGATATTACGATGATGCACGCTGTGGACATATCGGTACATAGGTTTCCAGTGTAGGAATCGGTGTGCCCAGTAAAAGTGAAACGAATACCAGATTCCAATAAGTGGAAACCACAGTACAAACCAGATCGGGTTTTCCATAAAGGTGATCAATGGAGCAACCCCGTTAGACATCGCCAGCCACAAACCTGCTTCATAAGCTGTCCAGAGCGTTACGCCACTAGCCAGAGTCCAGAAAATATTGTCATGTAGCTGATATCCACCAAGAAATTTTTTGTGCCTGGAAGTTGGCTCCTCTCGCATGTAACGGTAGCTACTTTGCTGCTTTCGCCAACGGTACAACCATATATGCAAGAAGCTTGTGAGTAACGTCATCATGAGCAAGTTGCGTGCCCAGAGTGCACTGACCCAACCGCTGGATAAGGTCGTGGTTTCACTTAGAGGCGGTTGCACCCAGCTCCATACGGCAATCGCTAATAGTAAATAACAGGTGAGTTCAGTGAGTGGCAACCAGGCGTTGGCGAACCACTTAATTACGGCCAAGGGTTGTGGTTTAGAATCGAATAGGGGTGAGTATTTGAGTGGAATATCAGGGTGCCAGTTCCAGTTCTTGCTTTCCCCGCCGGACGTGCCTACGACCAACTCATCATTCGCACCTGTTGTTTTTGCTATTGCCATGATGCCAATCTCTGGTTATGCCTAAATAAACATTGTCAATTTCGATTCGAAGTGAAATTAAGGAACTCGCTTGCATGCGATGGCGAAAAACTCCATTAGCGATATGGTAAGCGTAATATCTGGCAGCGTCATGTTCAAAAAGAGTCAGATTTCGATTGGCTATGTCGTCAATAACACATGTGCAGATGATTATCGATCATGAGTCATGTCTTATTGCTTTTCATACAAGAGGTTCTATAGGGTAATTTTTTGCACTCAAACAGGAATATAACCAGAAAATAGTGATTGTTGGTTAGAATGCGGAGCTTAAACTTGTGATACATCAATCAATTTATCCTAGTCCGAATATTATGAACTCTTCTGAACTACAAAAAATTCTTTCTCGTTCTCATCAAATGTTAATCGACGGAGAAATGTGTGATGCCAGTGATAGCCAAACCCTGGAAACCATAAATCCGGCTACCGGTGAGGTTTTAAAAGAATTTCCCAATGCAACTTCTGATGATCTGGATCGCGCGGTTCAATCTGCCAGTAGAGCCCAGCCTGATTGGTCTGGCCTTACACTATCTGATCGACAGCACTATCTGGCCCAGGTAGCCGAAGTTCTACGAAAACACTCAGCGGAATTAGGCGCACTGGATTCGTTGGAAAATGGCAATGTTTATTCGCACATGCAACACGATGCAGAAGGCGGTGCCTTTATGCTGGATTACTTCTGTAGTATTGCCAATGAAATGAAGGGGGAGTCAACCCAGCTGGATAACAATTTGCACTACACTCGTTTTGAGCCCTATGGTGTTGTTGCCAGATTATTGCCCTTCAATCATCCCATTCAAAGCCTTGGTGCGGGTATTGGCACACCGCTTTTAACGGGTAACACGGTAATTGTTAAACCATCGCCGCATACTTCTCTGTCGACATTACGATTTGGTGAACTGATAAAAGACGTGTTACCCAAAGGTGTTATTAATGTTGTTACCGGTAGCAACGATCGTGTCGCAGAGAAAATTTTAAGTCATCCTGGAATCCCACGCCTGGCGGTTACCGGCAGTACCGAGGTGGGTAAATTGGCGCTTAGGTTAGGTGCGGAGCATTTGAAAACTACCACCCTGGAGTTGGGTGGTAAAACTCCGATGATCGTATTTGAGGACGCAGATCTAGGGAAGTGCGTAGATACTGCTGTACGGGGCATGAATTTCAAATGGCAGGGGCATTCCTGTAGTTCAACTTCCAGAGTGCTGATTCACGAGTCTTTACATGCAGAATTCGTCGAGGGACTTGCCGAGCGATTTCGGCAAGTTAATTTGGCTATGCCGTTTGATCCTGAGGCAGAAATGGGCCCAATAAGCCATGAAGCTCAAATGCATAAAGTGGCCGGTTATATCGAGAGTGGAAAAGCCGAAGGTGCGACTCTGGTCTGCGGTGGCGAACGTGTCACAGAAGGCGAGTTGTCTCAAGGATTTTTTATATCGCCAGCTATTTTCTCTGGCGTAACGGCATCTATGCGCATCGCCAAAGAAGAAATTTATGGTCCGGTTATTTCAATTATTCCCTGGCGCGAAGAGGAAGAGGCTATTGCTATAGCCAACGGTGTTGATTACGGTCTGGCCGCCGTAATTATGGGTCAGGATATTTCCCGGGTACATCGTACAGCACAAAAATTGCAATGCGGTTACGTTGAAGTGAATGGCCCGGTTTC
>JBLHGU010000288.1:0-5932 GCA_047615875.1 Parasphingorhabdus sp.
TTCACCCGCTCCAATTATTTCGACGCCTGGCCAGGTGGCAGAGTGGTTATGCAGCGGCCTGCAAAGCCGTCCACGCCGGTTCGATTCCGACCCTGGCCTCCATTTATCCCGGCCCGAGGGCCGGATAAATGAAACTCAAGGCGAAACGCCGGCAACTGTTGTTCACGTTTGTTCATACCCTGAAACACGTTTTAGGTAGACCACTTTGTTCGGAGCGTTTTAATCGCTCGCCGGTTAGATTGTTGAATCACATCCCTGTGCCAAGGTTGTATGTGGTTCACCCTTCGGGCGCACTGCGTGCGACCAAATCCGGTCTTGTCGGAATGTTATGGTTCCAAACAGTAGCGATTGACGTATTTTCAACGCTGGGTGATCATCCGATAGCAGCAGTCAATAGCCTGATGAACTAAGTCATTATTGACAAAAATCCGATTTTTTTATCGACAGTAAGACAAAGGTATTGTCGGTACTTGTATAGACCGAATACAAGCTATTGTTAACCACCTCTTCATAGGCATTCGTGCACAAACCATGGTCACCAATCGAAGCATTCGACTCATTATTGTTCGGCCAAACAAATTGAACCGAATCCATACCCAGTCCGTGAAAATATCCTGCTGCAGTCCAGCCTGAACGAGGGCTGGCGAAATTAGCAAGAAATGGTTGATGCTCGAAAATTAGCCTGGAATGAGGTGCAATATTGAAGCCACCTTTGATGTAGATCGGCTTATCATCAAGCCGATGGTGAAGTAAATCATACTGAATCAGGGCAGACACCCTATCTTCATACTTTCGTTGATTATCAACCGCAACACCATATTGGAAGCTAACTATTATGGGTAAGGCAAGAGCAATTAGCCAAACATAGGAAAACTGCTCCCTCGCCATGGAGGAAACGATGATCAGCAAAGGGACAAACATGTAAAACGATGGAATTACGCGATAACCAATATTTGCATCGGACAACAATGCAAGTGGTCCAAAAAGCGATACAAAGTACAGTGACACTGCAAGCAGAAGAACTACTATTTTTGTCTTTTTATTCTCGCTTCTTTTTAATATCTGATCAAAATCCCATAATACCAAAAGAACTAGAATCGATAGAAATAGCGCATTTACAGGTGTAAAAAAGCTGGCGCAGTAATGAAAGAAACTGCCAATATTATTAAACACGGTGGCCAGACCATCAATACTAAACTCAACAATACTGCTGCGATTGCTGCCCCTGTCACCAATAAACAATTGTCCTACGGTGATAAAGTACAAAATGTACGCTGTGCAAAATTGGACAGTGCGTGTGTATAACCGACTAAATACCCCTCTCAAATTGCTCTGATCACCGACTATCAATACTTCTATGGCGACCAGTGCGATGAATATATTGATGTCAGATTGATATACGGATAACGATGCAATCAATAGCACTATTGATGACTTAGACCCAAACCTGGTTCTTAATGGCAGGCAAAATGCTTGCACCGCCAGAAAAAGCCCGAGAGCCATAGAGAATGAATCATATCTGTAAGATAAATTGAATAAAAAGAAAGGGTTAACAATAATTAATGCCGCCGCAATTATTAGCCCCTTGTGATACTCCCTCTTTAAATACTCATTAAATTGAAATGCTGAGAGTGCCAACAGTAAGGCAGCAGAAATCTGGGTTAATGGTGCGACATCAATCAGCATATATGGCTTAGCAGCCGAAAGGAGCAACTGAACTACCGTTGCCAGTGGCCTGCCAAGATCTTCCCATCCTGTATAACCGTACAAGACTCTTAACAAGTCATCCTGGAAATAAAAATTGGCATGAATTATTGGATAAACGAATAACAGTGAGATGCCACTGAAGAAAAGCAGTTCTTTTTGTTGACGCGGGCTCAACTCGATTCACTCCTAATGGAGTTCAAGAAGCAAGACAGAGTATTGGTGTTAAAGAATGACATTAAATTTGCAGTCACGGGATTTAGAGCTATCAATTCTACCTCACGAATTGCAATCATGGAGCGCGATATGTGGAGTACCAAACAGTTGCTCCACTACGGATAATTTTTGATATGCGGGCTACGAAGAATTAGATTTTTTAATCGGGTTACAAATTCTTCGTCTTTCTCGGACGAGTATTGTTCTGAGTCCGGAAGTAGTGGGGGCGTCAAACCCTGAATCCTGACTCATTACTGGCAGTTTCGTCAGTATCTGAAGTTCAGCAATTTTCAAAGACGCAACTACACTTAGAGGGAGGTCATTAAAAACGCGTTCAAAAAAATGCCATCGGTAACAGAACGCATTGCACACAGTTACTTATTTTAGATGTAAAGCAGTAAGCAAACTTGGAGGATAAAATGAAACATCATTGCTTGTTACTAGCCCCGGTTTTTTGGTTAAACGTAGCCTTTGCGGAGCCAATCCCACTAGAGGCTGTTAGCGGGCAAGTCGAACTCAGAGATTTGGCTAACGTGGCATCCACGCTTGGTGTACATTTCGAAATTTTCGACTATGAAGCTCCAGCGGCACACTGCATTCATTTTTTTGTTGAGGAAAAAGGGCCCTTACGGGAGGAACGTCATGATGCCGGTGGCGAGTGTGGTTTGGGTGGCCCCCAACGTCTTACGGTCCAGTGGCGCATCCAGGAAGGTGAACTAACCTTTCATTTTTTCAGATACCATCGTGACATCAACCAGGATGGAAGCTTCGGTGGTACTACTATATTAGTCGACGGAAACCACACATCTCTATATCGGGTCCCGCCACCACTCCTGGATTTGGGGCAGGAAACTTTGCTTGTGCATTCCAAATTTGGCAATGACGATGATGCTATTGAGCTTAAGGTTTTGGCTGAACTCAGGGCGAATCCAACTGGGTCCATGGGCACAGAATAGCAATAGGCGTGCACCCAAACTTAGACTCCAGTATTCATCCTACAGCTTCACTCTGCTCAAGGTCTATTCAATTGAACGACCAAATTTGTAGCACACAAGAGAGGATATCAAATGAAGAAACTAATTCTACTTTTCCTGATTCCAACATTGGTGTATGCAGAGCCAGGGCCAGCTACTCAATATCTGATGAACGAGCCCGCATCTCTATTCGATGTCGGAATGTTGCGCCTGAAGCATACGATCGCCTATTGGGAGAGGCAAATGACCGGCAACTACAAAAACAAATCGGGTGGAAATTCGATTGGCGGCAACGTTAACGTAAGCTATCGGCCTGAAGACGACAAGATTTATGTCGGTCTCTCAGTTATGGATTCATCAGCAACGCATGAGCAAATGGAAGCTGGATGCCGCTATGCCTTGCGGCATATTCAAATATACGTCAGCAAGAGTGCACATGCGCTATACCAACACGTCGGGTACCGTGATTCCGCAGAACCAGAAGAACTTGATTCCTCGGTGCGTGATATGTTCGTGTTGCGTTGTTACGTTTCAGGAAATGACTCGTCAAAAGGACGTTTTTGGGCAAGCCAGACACTAGGGGACGCAGACATGACAATTGGCAAATGGCCATTAATCAACTAGAGAAGTAAGTGCTGCAGCGAATTTGCAGAATGAGTGTGTGAAGTTGATCGGGTAGGGCTGTACAATATCGCCGCCCACCAGCTTAGTATGCCCGGGTGGCGAAATTGGTAGACGCAAGGGACTTAAAATCCCTCGGTAGAAATACCGTGCCGGTTCGATTCCGGCCCCGGGCACCATTCTTAACGGGCTTGTAGCTAGTAAAAGTCACCATCGAATAAAAACTAAATCGAACCGTACCGGTTAGATTGTTGAATCACATCCCTGTGATGCCCCCTACGGGCGCACTGTGTGCGACCAAATCCGATCCAGTCGGATTTGTCCGGCCCCGGGCTCCATTATTTAATCAACTCTATTTATCGGCAGGAGGCGTGTAGGATCTGACATTGCCGTCTCCATACAGCATGCGCGACCTCTTATTATCGAATTTTTCATCATATCCACCCCAGCGATTGATCCTTTCCTGTTCAGCTTCGGTTAATTGATCACCTTGAGCGATTAGTACGCATTGCCAATCTTCGAATCTATTACCGTTACGCAGGCTTTCCTCACAAGAACTCATAACTAATTCGTTCACTTCTTCCTGGGTTTCACCTTCTGAGTCATACCAGCACTCGTTAGGCAGATTTTTGATGGAATTGGGTGGTCGTTGGGTACTTCTGTCAAAATACATCGCAATTGCTTTATCGTTTTGGGATTCCGAGTAGGCCTCATTATCCATCATGGATGCACAGGTTCTAAAAGTGGAGCAGCCTTGAATTAAAAACAGGGTTAGTATCAACAGTATTGCTTTGTAAGGTCTAGTGTTTAACAAATGCATATCATTCTCCCTCGTTAAATAATGTTATTACCCAACGCAATCAAGATCAACTCAACCTTACGCTCCACTCCAACACTCCCTTGGTCTATTCTTAACCTGATGACCAGTGAATATGTCGGATCTTCCAGCCTTGATCAGTGATACCGAGTACCAATGTCTCCGTGCTGTTTATATCAATTTCCTTTCCGCCGAATGTGCCGGTCAGTCTGGAGCGGGTGCTGACAACCGCAATGTCGTCACTTTGGATTACTTTGCGGCTGATGACCTCTCGTTGAATTGCCGCCATGAACTCCATATCCGAATGCATATGATGACTGGCATACTCCTCAAGAGACTGCTCAACATTTCCAGATTCAAATATCAGTACTTGCGGGTCTAGTAACTCGTGTACTTTCTCTGCATTACCTGCAACCAGAGCAGCATGCAGACCGTCAGCCACAGCTTCCGGTTCATTCCCTACTGAATCAGCTATGGAATTGCCCGCAAATAGTTGCAGGGCAACGAAAACAATACTCAGATTTCGTACACGATTACTGTCAATAATTTTCATATTTGACTCCATATTAATTCTCATATTTTTGCGCTGCGAAGACGCAAGGCGTTAGCAATCACCGACACGGAGCTCAGGCTCATAGCCGCTGCCGCTATCATCGGCGACAACAATATTCCAAAAAAAGGATACAGGATGCCGGCTGCCACCGGAACTCCTGCGCTATTGTATAAAAAGGCGAAAAACAAATTTTGACGAATATTGCGCATGGTTGCCTGGCTGAGGCGCCGGGCGCGTAGAATTCCACGCAAATCGCCTTTGACCAGCGTTACACCTGCACTTTCCATCGCAACGTCGGTGCCTGTTCCCATCGCAATTCCCACATTCGCCTGTGCCAGTGCTGGTGCGTCATTAATGCCGTCACCGGCCATGGCAACGAGTCGACCACTGGACTGTAGATTACGGATAATTTCAGCTTTCTGATCGGGTAGCACTTCGGCTTCAATACGGTCAATGCCAAGACGACTGGCAACCGCCTGTGCAGTCGTGCGGCTGTCCCCGGTCAACATGACAATCTCTAATCCTTCAGCCTGCAGTTCTTTGATTGCCTCTGGAGTATTCTCCTTAATTGGGTCGGCCACGCCTATGATGCCCGCAGCTTTGCCGTCGATCGCAATCAGCATGACGGTTTGTCCTTGAACACGGCCTTCCTCGGCGAGGGCAGGTAATTTGCCCGGGTCTATGCCAAGGCTTTGTAATAGTTTCGCGTTACCCAAGGCGACAGTTCTGCCAGCAACCAGACCGGTAACACCCTTGCCAGTGATGGACTGAAATTCTTCCATATCAGTTAAGGAAACGTTTTTCTCCTTCGCACCACGCACAATCGCTTCTGCCAGAGGATGTTCACTGCCGCGTTCCAGGCTTGCGGCGAATTGCAGGATGTCTTGCTCGGTGAAGCCATCTTCAGGTTCAATTGATACGAGTTTTGGTTTTCCCTCGGTTAAAGTTCCGGTCTTGTCCACTACCAGGGTGTCAACTTTTCGCATGACCTCCAGCGCTTCGGCGTTCTTGATCAGGACACCCAGCATTGCGCCCTTGCCAGTGCCA
>JBLHGU010000289.1:0-5905 GCA_047615875.1 Parasphingorhabdus sp.
AATAACCGGATGCGATCAACCACCCACTGTCGCCGGTGTTCGTAACATTGCCCTGAATAATGATCGGTTCCACAAAGAAAGGCTCGGCGAAGAGCCTGCCCCACGAAGTGCTTTGGGTACACAACGCGCGGTTATGTGGTAATAAGGAGTATCTGTCAGGGAAATAAGTTCGCTTCGGGGTCTAGTCATCAGTCAATTCCGTTTGTCTGTTGGTCATTATATTACGACTGGACTGTTTTGGTTGTCAATTATAAAGTGGGTGTCCCTTTATTGACAGCATTGTGGGTCGCCTGTCATCAGACCCGGTACGGTGACACCGGCATCAACCAGACGGGGAGCGCCCTCGAAAAACATTTTTGCCACCGGTACGCCGTAGAGCTTTTGCGGGCTGATCGATTTGGCCAGAATATCTGTTTGCCGCTTATGTTATTTATCTCCTGGAGGGTGGTCACGTTTATACAAATCGAGAGCATCGAAGAAACCCTCTCTGCCCGGACTTGCAGCATGTTGTACATGCTGTGACCATTCCGACTAAAGTTCGATGTTGAGGCACCGTCAAACGAAAGGGACGGTAACAGATAGGTTTGGCCTACAGAATAGGGATACCTGCTTTCTACTTTATCAATTATGTTGACCCCCTAAGTATTTTCCAATAGAGAAATGAGTCTGAAGGCTGGCATCCAATTAAGCCTGTTTCCTATCCTGTTCAAAGATCAGATTAAATAACTTATTTCTTTCGGCGCGCAGTTGTATGGCCGATTCATTATCACTGATTCTCATAGCGAGTTCATCCAGTATTTTAAATGTAATGCCTGGTTTTAGATATTGCTCTGCTTTCACAAGAGATTTGAATTTGTCATAAGGTGTCATCATACTTTTGAATGGATAGGTTTTACGTTGCTTCCCTTTAGCGTCTATTTTGATTTCAGGAAAGAAGCAGGGGCGATGGAAGTTTATATGGGGGCAGAGATAGTTCACATTAAAGTCATTCATCTGTGGTGCCCATTTTTGAGGAATATGTAGGTAGCCAAATTGTTTTCTCACAATCGCTGCATTTTTACCTTCTGCCAGGGCATTATCATTGGTTTGTCGAGAGCGCGATTTGGTGAATTCAATCAGTAGCTTTTGTAGTAACGCCGCTACATTTCTATTGATATACTCTGAACCATTGTCTGCATGGAAGCCTTTGATTACAAAAAGGAAGTTATCTAGCATTTGCTCTAGTATCGGTATCAGGTAACGCTCACTGATCTTCTCAACAGAGCCCACCATTTCAAACTGCGTGACTTCATCGACTGCATTAATGTGATACACCCCTTTTTGTTTGTCGAGATCACCCTGATGGACGCTGTCGATCCGAATATAACCTGGTTGACCACTTGGCTCGGGTTTACGTCGTTCGCCAATATTGACTTTTCTGGATTGCGTCTTGGTAAATACCTGCCGATGTTTTTTATAACCCAGAGAGGCTCTTAAATTGTACAGGTGAGACACGGATATCTGAGACAGGTTTCGGTACTCGGTTTCACCAAAGCGCTGATCAGCCCGTTCACAGAGCTTTTTAATGGCCTGCCCACAAGGCGTCTCGTGCTGTTCATCCATGAGTGCTAACAAGCGCACATCCTCATTGCTGTAACGTCGAGAAAACCCATTATCGCAGCAGGGTTGCCATTCTATTCGACCTTTACGTTTGTGCTGTCCGATCAGTCGGGTGACCTGTTGGCGCGAATATCCCGTCATTTTCATGAGAAAACGGGTAATCAGGCCTTTATCCTGTCTGGAACAAGTTTGATACGAGAATTTCACCAGAATTTTCTGAGTGAACTGGTATCGCTCTGTTTTGTCGCCCAATACGCTAAAGGCAACGGCCTGGTTGCCCTGTAGGAATTGATCTAGGGATTCTACTGTTGTTAGGTTCTCTATATTCATTATCGCTCTCATGCTGCGATCTTGAACAAGTTCGGAATTTATTTCAGACTCATTTTATAATGGAATAACATTGCTGGTTCAGACTCATTTCATATTGGACAAGGCTGTGGATTGACAAACGGAAATTGGAGCAGGATACTCAGGGGGAAATGAGAAGGGAGTGAAAATTATGGTTCAATCGTGTGCAGATTCGCAATCACAGGCGCTTAGTTCCTTCTGGCGGCAAAGCAAATTCCTATCCCTTATCCCTATTGTCTAGTTGGTCGCACCTGTGGCCTACGTGCTAAATCAAGGATAAAAATATTAATTAGCTGTTTGCCCGCAGCAGCCCAAGGTCCAGCACCAGTGCTAACCGTCAGCAAATTAACTCCCACATCCAGAAGAGTTTGCAGCTACCCCTCGGTGGATTTCAAGAGCATCCGATTTACCAAAGACATGGATTATTGGCTTGGTAGGAAGACGTATCGTGTGAACTTCTTCCACTTGCTTAGCACTACTTTAGGCTGTTTTGCACAATTTTACACACTCCTGACATAATTCTAGACTCTTCGTTTGCTATACTCATTTTAGATACTAATATTATAACTTTTAAAATAAAGGTGGGTTATGCAACGTACTGAGATAAATGAAGTTAAATCTGTACCGTTAATCGTTACAGTTTCTACCCAGGGCTCGAACACAACAGGTATCCCGCTGCTTGGGGAGCTTATGGCCGAAAATGAATCTAGCAAATATAAGAAGATCTGCAGTGAATATTCGGGCCACTCTTCACCCAATAGATTAAGATCACGAACCATCATGTTCATAGATGATAACCAAGATGCTTTTGGCAAGACTACCGATAACATAAAAAAGGGTATCTTGGTTCTTTGGTTTGCAATGATAATTTCATTTAGTGCGTCGTCGAATGCTTCGGCCGAAACCTTAAGCAGCGAAACTAGTGTTTCGTTACAAACAATGCTTAGATCCTATATTTATGAAAAAATGGACAATGGCCTGTATCAATTTTTTGATGAGAACACAGGAGTTATAAAACCCTACCGTTTGAAAAAAATTCACCCTACAATTTTTAAAAAAGAAAATCGCTTTATGCTTTGCGCGGATTTTTTAGACCAAAATGGAAATGATGTAATCATCGACTATATTTTTGCTCCTTCCACTAATGGGTACAAATTAGAAAAAGAAATCGCAGGCCGACGATCTTATTTCTTGGAAGTATTTGAGAAAATATTTTAACTTTTGTCCCAGACAGTTTTACACATGAAAAATTATCTATCTCCGTCAAATAAATTGATATGGATAATTCAACTAGCCATTTTGGTTGGCTCAGGGATCGCTTTTAACTTTGATTCGAGCGTTGATCGAGTTCATGCTGATAACGCGGTCCGCACCGCTTCATTTATCCAGTACCACTCGTTAATTCGTCTTAAAACGGATCCTACCGATGTTAAACTTGTTCATGACCTATTGTCTTCCTACCTTATTGGAACGAATTTTGATTGTACGAATATTAACTATAACGGCATCCGAAAAGATTTTTCTTGGCCTGTAGGCTGCGCTAAGGAAAGCAGTCACGACAACCAATTTCGTTATGGTGGCATTGATGTCAACGGGGCAAAAATACAGATTTTGATCAACAAAATTGTAGCCACGCAGCATGTGATTTTAGGAACAATCGGTTTAATTATTTTAGCCATAATTTTTGCTTTAGCTTTCACCTTGTTTTGGCAAGTCAAACAAAAGGCTCTGGCTAAGTCTTCGGAACAACAAATAGAACAAATTGCGAACGAACTGACGCTGCTGATTGATACCGCCAACGCCCCGATTTTTGGTATAGATGCTGATGGAAACGTCAATGAGTGGAACCAGCAGGCACAAAAGATCACTGGCTTTGATAAGGAAGATGTCATGGGTCGGGCCCTTGTGGACGGTTTTATAACCGATGATTATAAGGCTTCGGTTGGCGAGGTTCTGGAGAGAGCACTGAAAGGCGAAGAAACTGAGAATTTTGAATTCCCCTTGTTCTCCAAATCAGGAGAACAAGTTGATGTTCTACTTAATTCGACGACACGGCGTGATGCCTTCGGTCAAATCGTTGGTGTGGTTGGAGTAGGCCAGGACATTACAGAACTGAATCATGTACGGATTGAGCAAGAGAGAGAACGCAAAGAATCCACTGCCCAAATTATCCAATCGTCCAAACTAGCAACACTCGGAGAAATGGCGACATCAATCGCTCATGAATTAAACCAACCACTGAACGTCATTCGTATGGCCGTGGGAAATAGCTGTCGGAAGATATCGAAAGGCACAGCTAACCTCGAATACCTGAACGATAAACTCGAACGTATTGAAGAGCAGACCGCACGAGCAGCAGCAATTATTAATCATATGCGGATGTTCGGGCGCAACGCGAAGGAGCATCTAGAATCCATTGATCCTCGAAATGTGGTTACGAATGCGCTTGATCTGATGGGAGAGCAATTGCGATTGGCCGATATTGAAATAGTAACCGAGCTTGCCGAAAACTGTCCCTCTATTTTGGGCCATATCATTCAACTGGAACAAGTGATCTTGAACCTTCTCACCAATGCCAGAGATGCCATGGCTGAAAGCGAGGGCGAAGCGAAGATTACATTGCGAATATTTGAAGAGGATGAAGGTGTGCACATTACCTGTGAGGATACCGGCGGGGGTATTCCCGAGGATGCTTTGCCACGCATCTTCGAGCCGTTCTACACAACCAAAGAAATGGGCAAAGGTACGGGCTTAGGGTTGTCTGTAAGTTACGGCATTATCCGTGATATGAACGGTACTATTGGCGCTGAAAATATCGATGGTGGTGCCCGTTTCACGGTCACTTTTCCGTCACCA
This sequence comes from Parasphingorhabdus sp., assembly GCA_047615875.1. Taxonomy (GTDB): domain Bacteria; phylum Pseudomonadota; class Gammaproteobacteria; order Arenicellales; family CAJQKF01; genus JBLHGU01. The sequence goes on from JBLHGU010000289.1 coordinate 4,804, forward strand.
GTGTAGTACCTGACACATAGCTTACAGGGCTCTTCCCCTGATCGAGTGGGTTGGTTAGGTTAACGACTTATGAGAGACAAAGATTTATACGCTCAGATACTGGGCATCAAGAGTCCTTGGCGGGTCACTCTCTACCCTGCTACCGCTCTCAAATCAGGTTTGCCCACCTGATTTGGGGAAGAGCCTCTTCTTCCTCCCAGTCGTCTTCTGCTAAGTCATCGGGCCAAACGTCGTCAGCGAGGCGTTGCGCGAAGTCGGCATCGATGAGCCCCGGCCCCGCACTCCATAGATCTTCCCAGCGTTCCTGTTGGTGCGTACGCAACCACAGCCAGTCGTCTTGGATGACTTCACCAGCCTTGACGAGCGGATGACGAGCCTCGCCAAAATGACCCAAGGCAAAGTCGCAGTAACCGAAGGTCTCTGGGCTGTCCGCGCTCACAGTTACGACATAAACATCGTAAACGGGGACCCAAGTTAGATAGTAAGCGTCAGGCCACGAGATGCCCGGTCTAGAAGCCCAATTAATCATCATCAAAAATTGCGGCGCAAGTTCGATTGAGTGCGAAATTTCGCGTTCTCGGATGGTCCGTGCCTCGATGTATTCTGCATCGCCAGCGTCAGACGGTCGCATTGTGGTCCACTGCGGCAATCGGGGCTGTATGCCCGCCAACAGAAATGAAGCAACCGCGGCGTCTTTTTCCGTGCGCTTACTTTCCGTTGCGTTATCCACGAATCCGAGCTTCCTCAACGCTTCGTCCGCACGTGGAAGGTTATCGCTGGGAGCCCGCGGCACAGTGCCGAGCCAGTCGGCAAGAACGACGTGCTCTTCGTTCGTGAACAGTTCTACAGATGGAAAGTTCATAGGTGTGACCTGAATCGCTCGGGGTCTACCGAATACTCATTGCTTTGAGTCGGAAGCATGCATGTCCGACATGGGCGTCCACTTGTCCGATATCAATTCCGGCGCAGACCCGCTGGTGTCTACGTCGATGTCGCGGATGGATTGAGCCCGCAGTTTCGTTGGGTGAAGGCGCCTACAAGTGCCGAGCTGAACCACCTGACGCACACCATCGCGCGGCGCGTTGGTCGTTTCCTGGAGCGC
>JBLHGU010000290.1:0-5875 GCA_047615875.1 Parasphingorhabdus sp.
CTCGACAACCCCAAACTAAAGCGACTCGCGATCGCCAACCCAAATACCGCGCCCTATGGCGCTGCTGCAAGGCAGACCCTGGAAAAACTGCAACGCTGGGACAGTGTCCAGCCCAGACTGGTGATGGGAGAAAATATCGCCCAACCGCTGCTTTTCGTTTCAACTGGTAGCGCCAACGCCGGGTTTGTTGCCAAATCAATGCTGCTACAGGGCACCAAAATTAACTCAACTTGCCAGTGGGACATCCCTGCGGAAATGCACTCCCCAATTAATCAAAAAATGGTCGTATTAAAGAAATCATTCAACAAACCAGCCAGCAGAGCATTTTGGCTATATATGAATGGCGCTGAAGCATCGGCCATTATTATAAAAAGGGGTTACGACGTCGTTAAAATGCAGACACCTTATGAAACAATAGCGCGCTGAAAATCCGTTAAATTAACCGGATTATCAGGTATAGTTACCCGATAAAAAAACAGTACCTCGCCGATGGAACTCGCTACTTCTCAATGTGTATGACAAGAGCCACGAGATCTGCCTAAACCTGCGCGGTGCTTGATTTCACTTTTTCACCAGGCGTCGTTAATGCGCTTGTCCGCAGTATGTTACGGAGGTGATTATGAGATCGATTCTGTCTTGATAGTTGAGCTTTAACACCTTAAGGGTAAATCATCACCATGGACCTATTCCCCGGCTTTGGGCCGCTGTTGTTAACCGTAAAACTGGCAGGCCTGACTACGATCATTCTACTGATCATCGGCACACCCATTGCGTGGTGGCTGTCGACTACACGCATTAGCGCCAAACCTTTGATAGAAGCCCTGGTCGCCCTGCCCATCGTTTTGCCACCAACGGTGATGGGCTTTTACCTACTGATTTTACTCAGCCCGCAAGGCGTCATAGGTGGCTGGTGGCTGGATCTAACCGGTGACACCCTTACCTTCACCTTTACCGGCCTGGTGATCGGGTCTGTGTTGTACAGTTTCCCTTTCGTTGTCCAACCCCTGCAAAGCGCTTTCGAAAGTGTTAGCCCCGGCGTCATGGAAGTCGCGCATACCCTGGGTGCAAAACCACTGGATGCCTTTTTGAGCGTCGCAGTCCCGCTTGCCAAACGCGGCTTCTTAACCGCCACCGTACTCGGCTTTTCCCACACCCTGGGCGAGTTCGGCGTGGTACTGATGCTCGGCGGCAATATCCCTGGAGAAACACGGGTTATTTCGATCGCCATTTACGACCAGGTAGAAATGCTCGAATATGGTAAAGCCCATATACTATCGGCGATTCTATTGGGCTTTGCCTTTCTGGCCATGCTATTGATGTATACCGTTAACCATAAACAGGCGCGTAAACGATGAATAACGCGGGCCACTGTTCGATCAAATTACAGCGCCGGGAGTTTTCCATCGAGGCCGAATTCGATATTCCCGCCCGCGGGGTGCTGGGCATTTTCGGCCACTCAGGTTCAGGCAAAACTACGCTACTCAGGTGTTTAGCAGGGCTGGAAAAAGACGTTCAGGGTGATATTAAAGTTAATGGCCAAACCTGGCTGAGCGCTGATCAGAATTTACCCTGTCAGGCCAGAAAAATCGGTTTCATATTTCAGGAAAGCCGTTTGTTTCCGCACCTAAGCGTTCAGGGAAACCTCGAATATGCAGCGAAACGTTGCGCTAACCGAAACACCACCCCGCTGGATCGAGCGCAACTGTTGGAGTTGCTCAATATTGGCCATTTGCTCGATAGAAAACCCGACCAACTTTCCGGAGGCGAAAAACAACGCGTCGCGATTGGTCGTGCGCTGCTCACAAACCCACAGATCATGTTGCTCGACGAACCCCTCGCCTCACTGGACGCTAAACGGAAACAGGAAATCCTGCCCTTTCTGGATCGGCTGCACCAGGAACTCAGTATTCCCATGCTTTACGTCAGCCATAGCATCAATGAAGTGTCGCGTCTGTGCGATCATTTGCTGGTAATGGAACAGGGCAGAATTGAATTTAACGGCAATATTCATGATGCACTGGTCTCTGCCGAGTCGCCATTAGCAATGGCCGAAAATGCCGCCGCATTGCTCGAAGGCATTGTTGCGAAACAGGAAAAAGATTTTAACTTATCGGTTGTGCAGACACTTAAGGGAACGGCCTTACAGGTGCAGGGAGACTTTACACCGGGTCAGCAATTGCGCCTGCGCGTACAGGCAACCGACGTTAGCCTGAGCAGGACGGTGGCTACCGAAAGCAGCATTCTTAACATAATTGAAGCCGAAATCACGCAGATAGTTGAAGAACCGAATGCCTACATAATGGTCTGGCTCGTTGCCAATGGCGATGTATTACTGGCGCGGATTTCCCGGAAATCCTGTCATTCGTTAAGGCTCCGGGTAAAGGAAAAAGTATTCATGCAGATAAAAGCGGTGTCTGTACATAGTGTCTAGACAGACTATAATCACCGTTCGAGTCACTGCGGCCTTAAAGCTGATTAGGAAGAAAAATGAAAATTAAACCATTCTTATTGCTTCTCCCGCTATTGCTCGCTACTTCGCTGGTGCATGCCCAGAAGTGCGATGGACTCAGTGTCGCCTTCATCGTAGACGGCGTTAATAAGTGGGAAGGACTGTCATCGGTTGAAATACAAAGACGCGAACCCAAAACAGAGTTTAGCGTCCCAGGGAAAAACTCTCTCGAAGGTCTGACCCTTAAAGACCTGCTTAGTCCTTATGCGAAAAAGGGGACGTTGCTCCTGTCTTCCTGCGACGGATCGAACACAAGTTATGAAGTGGTAAATCTGCTAGCAGACGGCAATGCCGATGCCAATATTTTTTTGACCCTGTCAAAAAAGAATTTTTTCAAACTAATGAAAACGGACGAACGCAAACCCATTCTAAAAAAGGTTTTTCAACTCAAGCTTATCCCCTGAATTTTAGCAAAATGCCTGTTGGTCATTGTGCCAGACTGCGCCCGAAATAGGCGATGCGGTTAGCTGGGATAAACAGTCAATATTCAACAAAGTAAGCCCCCGATGACTACAGACGGAGGTATACCCTGGCCTGAAGAACGCCGTTATATTGTGATCGCCTGTAAAAATGGCCGGTTATTCCACCCCACCAATAAAAAAGCCCCGCGATTGCGGGGCTTTTTTATTCTAACTAAACCCTGAACTACACTCAGCCTTCAGCTCGATGCGCCGAGCGAGCTTTAAGGCAGTGGCATTACCGCCACACCGTAGCGCATGGTGATGTAAAGCTTGTCGCCCGATATGGCTAAAAACTTGGGCTTCACGATGGTTGCCGAGGCGACCGGTCCTGGATTGAAGGTAAAATTGGCCGAATCACCCAGAACACTAGTCACCACCCCGTCGGGGTGATCTTACGGATTAGCAAATTATCTTTATCGGCTACATAAACATTGCCGCTACTGTCGACGGCCAACCCGTGTGGAGTGGCGAAACTGGCCGCAGCACCGGTACCATCCGCGTTGCCCTCCGTACCGACCGTGCCCGCCAAGGTGGTGACCACACCCGCCGGGGTGATCTTACGGATGGTGTGATTATTTTTTTCCGCCGTATAGAGATTACCGCTGCTGTCGATCGCGAGGCCTCCTGGCCCCGAAAAGAGCGCCGCAGCGCCTATGCCAGCGTCATTGAAGCGAAGCAATGTCGGCCCAACAAGCACAAAGACGGTAGTTCAACTCAAGATCCTGATGCCGCCTGGAATGTCAAAGCAGGCTCAGATGGAAAGCGCAAAAGTACTTATGGCTACAAAGCGCATATCAACGTTGATGAGGATGGCTTTATCAAAGCGACGGATTACAGTACCGGCAGCTTACACGACTCGAACTGCTTTACCGATCTACTCAGTGGCACAGAATCAGCCGTTTATGCCGATAGCGCCTACCTGAGTCAAACGCATGAAGATTGGTTATCGAGTCGAGGCATCGATAGCCGAGTCATCAAGAGAGCCTATCGAAACCGGCCATTGAGCGACAAAGAGAAATGTTTTAACCGAACTCATTCAGGCGTTCGCTGTACGGTTGAACGTGTTTTTGGGGTATTGAAACAACACTACGGAATGGCAAAAGCTCGGTATCTTGGTTTAAGCCGTAATCGAACTCGCTTTGAACTGATGTGTATTGCTCATAATATGAAACGAGGCGTCTCGATTCAGCAGGAGAGCTACGTCTGAAAAGTGGGAAATGGTACCAATTAAGATGATTTCTTCTAAAAACAACCCGATAGGGTCAGCTGTTCGAGGTAATATTTCAAAAAATAACCACTTGATGGCTTTGCCGATTTAGAGCCTTATCGTGCAAAGGTCTCTTAGTAATAATTAATAGAATGCTTTCTTATAACAAAAGCGTATCGAATCCGATTTTGGTAAGCCTGACTAAGCACCTGGCGTCCGGCAAACTTGAACTGGTTCCCACCGGTTTACGTGGGCAAATCGACTCAAGAGCCGTCTTGTCGTCCCACTCGTCGAGACTGCTCTTGCCGAGTTCGGCGAGTGTAAATATTTCATCCAGAGGATCTGACCGACGGCTTAACTATTGTTTCTCATGCCATACAACCAAGACATTTCCCAGATGGGCAGGCACCTGACAACCTTTAACCAGGGCTGACGTACAACATTAGTACCATTTGGTTCCAACATTGTTTATTCGAAAAGTCCCGCCTAGTTTTTTATAAATATTTCGACAATTTTCGACAATTTTCCACAATTCTCAACAATTCTCAACAATTTTCGACAATCGCAGCAAATGGATATCGAAATAGCCGCGTATGTTTGGTGCTACTAAAAGTCGATAACAAGTCACTAAGTACATGTACGTTAAGGCAAATAAAACTGGGCTGGTTGGTATTAATCTAGTTGAACAAAAATTAATCACTTTAAGGGTAAAGAATTATGAAAATATTCCAAATAGCATGCACTGCAATTGTTGCTGCAAGCGTTATTTCTGGCTGTAGTAGCAGTGACAGTGTCACTGACAGTGGTTTTGAAGCAGACGTTAGAGCGGCTCCGCTTGCAGCACAATCGGTAACAATTTCAATAGCCGATCCAGATGGTATCCCCGTGGCTACGGTAACATCACAGTCTGCCGATATGAGCACTGCGGCCACTGCGACATCCACAGGCGCAACGAGCCTTGATCTGGATATTGTCCTAACCAATAACGCTGGGCGTATATTATTCAACCCTAAACTTGTTCACGACGCCGCCAATGCCGCCAACGATCTCGGTACAGCCGTCCTGGCTGGTTCAGGCGCCTACCCATCAACTGGCGATCAATATTTAGCTTTAGGCACCAAAGCAGTGGATCATACAGGTGGCACAAGCGTAGCCACTGAATCAGACACCCTGGATATCAATACCATTGATGCAGTGACTGACCCAATGGTCCTTGTATTTACCATCCCAACTCAGGATATTTCTTTATATACCACCGATGGCACTAGTACCTCGGTAATTGAGCAGATCGACACGGGCGCGCAAGTCCAAACCGAAATTCTTAATGATGTCTCCCTGAGATTTCGTGGTAACAATTCTGGCTTCAGGGATGGCGTCAGTTCACCTGACGGCCGATATGTCTTTATGGGACACAAACAACAACCTGTCATCGCAATCCTGAATACTGTTACACATGGTATAGATAGCATACAGCTTCTCGAAAATGCGGGCGTATTTGGCGCCACACACGCAGTCACTATGTCTCCTAATACCCAGTACCTATACGCTACTGTTGTAGAGGGTGCCCATATGTATGCCTACGGAACAAGCGGTCAATCCTCAGATAATGCTGGAGGTATCAAAAACTATCTTGTTAAAGTGGATCGCGAATCTATGACAGTTGTTTCAAGGCTCGATTTAACTGAAGGAATGGCTGGA
>JBLHGU010000291.1:0-5840 GCA_047615875.1 Parasphingorhabdus sp.
GGTACTACTGGTACTACTGGTACTACTGGTACTACTGGTACTACTGGTACTACTGGTACTACTGGTACTACTGGTACTACTGGTACTACTGGTACTACTACTAGAGTTGCCGTTAGAGTTGCCGTTAGAGTTGCCGTTAGAGTTGCCGTTAGAGTTGCCGTTAGAGTTGCCATTGGATGTAGAACCACTGCTGCTGGACAAACCGCCCGATGAACTGGCACCAGCTACTGCAAGCTGTCCGCACGTGTCAGAGACAAAGCTATTGGATTCATCTGCTGTATACGCTCGCCCAAGGCTATTCAAATATACTGTACGAGACGATTCGTTACTTGGGCCAGACAAAGTAAACCCAACTCCCCAGCAGTCGTCGCTCGTAATCGGGGATCCGCTGGCATCAAAATTAATTTGGGCAGGATTGGCCAACTCTGAATCAACCATAGCTATTTGCCAATTTGCTAGATTGTCATCATCCCTGGCAAATACCTCTTCGGGGACACCATCACAACTATCAATAATGTTGTTGGCATTGCAGTCATGGAATGCCGCCCAGCCCTTTGACCAATCGTTAGCGGAATTAGAACACTGATTGCCGGCGCTTATGGCGCACAGCGTAATCGGCGTGTTATTTGTAATTGCCATAGTTCGGGCTACACTAATAGCCCCCAGGAAACGATCGGTTTGCGCATCTAATCTGTAAGCAGTGATAAATTTTGTGAAAGTGGGAATCATTAATCCTGCTAGCAATCCGGCGATAACGAGTGCAATCATCATCTCAATCAGACTTATGCCACGAGCATTGTCAGCTAAATTATCTGAAGTTTGAATATCCGACATTTTACATACTTGATTTTCCATCACTGAGCCTCCGCTCAATTGTGAGGTTAAAAAGATTTCTTAGCGAAAACAGCCAATGCTTGATTTCCATGCTTTTTCAGGCTGTTCGTTTATATACCACTTTCGATAAACCGCAACTCTGTTTTCTATAACTAGCTAAAAACTACTAAAACAAGGCTAATTTACGTATGTTCCTTAGTACCGCTTTATACTAATAATTATAGAGGGAAAATTGAAATTATCTTGTAGTTTTAGAGAGCAAGAGAAAAAGTTTACAATGTGGTTGAATTCTTGCGATATTTTCTTAAGCTCAGCTACGTTTTAAAATTGCTCCAACAATGTAAAGCTAGCGATTGCAGGTATTTTGCTTAGGGAGAATACTCATCTTTTTGTGGATTAAACGACTCAATTTGCACGAGATTTGAATTGTAAATTTCCCAGGGAAAATCTGTGTAACAGGCTAACAAAATTTGCAAATGTTAACTGGTTCGTCAAATAAACCTAGCTGCTAAGTAGGAATTCCAGAAAATTCAATACAAGTCCTCATCACCATTTTTTGTAACCCCGATATTGGCTAATTAATCGGTATTGAGTGCGATGTGATATCGTATTTACAAGCCCTCAATGTGTCATAGGGGCTGATATTTGAAGTATCCAGCCGGTAGAAAGCATGAATTATATTGTACAACCCCTTGCTAGACGGATTTTTTGGTATAGGAAAAATTGACATTCGCGGCTTGCCCGATCAAAATCCGCCGCCCCACAGGTTTTCCTGTTATCAGCCGGTGTAGCTCAGCTTGGCAGAGCAACTGATTCGTAATCAGTAGGTCGGAGGTTCAAGTCCTCTCACCGGCACCAATACTAACCGCATGCAATCAAGCATTTGCGGTTTTTTATTGCCTGTAAGTTGCTGAATTGCAATATATTCCTCGCTAACTCTATATTGCTAGGTACACCTGAATCAGTTAGTATCTGTTTCAGCTTGTTTCTGTGCAGCGCTCTGATAGAGTACACCTGAGGGTACACCTGAGAAATATATTTACCGAAACAGGCTGCATACAGGTGAGGTAACTCCCACCTACCTGACCACAATTGTAGTAAAGGTACGGCAATGGCTGATGCAATTTCGAAACAACGAGAGCAGGCCTGGACAGAAAAATCACTAAAGTCCCTGATAGGCAAGTCTTGCGAGTTCACTTTCAAAGACCCGACGGGACGCCGAATGACCGGATTGCAGGCACGACCGACCAAATCCAGCCTATCGCTTCGTTACCAGTACAAGTTGGACGGCCGACGCAGGATTATGACATTGGGTACTTACCCTGAAGTGCAACTCAAAGACTTGAGGAGGGCATACTCTGAAGCCAGGGCAAAAGTACTGCTCAAGATCGATCCACAGGCCGAAAGGGATGAGGCAGTTGCTAGAGAGCGGCAGAGGCGGTTAGAACAGGAGCAAGATCGAATCCGGTTGGAAGGCAGGCTCACTATGAACTACTACTCAGAATTCTTTCTGAGGGATTACAAGGGCCGGAAAGGGCGACCATCACCTCGCACCATGAAAGAATACACCCTGCACGTTGAAAATGTGATTAAGCCAAGTTGGGGCCGGTTCTTTCTAGATGATTTGCCCGTGCAGAAAATCATGGCTGATTTACGGGAGATCGCGACTACGCGGCCCGTTCAGGCCAATCGCGTACATGCCACGCTATCCGCGATGTGTACCTGGGCCATCAAGTGCGACGATATTGCAGTCAATCCATTCCTGGGTAAGACGAAGCCCGGGGAAGAAAACAGGAAACAGCGGGCTTTGGATTTCGACATGGAACTTCGGGAACCCGTGAACAGCGGTGAAATTAAAACTGTCTGGAATGCTTTTGAGAGTATTGACAGAAAGTACAAATTCGCCATCCGAATGATTCTGCTCACTGGCCAACGGCCTGGCGAGGTTTTGTCAGCACGATGGGATCATTTCGTCAATGGACGCTGGATTATCCCGGATACGAAGAACAAGAACGGGCTGCATAAGTTGCCCATCACGCCGATGCTTCAATTGCTTTTGGACGACCTGAAGGGCACTTCCGGAAAAAGTGACTGGTTATTCCCAGATGGAACAACCCTCAGGCCACTTGTATCTAATCAGCTGGCCAAGATCGTTCGATACGAAATTGCAAATGGATCACTTATTGGTATGGCTCCTTGGACTCCGCATGTCCTACGTCACACTGTGGCTACACACCTCGGGTATATAGGTTTTTATGACGATGAAATTGGCGTGCTTCTAAATCACAGTCGCCCAGGTATTACCGCCAGATACAATCACTCAGATGGACTGTCACGCATGGGTTGCATGTTGGAATCTTGGCAACGCCGCCTTGTGGACATATTGGATGGAAAAAGAGGGGATAACGTGGTGCGAATGCGATGAGCGACCAACTAAAGGAGGTTGCGAAAATGCTTGAATATGGAGCACTGACTCCCGAGATGGTTGAAGAAATTAGGGAAGCACCGACTCGACCCTACGTTGAGGATTTTATAGTTAACTTCGCGAATCGAGTTTTGGACGAGCAGACTAGGCCGCCAGATTGTTGGATCCAATTTGCAGCAGAGTTGTTATATAGCGCGCTGGAGGCTTCTAAGTCTGCCAAGAATCAAGACCGACTCATTGCGATAATGAAGGCCCTACATTTAGAAGGTAGATCTGACGACGCTCAACGTAATTTGCATATTTACGCCGCCATCCAACTGCTGAACGAAGCAGGAGAGTCGCAACGAGGAGCTGCCGCCCAATTGGCCGTAGAATTGGAGGATTCTGGGGTTGATGTAAGCGAGGACACGCTACTTACAATTTACAAGCAAACCCCTGAAGAAGCCCGTACTGCATATATTGCACAAATGGCCGAGGATTTTAGCCGAATTGGTCTTGGCCTACAGGATGTCAAGATGGTGATCCTCAACTACAAGCAAATCGCAAAGTACTTCAATTCATCTTTGGGTTGAAAGGTATATATATTTCAACTCTCGATTTTGAGAGAGGTGTGATTAGATCGCTATTGTAATGTTCCATTTCGTTACAGGTAGCGACTATGCAAAACCCAGAACAGAGTGCAGTAGCCCCGAACTCCGAAGTAGTGGGCGCCACCCAACAATCTTCTTCTCAATTTCCTCCCAGAGACGTAATTCGAGACGCTGACCTAAGAGAGTACGGTTTAAATCGTGTTTCCGCCTGGCGGCTTGAAAAAACCGATCCGACTTTCCCGCGCCGAATCATTATTCAGAAAGACCGAAATGGTAATCCCTCGATAACAGGTCGGTTGCGGCATGAGTTGGATGAATGGTTCAGCAAGCGCCCTCGAGTTGTGTAGCTGACTTTAAATCTACTGCCACATTTGAAAGTTATTTGTTAGCAGTAGTGAAACCTGCTGTTACATGACAAATTTTGAAGAAGTTGTACAGATATGTGTATTTCAGACACTGCGACAATGACTTCCATCCATGCCCCCCAGTGCCAGTCGGTTGGGTATCAGCTCATTCAAACTATCTCATTCGGATCTGAAAAATGACTAAAATAAATTTTGCCAGAAAATCAATTCCAACTGAGTTCACTGACGCAAAGACAAGGCGAGCATTCGAATTTTGCCATATAACCAACGCCCCAGTAAAGGCGGAAAAGCTCGCTCTCTTCGAGCCTGGTTTTCCAGGCAGGAGTTAAAGTCATTTTTTCTTTAGGTAATCTATCTCAATTAATCACGAATTTTCGGGACACTGCGACCACTGCCCCGATCATCGTGAAGTGGGCTTGCTTTTTGAGCCTATTCGGTAATTCACATCGAAATGAAAGGGGGGTGATTTGATATGGGCAGCTCAAAAGGGGGGTCCCGTTACAGTCTCCACAAAATACCCAGAAATAGAGGATGAAGACGAACTAAAAGCTTGGCTTGCGGGTAACATAAAAAATGGGTGTACCCCCACAATTAATCATGTGGGTAACGGTCCTCGATGGTGCGAGGACGATCGAGAATGGTTTGAGAAGAACTATCGTCGCACCCTTCGCCTTCGATTTCCGTTTGCCGGAGAACAGGATTCACTGACGGACCCTGAAAAGCGGGATTGGCCGAACGACACGCCTGATGATATAGGCCCTATTTTTGAGCTCATTCTGGTTCAGCAGGTTGCGCCCAGGAGACGAATACGTTTATCGATCTGGATGGCTGAGCACCTTTTCCCCTTATTCAAGGACGAAGATAATGCATTATTTACAATATGTGAGCGCATCAAATCACTGAAGGATGATTTGAAGTCAGGGCAGGGTGGTGAGTTGCGATAATGGAAGTGTCTTTATTCACTAAGAAGCGCGGTATCCTTACCAAACAGGTTAGCCTTGACCAGAATGGGGAACTGGTTAAGGATGGAACGCCGTGTGCCTTGAGCAACGGAAAGGTAAAGACAATCCAGTGCGTTAGTCTAGATGCGCTGGCCTCCTGCCTTAATGGGCTCAAAACCAATCAGGCTGTCAGTTATGGCGTGTGTGGTCGTGCCAAAGCCGAGGTCGTGTCGCGGAAATGTCAACCAACACATCCCGACGCGATCACACGCACAAAGGAGAATTTCGACTGGCTGGACCAGGCGGTAATGATGATCGACTATGACCCGCCAGAAGGAACTGAACCTGTATCACCTGATCAATTGAGGCAGATGCTCATCGAGGTCATGCCAGAGTTAGAAGGGATCGCTATGCTGTGGCGACCATCGGCGTCGAGCAATATCTACAGCGGCAAGACGGAACTGGCCGGGATCACCGGGCAACGGATTTACATCGTAGTCAATGACGGCAAGCAAATACCGCGAATTGGCGAAATTATGGCTAAGCGGTTATGGCTTACAGGGCATGGTTATATAGCGATCAGTAAGTCTGGTGCAATGCTTGTTCGCTGCCCGGTGGATACGAATGTATGGCAGCCAGAACGCCTGGACTTCGCAGCAGGAGCGTCCTGTGTCGCGCCATTGGA
>JBLHGU010000292.1:0-5818 GCA_047615875.1 Parasphingorhabdus sp.
CAACAGCACCCCGGTCAGTGACATACCCAGTTGCGGGTAGAGCATTAGTGCTGCAGAACTCTCCGTCGATTTGAAAGCCCGCGTGGTAATCATCAACAGGGAATAGACCACCACACTTCCCAGTACTATGAGTGCCGCCCACTCGAACACCCCCGTACCTGGGCGAAGCATAATCAACACCCCACAAAAGCCGACTGCAATGGCAATGCATCGGTGGATACCCACCACTTCCCGCAGTAATGGCACTGATAGTGCTGTGATAAAGATGGGTGCGGCAAAAGTAATCGCGATGGCATCAACCAGTTTCATTACCGACAAGGCCCAGAAAAAACTAAAACTGAGCGCAAGTACCAGAATAAAACGCAGGACATGCACTAGCGGACGTTGTGTTCGCAGCGACTGAATGCCACTTCCATAGAGTGCAAAGAAGCATAATAACGGCAAGCCGAACCAGCTGCGCAGAGTGACCACCTGGGCAATCGAATAATCTACTGTCAACCATTTCAAGATGGCATCCATCACCGAGAAACCGGCAATCCCGGTCAACATCAGCAAAATCCCCTTTACGGGTCGATCAGTATTATCGGTTTGGGTAATCACTGGGCAGCGGTTGACTTAATTAAAATGATTATGACTAACTAAAACGATTGAAATAAGTCAATGAATTTAAAAACTCGGGTAACAAATCAATTCCATTATTAACAGGCCAGCAAAACACGCATGACCTCTACGATTTAAATGTTCCTACACAGGCCTGGTGCCAAAGACTCCGACGGCGGCAGCGTAACTTCATCATCATACGGCGTATTGGATAACTTCAGAAGGAAATCGATAGCGTTTCTAAATTCTTGATTGATTCGTTCAGCAAAAACGCAGAACGTCAATTATCTGGCGTTATGCTAGTCGGGCGCCGAATTCAAGTTATAAGTACAACTGCCATTACATTAGTGGTACGAATTCATTAATGGGAGAGGATGCGAGGCAGGGATTGTTCTGCTAGCATGTTGTGATTCTTTGTACCCTGTCAATTATACTGATTACCAATTTTAACGAGGTAGAGCGCCATAAAATCTTCGAACTTTCCAGTCACGCTCGTGACACAAAGCCGCCTTCCTCTTGTCAATTTTGAGGAGCTCGGCTTCGGTAGCATATTTTCCGACCATATGTTCAGCATGATTTATGAGGACGGTGCATGGAAAAATCCTGAAATTCACCCCTACCGGGCGCTTGCCATAGAACCTGGTGTATCGATGCTGCATTACGGCCAGACCGTATTTGATGGTTACAAGGCTTTTCGCGGACTGGATGGAGAGGCACGAATATTCCGTCCAGAGATGAACGCGCGGCGCCTGTATAATTCTTGCCAGCGTCTATGCATTCCGATTATGGCAGTCGAGGAACTGATCGAAATAGTCATCGAAGCCACTCGTCAGCTGATTGGCCTGGACCATGCCTGGATACCCTCTCAATGGGGTCATTCACTTTATGTGCGCCCACTTGTCATAGGCACGGAACCCACGCTCGAAGTTAGGGCAGCCAACAGCTACCGCTTCATGATTATTACCTCGCCAGTGGGAAGCTACTTTACCAATTTGAAAAAAGGTGTATCCCTGCATGTTGAAGACAGGTTCACCCGCGCGGCCAGCGTCGGTGGACTGGGAGCCGCCAAAACAGCTGCCAATTATGCCGCTAGTTTGCTTCCAGCATCTGAAAGTCGGCAGCAGGGATTTGATCAGGTGCTGTGGCTGGATGGAAATGAGCATCGCTATGTGGAAGAAGTGGGCGCAATGAATATCTTCTTCAAGATCGACGGTAAAATTGTCACACCACCCCTGGGTGGTTCGATTCTACCCGGCATCGTTCGGGATAGTGTGCTTACCCTGTTAAATGACTGGGGTCTTCCGGTAGAGGTACGCCAGATCAGTATTGACGAAGTAATAGAAGCCTTTCGTTCAGGTGCTATGGAGGAGATGTTCGGTGCCGGCACGGCGGCGGTGATTTGCCCGATAGCCAGCATCGGATTCAAGGGAGAATTATTTCAGGTGGCTAGTGCGCGCCCTGGTGAATTGACTCAGCGTCTCTACGATGAACTCACCGGTATTCAATACGGAAAACTACCCGATCGTCATAATTGGAATGTCTCTGCGCCTATCGCGCGAAATGAAACATGATTGGGCGATGAGTTTTTCGGCATAGCCGAAATAAAACCGACTGTATTGGTCGGCCTCTCGGCTCGCATAGACTTTGGTTCATCCAATTTGAATCTACAGCTTTCGCGGCGTAATATTCGACCGATTAAGGCATAGAAAAACCTTCTAATTTGATCGTAAATTGATCTGCCGCGTGCAATTCCTGCAAGCCAATAAGCCCTGAAAGAGCAATTAATGCGACAATTTTTCGTTGCATTGATTTCATTCTAATTTTCTCGTGTTGTGATTGATACCGACAGGGTTAATCCCGGCGCAGGAAAAATCCCGACGACAAGCCTATCGTTTTATGATCAATCCAGAAACCCCTCCGTTTCAATAGGTTATCGCTCGATAAAACTCAGGGAAAACGAAAGACGCTTAGAGTTGATTGTCTGAGGACTTAGGGTCGGTCAAGAAAGTTGTATAAATAGTCGAACAGGAAAAACCCGGGGCTATCTGTCCTCCAATCTATTATTCAATAAATTCGTACCACTCATTTAATTGGAATTGCGCTAATAACTTGAAATCGCATCCCAGTTCAAAAAATGAAATAATTCACACTTTAAGAATATATTGTCTTTTCTGGTCAACCAATTTTTGTTTCAGTCGTTTTACCCTGTGACTATTCACTCAAACCAGGAAAGTCTTATGA
Organism: Parasphingorhabdus sp.; assembly: GCA_047615875.1. Classification (GTDB taxonomy): domain Bacteria; phylum Pseudomonadota; class Gammaproteobacteria; order Arenicellales; family CAJQKF01; genus JBLHGU01. The sequence goes on from JBLHGU010000292.1 coordinate 2,842, forward strand.
TTAAAGTCTTCTCTAAAACATGTCTACAGGCGCTCTTACTAGCCAGCCTTGGCAGCAATCTGTTAACCGCCTGCGGTAGCAGTAGTGAAACCAGCGTCGAGCAATCCAGCAAACTGGTTGTTTCGCTGACTGATGCCGAAGGTGATTTCACCACCTACACGGTTGATGTGACCAGCCTAATACTGCATAAATTAAACGGCACTATTGTAGAAACCCTGCCAAACACTACCACACTGGATTTTTCGCAGTATGTCGATGTGACCGAGATTTTATCTACCCAGACTGTTCCAATTGGACATTATACCCAGGCCGACATAACACTCGATTTTAGTTCGGCAGTGATTGAGGTCGAGAACAATGTAGGAGCTTCCATTCCAGCCACAGCGGTCGATGATGCAGGTGATCCTTTAATCACTATTACACTTAGTACTTTAATCAATTCTGATTCCGGTTTTAACATTCTATTCGGTCAACCGGCCAGTCTGACCATCGACTTTGATCTGGAAGCATCTAACAGCGTGGTCATCAATGATGATCAGACTGCAGCGACAATTACAGTCAATCCAGTACTTATTGCCAATACCAGTCTGGATGAAGACGACAAGGAAAGACGTTTGCGAGGTCTGCTCGACAGTGTGAATGAAACAGCTGCAACATTCACCGTAGACATCCGACCTTTTCGTCACAGAGATCGTTCACATGGCGAATTCACTGCTCACACCAGTAACCAAACCACTTTTGAGATCGATGGCCTGAGTTACAGCTCAGCCGATGGTCTGGCAGTACTGGCACTTAAAGGCCCTGCAACACCGTTGGTTTCACTGGGCACATTTGACCTGCAAACCGTGACTTACACAGCGACTGAAGTGTTTGCTGGCAGCAGTGTGCCCTGGAGCGATAAAGATGGTCTGAAAGGCAGCGTCATTGCCAGGCTAGGTAACCTGCTGACAGTTGTCGGAGCGACTGTCGAACACCGAGATGGTCGATTCAACTTCAACGATGTAGTCCTGGTGACTGTAGACGACAACACCAGGGTCACCAAACAAGGCACTGATGTGGCTGCCACTATCGTCGATATAAGCGTTGGTCAACAGGTTCAAGCTCTCGGTCAGATCGATGAGAACGGTAATATGGATGCCACTAGCAATGACGGCATTGTACGTTTGAGATACAGCAATGTCTCTGGCTTAGTAGTTGCAGTTTCACCCCTGGCGGTAGATTTACAACACCTCAATCGGCGTGCCTCCAGCCGATATGACTTTGCTGGTACGGGCATAGATACGGCCAACGACGCTGATGGGGACAACTATGAGATCGATACCAGCACCCTGTCTTTAAATAGCTTGAACATTGGTGAGCCGGTCAAGGTTAAAGGTTTCCCTACTCCCTTCGGTACCGCACCTGATGATTTTACAGCCAAAACATTATTAGATATTGGTGACATGAGAACCCTCATTTTCATGGGCTATAGTATTGAAGGTAGTGCAAGCGCCATTGTCACCCTGGATGAAACCGGTCTGATGCTTGATCTGGTTTCAGCCACGGGTCGACATCATATAAAACAGGCTGGCATTGTCACCGATATAAACACGCTAGCATCTGTACCGCTGATTCAACCCGAAGAAGGCCATGGGCTTTATTCCATCAATCAACGTCGCACCGTTGATGTATATACTACCTGGGCTGGTTTCCAAAGTGATTTACAGGCGCGCCTGGATGGAGGTTTTAAGGTGGTTTTTGTCCACAGTTCTGGTGATTTTGATGCGACCGAACTGACGCTGAATTCCCACAAGGTGCTGGTCAGAGTAACCAGGTAAGCTTGCTAGACCAGCGTAAATGCTTTGCATTTTTTAAATGTAAACATCGATACAATTACCTCATCCAGGTGATGAGGTAATTTCATGTTAAGCAGGAGACCGTTAAAATGGCCATTATTATTTTTGATCAGCACTTTGCAAATGTCGTCACTTCATGCTCAGAAAAATACTCCCGCAGACGCTCCAGCATCAACCCAGACCCCCTCTCTAGAGCTTTTCGGGTTTCTCGCTGAATGGGGGGCAGTAGATGATGAAACTTTCAACCTTATCGAGCAGCATGGTCTGCAAGATGGATCAAGTCCAGATAGATCAGACCCAGATAAATCCCAGCAAAAAGATCCGAATTTCCAGAATTCCGGGGAGTTACGATAATATGAAACAGCGACTAATTTTCCTGATACTGCTATTTTCCTGCTTTTTAATGACCGCCGAGGCAATAACCTGGGCAGAGCTAGATCAACAGCAGCAAACCATACTAAAACCTTTTCAACAAGAATGGCCAACATTCTCTGAAAAACGCCAGCAGAAATACGTTAAGGGACTCAAGCATTGGCAAAACCTGAACTCCGAACAACGTGCCAATGTGAAAAAGAAATTCAGCCGCTGGCAGAAATACGATAATGCTCAGAAAACTGCGATTCGCAAAAGATTCAAAATCTTCAATAATTTATCCACTACCCAGAAAATCAGGATTCGTCGCAACTTCAAACGCTTTAGTGACGACCTGAGTGTGGCCCAGCGTAAAGAACTGCAAGCCAAATGGAAGAAGATAAGCCAGCAAGAACGTGGATTGCTATTAAAGAAAATGCGCCGGCATCGCCGCAATCAATCAGTTGATTAACTCAAAAAGCTACAAGCCGACTAGCCAGCATGCAATTCACCGCTTTCCCACTTATTCTGCTTGGCTCACTTTTACCGATGCCTGCTTTTAGTCAGGACTGGCTCGGCACAGAATTCGAAGAGCCCATTCAATTCGGGTTTCTAAGTTCGCTAACAGGTCGCGACAATCCGTCCCACAGCTTTGATTTATCGCTACCTTTGGGGGAGGCCTTTACACTTGGCCTTTTCTTATCTGAAGACCGGTTCAACCAAAGTCTGCCAAGACAGGAGGTTTTGCAGGTGAACTCCACACAACAATCGCTGATACTGGAAACCATCCT
>JBLHGU010000293.1:0-5748 GCA_047615875.1 Parasphingorhabdus sp.
AGACACGCCAACGTACGCTAACGTAGCTGCAGCGATAGCGGCGTTAGATTTTTTGCCGAAACGCTCACATACGGTGTGTATGCTCGCGCTATCGGTAAAAAATCTGCCTTGCTCTCACTGCAGCTACGACGTCAGACAATCCCCAATATCTTCATGTTTCCACATGGCGATTATTATTTGGGACAGACACTCCATCCCTATCCCCATTGATCCTCGGCCGCTGGGCATGGTGGTGATGTTCTAAAGCTTTTCACCATTCCAGCTTAGGGTTTGTGTTCTTTCGGAGTTTGTTTAGATATGAGCTTGTGGTGGCTTGATAAGTGACTCCGCAGGAATACCCAAACCTTCATGCAGTTTCCAGATCATTTTCAAAGTCAACGAACGTTTATGGTTTAGAATTTCATAGACACGATTACTCTTACCAATCATTGGCTCGAGGTCTTTTACGGTTAATCCTTTGCGTTCCATTTCAAACTTGATGGCCTCTACGGGGTCGGGCAAGTCCAATGGGAAATGCCTGGCTTCATAGGCTTCGATCAGGGTGACCATTACATCCAGTTTTTCGCCTTCCGGAGTGTCGGGGCTTGCCATCATCAAGCTTTCAATTTCTTTTAATGCCGCTCGGTAGTCGGCATCAGTCTTAATGGGTTTAATGTCCATAGTTATCCCTCCGGCAATTAAATGTTTTGTACGTCAATCTTGTCGTACTGTGTATGGGTACCGATGAATCGGATGTATACAACTCGATAGGCATAGTTGAGCCAAACGACAAGTCGATACTTATTCCCAGCTATATTGAAAACCACTCGCCCGTCTTTAAGGATGCTGGCATTGCTGAAGTCCTGTTTCAGGTCTGCAGGTGTACTCCAGTCGGCATTCAATGCGTGACGGTACCAGGCTAGTGTGGGTTCTTTCGCATCCATGTATTCTGGGTTCGCCTGCCAAAATGATTTCAGTGTCGATAAGGCAATGATTCTCATAAGGATGATCATAGTCCCAAAATGGGACTATATCAATTGTGAATATATAATTATGCGGGACATATTATTTGGGACAGGTTCTTCAACCGGTTCAATCATGTTTACTCTTGCCAAATTCATGGTCAGATCCCCGAAACTAGGTGGCCTATCGCTCACTGGCAGCCGCTAAAGTTTGAGACACCGTATACGCAAACCATCTGCTAACACCGTTTTCTGCTTTGTATGAATAAGACTACAAAGCAGGATAGGATCAGGTAGACCGACCATTTTAAAATTACAAAAATCCCATAAAAAAACACGAAGGAACTAACCTCAAGGGCCTTCGCCAATAATTTTCCCAACATCTTCATATTCTTGTCCCAGGATGAATTTAACGACGATAGTAAACGCACTACAAGCTCATAGGGTGAGCCTCTGTTGAATTTGATTTTAATTTCCATATGGGACAGACACACTAAGCCATAAAAATGCCGAGTATACTCCGGCCCTATCAGCAGGCTGGTTTACAAGGTTTACACCAACTCGGGGAACGCATCTTCGAGCCATTGCCTGAAATTTCGTTTCGCCCTGAACTCCCCGTGCATCCGACTTATTTCTGCAAACAACATCTTTACCTGCATTGCATCCATGGCAGATGGCACTTCCTGCAACAATGCGATCGCCGCCTTATAGGATGGATTGTTCGCACGTTTTACCAGATATTCCGCGAGGCGAATTACGATCGGTAATATTCGCAGCGGCTGATCACGGTTGGCGCGGATGACTTCTCTGAGTAATTCCTCGCTCAATTCCTGGTGTTCGGCTACTTCGAGGGCGAGTAGTGGTTTTGCTTCATCGAGATGTAGCTCGGCGATTTGAAAGTGAGTCTGGTGCCGAATGTTCTGTTCATTGATAGAAATCAAATGGGTTAAGGCATTCTCGTACCAGTTACTGTCGTCACCAAGTACCCACAGGGCATAAATGCTCGGTGCTTACTATTCGGTGCGAATACACCGTGGAATCGAGTTAAATTGGCTCTGGGTTTCGGCACCAGTGCGGCAAGCCGAGCCATAAAAGCAGACCAGGCTGAAACCATCGAAAGATTGGGTGGTGTAGAAGCGATTCTTAATTCAGACGAATTCGATTGCACTCCAGTTGGAAGCAAGTCTGTCTAGAGATTAAAGAAAGTAGGGTTTAGACTCCCACTTACGCAGGGTACATTTTAAGTCAGACCCCATTTTATTTGTAAAATGGGGTCTGCGATACTCAGTAGTTTTGATGGATCTCCTTGGCAACACGCTCGGCTGACGCTATCGCCCCGTTCATATAAGACCAACCTTCCTCATCATAGGCTTCACCCGAAAAGTAAATATTTCCTTCAGGAGCCCATTGCGCTCCCCACCAGGAGGTCATCGTGCCAACGACAGGTGAGATAAATGCGCCCTTCGCTAACGGATCGTCCCACCAGTTAGAGACCACAGCGTTGCCGTTATACATTCCGGTAATGCCACCGCCCCAGAGATTCTCAAACTGGGCAAGCAAACCCTGGACGACCAACGGATCGGCAGTCCCCTGAATAACATTATTGTCCATTGCTCGACTAGCAACACCGCCGTTATAGTCGACTAAAATACCCTTAGACGACGGGTGGCCAGCATCGCCTTCCCAGAGGGATATAAACTTGTCCGGATCAGACCAGATTCGTGCTGACTGGTGTACCTCGTTACCATTAATGTTCTGTGTGAAGTCCCAGGGCCGGCCGTTGAACTCCATAATAACTTTGCCATTATCAGAAGTAACTACCTGCGCGATGGCATCGTTCTTTTCCGGGATAAACCCGTTAGAGATGCGCACATCGATGTCGATATCTCGAATCAGCCCCATTGGCAATGACAGGACCAGCACATCACAGGTTTCATCGGCTCCAGTATCAAAAACCAGAGTGTAAGGTCCCTCGTAAGGACCAACGATCGCTTCCAGCTTGCGCTCTGTCTCTATGCTACCATTGGGTAACTCGGCTGCCATACCATGCATAATCTGATCGTTACCCCCGACAACGTGAAAACGCTCGTCGGTTCCGGCGAGTGGCAGGCCACCCGAGTTGTGTGGATTGTAGGCGAGTAGATAAAGCAAATTTAGCGCTGAGTTATCGGGGCCAGTCGCTCCATTGTCGTCAATGACACCATATTCAGCTATCAAATCAGTCAATAATAATTTGTGTACCCAATGACTGCTGGAATAACCAATTTCCTCCAACCAGCCGATCGCATTTAAATTATCCAGTCGAATGTGTTCAGCCGTATGCACAGTGTTGTATTGTGGTTGCCAGGGTGCATCCTGATGAGAGCTTTTCATGGTTTGATAGAGGCCGCCAACCCACTCATCCAGCAGATCGTGTTCGCTGTACAACTGGTTATTAATGAAATAACTTTCTTCATCGCCGACACTCAGTTTGTTAGCGTCTTCCAGTGTCAGATTCAACTGGTGAGCCAGGTTTCGGATCGCGTTATGTTCGGTTGAAATAAACTCTCCACCCCATTCAACGACACGATTTTCACTGCCGAAACTGGGATTGGAGAACATGCGCCCGCCGACTCGATCTCTCGCCTCGTAAATGGTCGAATTTAAACCGTATTGCTGCAGTCTGTGTGCGGTTCTAAGTCCACCGGCACCGGCACCAATGATTGCAATATTTGGTTGAGCGGCGTGCCCGGGGCTATGTGCTGCGAATGCACCTGGACTAAGCGACAACATACCAGCGCCAAGACCGAGACCACCTGCGGTTTTCATAAAATCACGGCGCTGCTTTTGTTCTTCTCTCTCCGCAACTAATTTCTTTCTGAGTGCCTTGTCCTGTTCGAGCAGTTCTTTGACAGGAACACCTTTTTCATCCGATAGCGCCTTGGCTCGATGAATTCTTCTAATCGCAGCTGTAATAGAGGCATAATTCATATGCTTCATGTTTATGTTCCTTTTATTTTTATCTGAGACATCCCTTTCAAAACAAAACGATCAATAGCTGATCGCTTTAGCGGAGATAGAAGTCAGTAGTGGGTTAATTTGACTGGGGTTCTGATGGACCCAGCTATTACTTATAGTCGGAAGTCACTATAAATCAATGCCATCGGTATAATTCATAGCATTGCATCATATGGGACAGACACTCCAGACCATAAAAGTGCCGAGAATACTCAGGCCGTATCAATAAACAACAGTATGCGAGATAAAACCTGGTCAGAAAGTCTAGCTGTGGGGTGGGGTGTGGAGACTTTGTTGAAAAAGTATTTTACCTGGCATCAGGGCCACTAATAGGGAAATTACCTCAATAGTACAGTCAACTAATTCCGGACAGTAAATTAGGTTTTTCTTCAGCCACGGCAGGAGCCAACCCGTCATTGGCAGTGTGCAGCTATTGCCAATGGTGGACATGATTCGCTTCCATGCGATTCAAAGTGATTGTCGAGTCTCGTGCTGGAAGAGCATGTTTCGGCCACAAGCGTTAGATGACTCACGGCCAAATTTGGTAAAGATAGCGCGTCATTTTGTCCGATTCGAGCGCAGTTAAGAACTCCTCCTCAGACTCCTTGATGAGGCTGAGCGCAATAAACTCGTTGCCCTCAGCCTTGAACCTGTCAAGTAAATCAACGGCAGCCTGATAATTTCGCTTCCAGAAAGCTCTGTTTTGCTTGGTGTAATCGTGGGCCTCGTACCATAGCCTGTCCATGGCTGTGGGATAGGTTTCAGCATATGCTATCTAGCGCTTGGGATGTTTCGAAATTGTCTGGTCACGTACTTGCTGCGCGGGAGCGCCATAACGGAACTCGACGACCGTAAGAATAATCCCCACAATCATAATTGCGAAGACTGCCATCGCGATGTATAAGAGATTTCCCTGAATCATCGCTTTGCACCCTGCGCAGCCAGTGCGGCAAGTTTGAAATAGATTCCGAAAGCAAGAATGGACGGCACCCAGATTGCCGTGAAGAGGGCTTGCGATGTCTCTCCATTAAAATAGGAAAATCCAGAAACGGCAAATGAGACCGTCACGGCTAAAATTATAAAAAAATCGGATAATCTAAACATATTTCTTTCTCCTTTTGGATTTATAGAAGCCGGCCGTTATGGTCGACGGTAAACAGATTTTCAATTAACTTAAAAATCTTCAAAACCTATGGCTGCCATCAACAGGCCTCCTATGACGATACTTGTGGGGATCTTTAGTCCCGCTAAACCAAAAACTTCGATGACAGAAGGGATCGAAGGGATGAACCCCAGGGGTACCCAAATAATAAATGGCAAGGCCATACAAATACCTGCCACTCGAAGTAGTGTTTTAACAAACTTGATAAATCTGCTTTGACGGTTCAAAAAATTTTCTACCTATCCTGCAAAAACTATTTAGTCTTATACGTCCGGATTCGTGAAACGGATTGGTTAAGAATAAAAAATATGCCTCTGCCGTGCTCGAAGGCCCTGGCACACTTTACGTTCTAACGGAATCTTGAAATGAAATTGTTTGTGGTAAGCCCTTTAACTAGGGGGGCAACATTAAAGCACTACAATCTGCGATGTTCGAGATTTGACTAGGTCTATCGGAGATGTAGGACTGGGCTACTCACCTGCGATCTAAGCCAATGAATGTGAAGGAACGCTTTAGCACCACTGCAGAGGTTGGGGATACCTGCCCATGGTTGATGGGGCAATCGGCAATTGCTTGCAGATCGGCTCGACCCCGTGACCTTCCCGATGTTCGTCGATAAAGGAAATCAATACTTTGGTCGGCGGCCGA
>JBLHGU010000294.1:0-5700 GCA_047615875.1 Parasphingorhabdus sp.
GACCATCTGGAAGCACATGTTCAGGTCGAAACCAACAAACCGGTGTCCCTGAACAGATACCTTAAACCGCATCTGATGCTTTGGGCGGGTATACAGTGGTTTGGCTGGAAAGGCGGCGTTGCGGCTTTGAACCAGTGCCATGTCGGAGCATTCCTGCGCTCGACACCCGAAACCACACATCCTGATATTCAGTTTCATTTTTTCCCGATCCTCTTTGGCCCGAACTGGATTCCCGATCCGGCCAAAAATGGCTACCGATTGGGTGCTGGTCCAATGCGACCTGAAAGCAGGGGCACGGTGCGGCTAGCCTCCGCCGACCCCAGTGACGCGCCGCTGATTGACCCCAATTATTTGGCGACCGAAAAGGATTGGTTCGTCATGCGCGAAGGTCTGAAGCTAGGGCGTGAATTGTTGGCGCAGTCCGCGTTTAAATCATTTCACCAACGTGAAGACTTACCTGGCGCACATGTCCAGACGGATGCAGATTGGAATGAATTCATCCGTGAAGATGCATCTTCGGCCTATCACGCCTGCGGCACAGCTCGGATGGGATCCGACAGCGACAATCGCGCAGTTGTCGATCTCGATCTGAAATTTCGAGGTATTGACGGGCTGCGAGTGGTCGATGCCTCGGTGATCCCGGCGGTGCCAAGCGCCAATATCAATGCCTGCGTTTTCATGATTGCCGAAAAGGCCGCCGACAAAATTTTGGGCCACGACCCCTTACCGCCTCAAGTGGTACCTTACCACCGTGCCGTTTAATTAGGATAAAGACATGAGACTGAACGAACGACTCCTCGACTCCGCTCTGTTCAAGCGCTGCAAGGGAACCGACGACACCAAGCGCAAGATCAGCAGTTGGGAGATATGGGAATGTGCCGACCCTGGCTTTAACTATGACTACGACCGCACTGTGACCATGTATGTTCACGAGGGCGAGGCGGTATTGACATTTTCGAACGGTGAAACCGTCGATCTGCAACCCGGTGACATGCTGACGATCCAAGCTGGCGCGCGTGCGGATTGGGTCATCTTAGAGCCCATTCGCAACAGTTATATGTATCACGACACGTTTATGTCGGCCGCGAACAGTGAAGCAGCAAGGCAAATAACTCGAGAAAAGTAAGGCGTAAATTCTTAGCCGAGCAATCCCTGGTCCGTGCTTCTAACACCTGGTGTGTACTATGACTAGTCGATTTTTCACGCTCATGTTAACGGCCGCTTTAATTAAGGGTTGTCAGATGCCTGCCCACATAGCAATGCACTCGCAAAATGGCAAGAAGATCAAGCGGCAGGCGTCGGACAGGCCACCAGGGACGAAACCGCGGGGCGCGCAGCCAAGGTAGTCCAAAGTGCCGGGGTGGGCATTGTCAAGTTAGTAGATGAGACACAAATACTGTAGTCTGAACTGATGAGGTGATCATCAAGATCAAAGGTAAACTACATCATCTGTGGCGCGCCGTTGACCAGGATGGTGACACCCGGGATATTTTGGTTCAAAGCCGAAAGAACAAAAAAGGCAGCGGAAAAGTTTTTCCGCAAGTTGCTCAAAGGGTTAAAGTATTCGCCCAACAAAAAAGTGACTGATAAGTTGAAAATCTATGGTGCTGCTCATAGAGAGATGAGACTGTCAGCTGTGCATGAGACAGGCCAGTACCAAAACAATCGGGCTGAAAATTCACACCAACGAACACGTCAACAAGAACGGCAAATGCGACGATTCAAATCAGCGGGGCACGCTCAACGATGTATCTCTGTTCACGGAGCAATTAATAATCTCTCGCGCCAAGACCGCCATCTCTTATCAGCTAGTTCCTGTCGTACATTAAGCGATATTGGTTTTGATGAGTTAAATAAGGTTAGTAGATTGGTTCGTGTAAATTGAGCTAAGGGATCTATTTGTCGAACCTTCGAGGTAACATTTGACTTTCATATGGTTAAGTTGACAGAGTCCGTTGATATCATGCCAACGATTCTTGATGTTCTGAATATTGACATCCCGGCTCAATGTGATGGAAGGTCTATTCTGCCGTTTTGCCGAAATCAAGAACCTAATGACTGGAGAGAAGAATATCATACAGAGTTTGATCTAAGGTCCCCTTATGATGGGAAATTCGCTCGTCCTTTAGGGTTAGAGGTTAAACATTGTATGGTGAATATTATTTATGGTGAGCGCTATAAATGCGTCCATTTTACGACCCTGCCAGCCGCATTGTTTGGTCTGAAAAATGACCCAAACGAATTTACTAACTTAGCCGATGACCCCGCCTATCAAGATATAAAATATAAAATGGTTCATGATGAACCAGGACTGACTGGCACCTCAGCTCAGAAGGAAAAGTCATAAGCGGTATGCGAGCAACAATAGGCTAAGGGTCGGGTTGTAAGTTCCTCAAGTGCACCAAAAGTAGGTGCTTTAGGCAAAGATGCTGGCCGTTACGAAAGTGGACCTATAGGTAGTCTCGTCACTTAATTGGAGATGCCGACACCGTGGTCAGAGGGGGAAGGCCGCTGTCATTGAGCCACGCAGAAAACCAGGGAATGGCGCTCCGCCCTCGAACGAAATTCGGCTACCACACACTGGATTTCTCCTTGTAATCATACGCGGTGATCCGAAACTTTGAATTAAATGTGATGCGGTATTGCGCATTATGATGTATTTTTGCATCACTGGATAAGGCCGCCAACAGACCTGCCTCTTATCTGTCAAAGTAATATTACGAATGATTTCAATTAGATATATAGTTATTTTGTGATTTATCATAGAATTGGCACGGAACTTGTTTGATTTAAAAGTAACGCGTGATCAATTGATGCAAATAATCATCACAATTGTAAAATCGCGAGACATTATATAAAACAGTATCCGGGGGGAGCTTGGGAGCATTTCCGAAACTAAAAGAAGGTACTTCACTGGGTGATGCCATCAAGGCGCTCGTCGCTGCGGATGTCACTACCGCCCATGTGGGTATCTTTGATCTTATGGGGACCTTTCGCGAACGTCGCCTGGGTATCAATGACGTCGCCTCAGTAATGGATGGCGGGGGCACCTTTGTGAACGTTTTGCCCCAATGGGACGCTGGCGAAAATGTTATCGGATCGGGCCCTTTCGTGGGTGAATCCGTAGCTGTTGATCCCGAATCAATCCGACCCTATCCCTTTGAAGACAATGCATGTCTGATGATAGCCGACTATACCGGCCCATCATCCGCGCTGTCACCAAAGCAGTTATTACAACGACAAATAGATAAAGCTGATGGGCTCGGGTTCGGTGTTAGAGCAGCGCTTGAATCCGAATTTTATGTACTTGAAGAAGATGCCGGCAGCTTACGTGAAAGTGGTTTTGCCTCACTCAAAGCCTTTGCCCAGGATAATCGTTGCTGGGCTGGCGAAAGTGCAGCAACACACGCGAAATTTGTCTCACAGTTGAGTAGTAATCTCGCCATGGGCGGAGTTGATTTGCTTTCGCTCAGCCTGGAGCTGGGCCCTGGCTGCTTCGAAGCAACGCTGCGTGATACCAGTCCGATGCACGCTGCCGAGGATCATCTGTTACTGAAAATGTATACCAGGGCTTTCTGTCGCCAACGGGGATTAACCGCGTCATTTATGGCGCAGCTCGGGCAGGGTTTTCAGGGGCTATCGCAACATCCTCATATTTCGCTATTCGACAAGGCCTCGGGTGACAACCTGTTTGTGGGGCAGGGAAATGAAGATATGAGCCTCCTGTTCAAGCATTTTATCGCGGGCATGGTGGCTATGATTCCGGACGCAATGGCGCTGACTCATCACACTCCAAACTCCTATCGTCGCCACGCACCTGGTAACTGGGCGCCAAAATCGGCCTCCTGGGCGCGGCAGAATTATTCGGCGGCGATTCGTGTTGTCACCGCACCTGCGAGTCATTGTCGTCTTGAGTATCGTCTGCCGGGAGCAGATGCAAACCCATTTCTCAATCTGGCCTACATTCTGGGAGCGGGTTTGTGGGGGATCGAAACGAGAGCAGAGTTGCCTGATGAATTCACCGGCGGCGGCCCACAGAATGTGCCCAGTGACGAGGCACCATTGCCCCACGATCTTTTTGTTGCTGCACAGCGGCTAGATGCCTCCGATACTGCAAAATTAATCTGGGGCGAAACTTTTGTAAAGCATTTTGTCGCCGCAATCCGCAGCGAAGAAGCAACGTTGCGCCGTGAGACCAGCGCCGCTGAGCGTGCCCGCTACCTCGAAATTGTTTAACACGTGAGATTTAAATATATATGAGTGACCTACAGGACTACCTGAACGATCCGGAGCGTGATGCCCTGATCCCGCAAGTCAGAAAGAAGATTGACGAACTTGGCGTTGATGCGATTTACTACCAGTACGTCTCGATAACTGGGCGCATCATGGGAAAAACGGTACCGTCGAAACACTGGGAGCGCCTGGCCAGCGGCGGCATGCAAACCTGGATAGGTGGCATCACTAATGTCTTTGCGGACAAGGAAGGTGACCTGATCGGGTTTGCGCCAAACGCCTCCGAATTACTGGCCCTACCAGACCCGGATACCTTTTGTCAGCTGCCGTGGAACAAGCGCATCGCCAGGGTATTCTGCACGGTTTTCTTTAGCCGCGAAGATCCGAAACGACCTGAGGAATTTCTTGATTCCGATACGCGTGGCAACCTGCGCAGAATTCACAAACAATTCCAGGGCGAACACGGGCTAAGTATGCGCGTGGGCTGCGAACCGGAAATGCTCTGGTTGAAGCCCGGTGACGACAAGGCGCCGTATTACGGGACCACCAAACCTTATGCCTATCATATTGACCAGTTCGAACAACTCGCCGATGTCTGGCTCAGAGTATACGACTACGCTATCGCCATGGGTCTCGATATGATTCAGGGTGACCACGAAGATGCGCCCGGTCAAATCGAGTTGAACTTCCAATACGATGATCCTTTGCGCACCAGTGATCGAATTACCACCTATCGGCAAATTTGTGCTCAGGTCGCACGTGAATTTGATTTGATTGCTGTCTTCATGTCCAAGCCCTACATGGGAATGCCAGCGAATGGCTGCCATCACAACATCTCACTTTGGACCGGAGGGGAAGACTCTGTCGTCTCTCTGGTGGATAACCCGCAGCCGGGTATGGATGAGGTCTTTTCCTATGCTTCCGGCGGTACCAATGAATTTCTCAACCCAGACGAATTATGGATGCCCGCCGACATCGGCAAGTGGTCGCTTGGCGGCATGCTGGCCCATCTCGACGCACTGGTTGCGATCGGTGCTTCGACGGTGAATTCCTACCGCCGCCTGAATGACACCGGCATGTGGGCACCGGTAGGGCATAGCTGGGGGTTACAGAACCGTTCCTGTGCAATTCGTGTCTCGAGTCCTGACCGTTTCGAATTCCGCTGTGTCGACTCGATGGTGAATCCATACTTGATGCAGTGCTCGCTACTGAAATCTATCGACGATGGCATTCGTAACAAAATCGATCCGGGCCCTCCGGAGGAACGTAACTTTGTTGACGTGGTGAAATCGGGTGAGGCCGTAAAACGGATCCCAACAACCCTGCGCGATGCCCTCGATGCGCTCGCTGACGACGAGGTAATCAAGTCTTCTCTACCGGGTGACCTGCATGGAATTTACGATTGGTACAAGCGTGATGAGTGGAACAAGTTTATCTGGGAAACATCCGACTGGGATGTGAAAACCT
>JBLHGU010000295.1:0-5686 GCA_047615875.1 Parasphingorhabdus sp.
ATTGATGCAGTGTATCCACTAGAAAGAACTGCTGATGCACTCAAGCAACTTGCTTCCAGAAGAAGCCGTGGCAAATTAATTATTGATCTACTTGCCTAAGGTCGCGACTACAACGAAATAATCATTTTAGTCTAATTTCGAGGAGATATTGAATTGACACTGAGCAAAGAAGACAAGTTGATGATGGAGAGCCTGTACTGGTGGGACATTCCCACATTGTTTCGTTGTCCTATTGAAAGAGATCCAGAGAATCTGGATATAGCCCTTGTCGGCGTGCCCCACTCGACTGGTAACGGCACTACCGAACGTGATCAACATCTAGGCCCCCGGGCGGTACGCGATATTTCGGCCATGGCCCGTCGCGTGCATATGGAATTCAATTTCGACCCGTGGAACAGCTGCAGAATCGGCGATATGGGCGATGTTCCATTGCCTGAAGCTAACGACAATGAACGTTGTATAGAAAGAATTACCGAATTCTATAAAAAGCTGGATACCGCCGGGGTATGCCCGGTTTCCGTTGGTGGTGACCATGCTATTACTGGCGGCATTATGCAGGCGATTGCTGGCGAAGGAGCTAATTTAACCAAGGGTCGTAAGGCCGCCTTCCTGCATTTTGATGCCCACACAGATGCTTTCGAACAAGTGCCACATTTTCTGGGTGCGATAAAGTCTGCTGCACACTGGGCGGCCTATCTAGTCCGCCAGGGCCAAATTGACGCAGAACATAGTGTGCAGATTGGTATGCGCGGTAATCCTAGAACCCTGGACTGGTGGAAAACCAGTAGCGATCTTGGTTATCATGTGGTACCCATTTCAAAATATCGTGAAATGGGTCCCGAAAAAACCATGCAAATGATCAATGACCGAATCGGTGATACGCCGTTATACATTACTTTTGATCTGGACTGTATGGACCCAACTGTGTGTCCTGGCGTTGCCAATATAGAATCAGGTGTTGAAGGCTTTAAAGTGGACGAAGTGATGCGCTTGCTACGCTGTGTGCGAGGCAAAAATGTGATTGGAGGAGATGTGGTTTGCCTGATGCCAACCAAAGACCATCCTAATAAGATAACCGCCCATTTTGCTGCGGCGGTTATGTTCGAAATCTTGAGTTTGATCGCCGATGGGCGCCGTAAAGACTAATAGTGTGAGCTTTATGTGCATGAAATGCTGCTGGCTCTTAAAACCTTATGGGTTAAGTGGAAGCGCTCGCTATAATTGTTTTGTGAAGAGGTAATATCCACTTTTATATGGGGGTTCTCAGAATATGAACTATCAGCTGATTTCGCCGCGCCCACTGTCCACTGCACTGGGCGCACAAATAGCTGATGTGGATTTGTCACAGCCATTAACTGGCCAGCTTGTTGCAGAAATTAATCAGGCATTTCTGCAATACCAGGTAGTATTTTTCCCCGCACAAAAAATGGATCCACAAAGTCTGGTGGTTTTTGCCAAACAATTCGGTGAATTAGCGCGCTATCCATTTGTGGCCGGAATGCCAGAGCATCCTGATGTTGTCGAAGTAATTAAAAAACCGGAAGAGACGATCAATTTTGGTGGACTCTGGCATACAGATACCAGCTATCTGCAACACCCGCCGAAGGCTTCAATTGTATATGCTAGGGTTTTACCGCCAATTGGTGGCGATACACTGTTCGCCAACATGTATCAGGCCTGGGATGCTCTTTCAGACGGCATGCAGTTACTTTTAAGCGATTTGTCGGCAAATAATAGTGCTGAGCGTGCCAGTGCCGCTGTAACTCGTGTACATAGAAAAGCTGATCGTCCGGGTGCTGAAGATGAAGCCATCATGCAGGCGGAACATCCCGTAGTCAGGACTCACCCGGAAACTGGCCGCAAGACCCTATATTGCAGCGACGCCCATACTATAAGTTTTTCCGGCTGGTCCGAGCAGGAAAGTCGGCCACTGCTGCAATATCTATATTCAATTCAGCAAGCCGAGGAGTTTTGCTTCCGATATAGCTGGCGGCCGGGTGATCTGGCTATGTGGGACAACCGCTGCGTACAGCACAATGCGTTGAACGATTATCAAGGTTATCGCAGGGAACTGTTGCGGGTGACTTTGGAGGGTGAAAGGCCTTCATGATCTGGTGAGTATCGGGTTTTCGTCATACGAAGTTTCCCAACGATTTGGAATGATCTAGCCCCAGCAAATCATTAAGGTTTTAAAAATAAATTCACACAAAAGTCTTTTGAGGTCGGTTATTTTTTGCTCAATGTCTTACCGTGAAAACCAAAAGTTTTGCAATGCAGTTTTATAACGACCAGATTGTCTCTCGCGTACAATACTGTCTAATTTCCAACTTTAAATAGTAGCTTTGGTTGCTGATTGGCCAACTTGTTTCTAGCTGGCAAACTCCCATAGAGCTACAAGAGAAAACTAAATGAGAATTGGTATAATTGGAGCAGGAGCTATGGGTTCGGTATATGCCGGATTGTTGGCCGATGCGGGTAATGATGTTGTAGTAATCGATACCTGGCAGGCTCATATTCAGGCAATTAACGACAATGGCTTGCGTGTAGAAGGCGCCAGTGGTGATCGCACAGTGAGCAACATTGCAGCGCAATCTGATGCCTCTGAACTTGAACCCTGTGACCTGGTAATTATCGCGACCAAGGCTTCTGCTGTTGGCCCTGCAGCAAATACAGCACAACAGTTACTACACAAGGACTCCTTGATACTGACAATACAGAATGGCCTCGGTGCTGGGGACCGTATTCGCGCTTTCATTAAGAGCGATAATATTCTGCTAGGTGTTGCCGCAGGTTTTGGTGCTTCTATGCGAGGCCCCGGTCATGCACATCACAATGCTATGGAACTGATTCGCATCGGCGAGATGGCTGGTGGTATGACAGACAGGGTGCAGAGAATTGCCCAGGTATGGCAGGATGCCGGTTTTAACGTAAAGGCCTTTGAAGATATCAATCAGTTGATCTGGGAAAAGTTTATTTGCAATGTAACGTTCAGTGGATCTTGTACTGTATTTGATATGACCATAGGTGAGGTAATGGCCAACCCAGAGGCCTGGAAAATTGCTCGCAATTGTGGCCTGGAAGCTTATGCAGCAGGTTGCGCAAAAAACATCCGCCTGGACGTTGGCGACCCTGAGCAATATATTACTGACTTTGGCAATAGAATGCCCAATGCTAGACCTTCCATGTTGCTGGATCACCATGCCCGACGTGCATCAGAGATTGATGCCATAAATGGCATGGTGCCGGTGGTGGCAAAACAGGTGGGCACAGCTTCACATTATAATGAAGTGGTTAGCGCCATCATTCGCGCTAAAGAAGCTTCGTTCTAAACTGCATAATACGAGAGTTGTACAAGATGAGTAAGATGATTAGTGAACCCGCCCGCGAGATTCCGGTTATTCATGAAACCGAGCTATTGGTAGTGGGGTCCGGACCCGGTGGTTTATCTGCAGCATTAGCAGCTGCCCGCTGCGGCGTAGATGTAACCCTGCTGGAGCGCTTTGGCTGTTTTGGCGGTAATATTACTGTGGTAGGTGTTGAAGGTTTTGCCTGGTATCGACATGAGCAAACAGTAGAGGCAGGTGGTATCGGCCGTGAATTTGAAGACCGTGCCAAAAGTATGGGCGCGGCAGTGCCAGAAAGCCAGTCGTTATCTTATGAACTGGACTCTGAAGGTTTTAAAATCGTCGCAGACCGCCTGGTAGAAGAGGCGGGCATAACACCTATGTTGCATCGCATGTTTGTAGCTCCCATCATGGAATGCGACACAATTACTGGTGTAATAGTTGAATCAAAAGCAGGACGTGAAGCTATTTTAGCAAAGCGCGTTATCGATGCAACAGGTGATGCAGATGTGGCTTTTCGAGCAGGTGCTGAAGTAACCCAGCCGCCTCTGGAAGAGTTGATGGCTGCTTCAGTTATGTTTCACTTATCTGGTGTTAACAAGAAAGCTTTTATGGAAGGTGTGCGAAACGATCCGCAGACTTATAAAGACTGGGGCGGCGGCGGGGAGTGGAACATTGAGACCACGGGCAAGGAAGATGACATGTTCTCACCATTTCTGAAAAAACCGTTCGAACAGGCCATCAAGTCCGGCATGATGCCGGCGCATCTAAATACAATTGCAGGAACCTGGGGCGCCATGCACGACAGCGGCGAGTTAACCTATATGAACTTAATTCATATGGATAACTGCAATGGTGTAGATCCCGCGGACCTGACACATTTTGAAATTGAAGGGCGACGCCAGGCAATGCTGGCCATTGAAGCGTTACGTAAATATACACCCGGTTGCGATGCTGCCCGCTTACGTAATTTTGGCATGTCTCTTGGCATTCGGGACACCCGCAAGATAGTTGCACAATATAATATGACCGAACAGGACGTAAGGGAACAAGGCAGATTCGAAGATAGCATTGGCATATACCCTGAGTTTATAGACGGCTACGGAATATTGGTGTTACCAACAACCGGCCGCTATATGCAATTACCCTACCGTAGCTTGTTGCCGAAAAATGTAAAGAACTTGTTAGTTGCTGGACGAGCCACTGGCGGTGATCGTATTGCCCATGCGGCAACACGTAACATGTCATGCTGTGCGGTTAACGGACAAGGTGCTGGGGTGGCTGCAGCGCTATCTATAAAAAGCGGTTGTGAGCTTGATTCCGTGAATATCGGCCAAGTGCAAAGTGAGTTAAAGAAACAGTCAGTGCGTATCCACTAAGAATCCAAATTGCTGCTGACGTAATTGCATTTATATATTATTTGCCACGGGTGTTAGGATTTTTTCGTGATCTGAGTATAAACAATAGTACCCTCCATAGACTGGAAGTAGAAAAGAAAGAACTAGAAATTCTTATTCTAAAAAAGCAGTTGGGTGAAGAGTATTTTACAAAAAGATCTACAACAATATCGACATTAGATAATCAAATAGACAGACTAGAAGTTTTGGGAGAACAGAAATCTACTTCATGGAAATCAATTATAAAGAGGGGAATTTAGACCTACCTAGGCTCGATGATGTGATTTACGACGATATTGATTCCGCTTGTACTATCTGATGCAGATACTCATTCAATACAAGGAATGGGCCAAACAAAACTTGATGTAATTACGATGTCATGTGTATTCTTTTCGGTAATATCAATTACTTCTAGTTATTTATCAATGGGGGTAGCGAGCGTATTTAGTAGGTTAAGGTCTCTAGCATTTGGTTTATTAACTTTCCCATTCCTTTTTCTTTCGTTTGTATTATTATGGGCATTGCTAGAAAAACTCTTGACCAACTAAACCTACACTAACCAAAAAAATGAGAACACATAACGAATAAGGATATGTCGCGCTTGCCGTGACCTATCCTATTGTTGAACAAGCCCGGACAGGTTGTATCTATCTATAGTAAATAAATAATTTGTAGATGCGGGGGCTAGCGCCGA
The DNA here is from genome assembly GCA_047615875.1 of Parasphingorhabdus sp. Taxonomy (GTDB): domain Bacteria; phylum Pseudomonadota; class Gammaproteobacteria; order Arenicellales; family CAJQKF01; genus JBLHGU01. The sequence goes on from JBLHGU010000295.1 coordinate 5,436, forward strand.
TGTTAGTTGGGTCTATTTTCTACGGGCGAACAAACGCCTCAGCATTTTTGGCGAAGCCGTTTTCGTCAGTGTTCAATCAGTAACTACCCGTCCCTCCGTGTTGGTGAATGGATGTTTATTTTCATCTCGCTCTAGCCAGGCCTTGGGTGCGGTGCTTTGAACCCAACAATCGACATGGGTGCCTTGCACTGCTGACACAGAAACGGCGGTCGTTTCCTTATATTGAGCACTGGGATACGGCCTTGCAAAAG
>JBLHGU010000296.1:0-5661 GCA_047615875.1 Parasphingorhabdus sp.
GATGTTATTAAGTATCGCGCTACAATTACCAATTCACTGGGTGTGGTGAGTGCGTTTATCCTTAATCAGCCGGAATCCGATCTGGATCGCAAGCACTCTCTACGTACCATGGGTATGGCACCAAATAGTCCAGCACAGGAGTTAGGGTTGCGAGAACGTTTTGGAATTCAGAATGTCGTCGGCATGTATGGCATGACGGAAGTTAACATACCTCTATACACACCGCTTGGCGTGTCTCGTCCTGATACTTGTGGAAAGGTGTGGGAAGAGTTTTACGAGGTCGAGATCGTCAATCCGGAAACCGACGAAATATGTAAGCGAGGTGAAACTGGCGAGATAGTGGTCCGATCCAGGCAACCCTTTGGATTTATGCTGGGCTATCTCAATATGCCCGAGAAGACCGTTGAAGCATGGCGAAATTTCTGGTTCCACACCGGCGACGCTGCCTGGATGGATGCTGAAGGGTATGTGTTTTTTGTCGATAGAATTAAGGACTGCATACGCCGACGTGGGGAGAATATCTCTTCATACCAAATCGAGACCTGCATCGCTGAACATCCGGCGATCGATGAGGTTGCAGCTTATGCCGTGCCCTCTGAAATTAGCGGCGATGATGAAGAGATAATGATTGCCTTTGTCCAAGCGCCGACAGCTGCCATAAGTTTTGAAGAAATTGCTGAATTTTCCGCTGAAACTATGCCGACATTTTCCATTCCAAGGTACTTTCGACAGCTGGATGCCTTACCTAAAACTCCTACCGGAAAGGTGCAAAAACATTTGCTTAAAACCCAGGCTATTACAAAAGACAGCTGGGATAGGCAAAGCCCTAAATCCGCCATTAAGCCATAGCGTAGGATGGGTGAAACCCATCAAAAGAAATATAACGAACCTAAGAAATCACAGGTGTTATCGTCCAAGGGAAACACACAAGAAAAATTTCCCAAAGGAAGCTACGACTTAAAAAACTAGCAAATTTTCACGCAAAAATGATGGGTTTCACCCATCCTACGAAAACCGTCAAAATTACATCTAAACTTATTTATCGTCACCACTTTTCTTACCAGATCCGGAAGCCATATTCCAGAAGGCATTTTGTAGCGATTCCATCGATTTAAGATTATTGGGCAGGAAGGGTTCCAGCATCTTAACGGGGTCGTAACCCTCTGCGCCGGATAACATTTTCTCACGGAGTTTCTCTATCATCTCCTCCTGTATGGCTGACACCTCTGGCAAGCCGAAAAATTCCCTCAGTTCAGCAGGGGTTGTATCTACTTCTATTTTTAATTTCATCTTATTGCGTCTCGTGTATGCCTATGAACCCATATGGGTGCGACTTATTGATTTAAGTTTCTAGCCCAGAATTACTATCTCCAGGTTAGCTGTTCATTCTTTCTGCACAATTATATTAATCTATTCAGTCATTAATTCAAGTAACTCATCTTGGTAAGCTCTATTCTTCATTTGGTTTCGAATCCCCGCTAACTAATCGCCAAACTTCCCTGGCCATAGGCAGATCTGTTTCATCAACCGATGGGTTTTTCTTCAGTGACCTTGCCAAACGCTGATAATGAACAAACTTAAGGTACTCAACAACCACTTGAACCAGTCCGTATTGTGATCGCCACCAGTGTTTAATGAGCTTACGGGAATAAGGAGTTGCTACACAGAAAATGTCGATATCGTCGCGCGCTATAACTTTCTTGAATGTCCATAAAGCACGGCGGGAATGAAAGGCATCGGTGACGATACAAATACTTGTATAATTTTGTGCACGAATGAACCCGCCAAGTAAAATGGCTTCGCCCCAGGTTCCTGATATCCAACGCTCACTATCAACCAGCTTGATATCATCATCCGTCACTCCAAGCTTTAATAAGAGCTTGCAGCTCGCTTCACTAATATTCGGAATGATACCCATCCTCACTTCCCGTGTATCGGCAAGACGGGCTATTAGAATCGGTACCGGATGCTTTTTGTACAGCTCCGCTGCATAGAATACCCGAGTACTGATATTGCCGTTCATCACAACCATAGCATCAAAATCAGGTGCGCGAGTATTGTTGATAAGCAGAAAATTACCGATCCTGCTCAAAATGATTTTTCGCGCAAAGAATATCAACGTGGCGAGAAGGAGTAACAACGCAGCCGAAAAGATCATTGAGTGGTGCCGCAAAATATTGCAAGTAAAAACATGAATTATGAAGAGGCTAACCTCTGTCCTTGAATGACCATCACTGAATCGTACTCATTTTACGCTGTATTCAATAATCTACCCATACGACACCATAGTTAGTGTACATTAGAAAGTGATACTCTGAATATGGTGGGTCATTTTGGGTATATAAACCTTGCAGGCGTGCATCGCCCGCATTACCTGGTTGGGTTTGCATGTGCAAAAATAGTGCACCTTCGGCAAGCAATGTAACCCTGGTCACGGAAAAATACTTTTTAGTGTTTTAGACTAGCTGGGGAGCCATTCACCTTTTAAGCAGGAGTGGCTGCTATTTTGAAAAGAAGTGCTCCCCGGTTAGACGGGGTAACTAGAAATAATAACTATCACTGGAGTTGACCGAACGTGGTTACTCAAAATACCTCATTACCATTTTGCTTTGTGCTTAGCAACGCAATTAGAACAGAGTTCTTAGGATAAATATTATCAATTATTTCAGAGCTCTCTCCCACAATTCTATTGGAATTGCGGCGGTTCTCGCAATTTCATTGTGCACCACTTCTACAGAGTCAGTGGCGGAAGAATTCGACTTGGGAGACGTCAATCGATCAATCGAAATACTGAACGAGAAGATCGAGCAAAACGCCTACTATGCTTCACCCCAACTTGGCTCGCCGTTGTATCGCCTGAAGAATGAGGCCGGTGGTTACCTGACAGCACGCACAAACGGAGAGCTCACTCTGGTTAATAAAAAAACTATTAACCCTATTCGCAAGATTCCCGATGCTAACCCTGACATTATGGCCTATGATGAAGCCTTTTTTGGTAAGGCAGAAGCAAAAAGACGTTCGGACAAAAGGCGGCGCAAAATCGCCGCCGAACGCTACGAGAAAGCCTTAAAACAAGGCGAAAGCCAGCTTTGGGTGCTTGGGACGGACAGTAAAGACCGCCCTGTAATCTCCAATTTGGAGACCGGTCGCGTACTAACCCGTGGAAAAAGTGTAGGAGCCGTCGTTAGTGTCAAAGCCATCACCCATGGCAGTAATATGCCACACGACCTGGCAAAGGCACTGGGACCGCAATTAGCACGGCAACTAAAATTTACACTGGAAGGCAAGCAAAATTGGACACTGGAAGGCCCTGGTGAAGGCAAAGGCCTGGATCGTCTGGGTATACTCAACAGCATACCGAGGGAACAGCAACAACTACTGTCATGGCGTGCCAATCCAGACTGGATTAACACGCCAGGCGCCACATTTCAATTAAAAAGTGATGGGCGCGGAAATGGTGAAAATGGTGAAAACAGTTATCTGACAACCTGCCAGAAGACAGTTTGTACTACCGCGGATAAACAAGGTAGCAATTCAAACTGGGTGCTGGAGCCGGCCGATATCAGGCAACTCGGCAGGCTCACCATAGACGTTTTAAGGGAAATCAAACAATCGACTGGAACAGACGACAAAACTGAGTGGGTGTTTGAGGCAATTGATACGGCCCTTATCGAAGCAGTAACTTTTGGTATGGGTAAAGGTGCGGGTGCCATAGGCAAGGTAGCTGCTAAAAAGCTCTGGGGGAAAGCCGCCACCGAAGTCTATAAACAAGCTTTAAAACAAGCGGCAAAACATAGTACCAAGAAGATGTTAACGCTGATGGCAAAAAATCAAGCGCGTTGGGCGGCAAGGAAGGCATCTGGAGAGACGGCCAAAGCGCTGGCCAAAGTGCTGTCTAAGAAAGGACTCATGGGACTCGCCGTCCACTCTGCCAAACACGGCGTCAGCGATGTTACTAAACGCATGGTGGCAAAGGAGGTAGCGAAGCTAGCGGCTAAACAGACGGGTAAACGTTTATTACGACGAGCCGGGGTTCCGCGTAACAGGAAGCTTGTGCTTGAAGCGCTGGGAAAACAAGACACCACATTGTCTGGTTATGCGTTTACCAAAATATTTCAGGGCTCTTGCGACAATCGGGACGATCTACAGATTAAAGTAAATGACAACTTCATCTGGCCCCACGGCGGTGGGTCTTCAAGACGCAAACAGGTTGATTGCCGCACGGGGTATACAAAGCCTCAAGTGGACGTTATTTTCCCGCTTCGATACGGTGCGAAAATTGGATTGGTAGAGCACGACACGGGCTCCAGTTCCGACTCGCTGGGTTCAGTTTATTTTCGAACTGAGGATTTGCTAGAATTAGCCATTGTTGATGATGCGATGATTCCGCATACAGGCGAAAAGAGTCTATACGAACTCAGCTTTTCCATCGAACCTTACACAGCGGATAACCCGTTCTCTGTGGAAAAGAGAGTCAAATCCGTGGGCAAGTGGATAACGGAACGTGACATTCTGATTGATAAAAGAATGCGGGAAATGCCAGGTAACTGGCGGGTCGGCCATTACACCAAGGGCAAGAAGGACCGCAGCATAACCTGGCGACATACCCTCCTGCGCGGTGACCGTGGAATTTCAGAATCGGATGATGGGGTGAACTATAGTTATATGGATGCTGGCTTTCGCATTACACCGGCCTCAACAGGTGAATGGAGCCTGGAAGATTTCAAGAGATGGGAGAGACCGCAAAGACGGGTAAATGCCATACCAGAGCCTGAAACTGGTCTTGAAAGACGACACCGCGTGCTGTCCGATTTTGACTGTGAAAAGACAGACCCGGACAGCGGGAAATGCACAAAGCCTGAAAATTACGAGTGCCTTGGTATGGACACTCAGATCGAAAACTATTTCCTGGAAGGTAAGGAGAGTGATCTACACCCTGACAATGCCCTGCCGGAGGTTGAGTTTTACCGCCTGCAACGCCGAGGGTGGATTTGCGTTAAAGGTAAAAAAGTGGCCTTAAAACCGGCGCCTTTGCGACTGCTGGAATCCGCTGAACGCAGAAGACTTGACGAGCATTTAATTTTTGCTTCTCATGATACAGATACGGCTATCCTTGGGCGGTCTGCCAAGGTGGAAGAAGGAATCTATGACGAATATAACCAGGGCTGGAGTGGTGTGCCGTGGCTATTGCCTGAAGATCCCTATGAGATCGATGAGTATTTCCGGCTTCGCGGTCTAAAGACCCGACAGTCTATTGACGAATTCCTTATAGACTCCCCGCCATGGGAACTCAATAAAAAGATCGATTTGTTATCGAGGAAATATATAGAAAGGCAGCCAGCAAGATACCATAAGGGTACAGCGGAATTCCAAAAGGGTGCCAAATCGGTGTGGATGGAGAAGATTGAGCATCTTTCACTCAATCCGGAAGAGGCGCCGGAAACCATAGAAAGCGCCAGGCAGGCACTTATCGGCTACTGGCAAGTCGAACTTGACAGTGCCTTCAAGACCCATATCGGTTATTTTGAAGAGACCAAACTGGACGGTAAGCCCGTTGACTGGCGTAGTGCGTACTTCCTTTTCACAGCCGATGGACTGGTTATGAGCTGGGACGATGATTGGACCCTTGCAAAAAATGCCAGTAACCCCGGGCGTGTTGTC
>JBLHGU010000297.1:0-5650 GCA_047615875.1 Parasphingorhabdus sp.
CAGCAAGTTTGCTTTTTATAGCATTGGCCGCCTGGTTGTGGGCATCCATGATGGGCGTTTTGGGGCTGCCACCAACATTGCTTCCAAATAATAGCTTGAATGCATTGAAGGGGTTGTCCTCAAAGGGCATGGTGGTGTTGCCATCTCGAGTTAAGTAACCGTGCCCATTGCTATGTACACCTAGGTTGACATAAGTGAACGGCATATTGGGACCCAGTTGCTTGCCCATATAGACATCGTAGGTGTCTATGTTACTACCGCTCCAGCTATTGGACAGAATTCTGGGTAATCTGCCGTGGCCAGCATTGTCGTGGGACATATTGAGCAGGAAGTTAAATTCGGTTTTGACCTCTTCGTAACTACTCGACATAGCAGGTAAAGTCATATCTGCTCCAAGACCTGTGGGTGCCCAGAAATCATGTATGCTACCACCTGGGACATAGATTACCAGAGACTTATTTGGACCCGTTCCCTGAGCATCTGCATGACGGGCAAAAAATATGCCTGATACTAGCGGAGAGCTGCTAATCAGTGTTTTAGAGATGCCCGAGGCCAGGAAAGTTTTGAGTAAACCACGACGTGATATTTCCTGTTTGTTTTCGTTGTACTTGTTCATTATCTGTACCATTGCTCCTATGGATTCCGTGACCAGGCTTTTCTATACCGCACCGCTTTGAGCGATCCGAAACGTTCGAGCATGGAGCGAGGACTGTTATTCATCATCGTGTTAGTGAGCTGATCGATCTCGCAGGCATAGCCTGATTTTTCTTCATCGCTTAACTTAGGCCCATCTGGATTAGAGCTGTCGATATCTTGATGACCCACACCCATGAAATAGCGAAATAGCTGCTTCGGTAAACAGCTTTGAGCTGAAGATAGTCCCGTAAGTACAGCGCCTAGTCCCTGTGTGCCCTGAAATGCCTGTAGATCCTCTATATCGCTATAGTTCAGTGGGGCGTAGAGTTCACCGCTTGCGTCGATAGCGTTGCCATTCAAATCACTGCTGCGTACTCGCCCAACAGAGTCGAAGTCTTCCATGCCAAATCCCAACGGATTGATGTATTGCAAGTGGCAATTGGTGCAAGGCGTATCTTCAGTCAAGCGATGATATTTAGATCGGTTGGTTGTAGCTGGATCTTGTAAAAAGTCCGATAGCTCAGCTAATTTTTGTTCTCTGGCGGCAAAAGTGCCAGCGGGAGGAGCCGGTTGGTCCTGACACAGCATGCGACGACGTACTCTTACCGAACGAAGTATGGGAGACGTTTCCACCGCCTCTCCCCAACGGGACATAAAGGCGCCATTAGCAAGTATGCCACCTCTGTCGAAGGTGTCGATACGCTGCATGTCAGTTCCGCTTACGCCACTGACACCGTAGTGCTGGGCAAGCAGTTCGTTTAGGAATGTAAAGTTACCGGAATAGAGTGAGGCGAATTGTTCCGAGGGCTCTAGCATGACATGAGCGAAAGTCTCATTTATTTCGTTTTGCATATGTGGCACCAGGTTTTCAAAACCGGGCCAAACACCAGGATCTTTAGCCGCAATACCAAGGTCTGCGGTGCCTAGCCAACTACCAACGAAATCCGCCATTACCGGCTTTGCATTACTCACCAGTCGTTGTACTTGGTTGATGATATTTGCCTCGGTGCGCAGTTCATCTAAGGCTGCAGCATTGAGTAAGAGCTGGTCCGGGGTTGAGCCGGTGAAGGTGTATGCCAGAAACGTTGCCATTTCAAATGATGTCAGTCCGAAACCATTGCCATCAAGCTCAGAATTGCCAGGATTGTCTTAGCCTAATTCGTGACGATAGAGAAATTGTGGCGAAGATAACATTCCCTCCAAAGCCATTTGGATGCCAGACTTTACGTCGCCACTGGTATGACTACCGTTAGCCATCGCTTCATAGTTACCTACCTCACTATCGGTTAGAGAGCGACGGAATATGCGGGGTGCAGGTTGCTGATAAAGTCATCCGCACAATCCTGGTTATAACTCGTGCAATTGAGGGCCGGAGCAAATTCGCGATCAACAGACCACTGGGCAATTTCCTCAGCGACCAATAAATAGTTGCTATAGGAGGAGGGAATAATTGCAGCGTAAGTATTGTTGGTAAAAAATCCCACCTTGCTATCTGCTGATAATCCGTCTGCCACTGGGAAATCTATACCCAGTAAATCCTCAACGCTGTTCTGATACTCTGAACGTGTGAGGATCTTCAACTGTCGGGCGCCATAACTTACCGGTGTCAGTGTGGGGTCGCAGATGGTCTCAGTTACCCATAATGTCTGGATGAAAGTAGCTACATCTTCTGCACACTGCTGATCGCAGGAACCGGCATTACCCAGTGGCATGAAGGTGGCGATATAGGTCGTCATATCGTCAACATCACGTTCTACATTTATTTTCGGAAAGCTGCCAACGCCTTCTCCACTCACGCCATGACAACCGGCACACTGATCTACATAAATTTGCTGGCCCTGGGCTAGTTGATTTCCCTCGGTAACGGTAACCCGTTCAATATTGCTGGGCAGAGAAGGTACGCCACTATTAATAGCGATTACTTTGTAATCAAATTCGCCTACATCGGGCAGACCTTCGACTAGAGTGGTCGTGTTGGCTCCGATTTCTGTAGTGGTTTGCCAATTTCCATCTGACGGTTTGCGTCTAACCAGAAACAGGGTTTCGTTGGTACTATTGTCTACCCAGTTGAGACTTGCCTGGGCAGTATCCGTGTCAAAGTCTCCGACCAGAGAGCCTGGGTCCGCCGGTGCCTGGGGCATATTTACTGGCTGTACATTTCCGTCTGAAATAGTATCAAATCTCAATTGAAAATAGACCGGCACGGCTTCGCCAATTGAACTCAAATTTGCGACTACCCGTAAGGCTTCGATGCCCTGTGCCATATCGAAAGTTTTACTATCGATATGCACTGGTTTAACAGTAGATACAAGTAGTGTGTTGGTGGAAATCTTACTGATGAGTACTTCAGCTGAAATGACTTGCCGTACGCTATGTAAACTGAAATCGCCAGTGAGTGTTTCGAATCGACTATCACCGGCTGCCAGCTGGGCCAGTTCCGTAGCGTTAATGTTGGCTCGAAAGTAGGCAGTCGGTAACAGGTTTGTCTCAAATAACAGGGATAAAAGACGGCTGTTGCGAATATCTACTCCAGTTGAAATATTATTAAGATTAACTGCGAATATGGTTTCACCTGTCGCCGAAATTGATCCACTAATAGCATTTGGCTCGCCGTCTGCCGCGATAAACTCATTAACTTCCGCGGTGTGATCTTTCTTCATCGAAACATATTGAACGGATGAGTTGTCACCGTCCAGTTGCCAGGAAACTGCAACGGGGTTAGTTGCCGGAAGGCCATCGCAAATTGTACCGCTGATCGCAATGTTGTGATCAGCCTGTGGGTCAGCCTTATTGGTAATGAAGCCAAATGTATAAGTCTGTCCGGTTTCAATGGTTAGCTGCCAGGATGGTGGAGTTACCGTACAATCTTGTGTAGAGCAGTTGTAGGTAGCATTCCAGCCGCTATTAAATGAAGTGTTCGCACCCCATGGCCAGGAAAACTCCCACTCGGTTAAAGGAGCACCATTGTTTACAATGGAAATTTCCGCTTTGAAACCAGCATCCCAATTTTCGATTACAGTATATTGACAGTCTGCTGCATGGGTAATCTGGGCTGTCACTAGAGAAGTAACCAGCACTGCAATTTTGCCAACAACCAAGGAGGCTCGGACTGAAGTAATCGGCCTGGTGTTGCGGATCAGTAATCTCTCCGCAGTTAGTCGAGTGATGCTGGCGTGTACTTCAATGGGGATGCTGACACCGTGTAGATCTAATAGAGGAGTAATTACCTGTGAAAGTGAATCCCCTATAGCCAGGTTAGATAGTTGCGCCATATCGACATTGAGTGAAATTACGGCCTGAGTAAAAGTATCGGTCTCGAATAGAAAATTACGCATACGTTCATTTCGAGTGGTAATGCCGGTCTCTACACTATCCAGTTTGATTGCAACCACTGCATCGCCCTGGGCAGAAATGCTACCGCTTAACACAGTAAACGAGTGCGTTTCAATAATGTGTATCTTTTTGGTGGAGACGAAGTGCAATGATGATGACTCTGCATCCAGGTTATAGGTGTTGGATGGCAGAGGATCGCTTACGACGATAGTCACGCTGGTGGCATTAGATACATAGTGTTCATCTATAACAGTGAGTGAAATCGTATAAATGCCTGCTTCGTCATAGGTTCGAGTTGTAAAGAACTCGCTTGAGGTGTCTCCGTTGCCAAAATTCCAGAAAAATACCAGGGCATCGCCATCGGGATCACTGGAGTTACTGGCATCAAAGTTTACTGTGAGTGGCACGGTGCTTTGCAGTGACGATGCCACTGCTGCCGCGACTGGCGGCTGATTCAAATGTACCGACCCACATATTCCACCTAAGTCTGGAATTTTCGCAGGTGAATTCGGTGTGGCCTTATTGGTATTGAACCCAAACTCAACGGTGCTATTAGGGCTAATTCTGCTGTTATAGCTTTCATTGGAAGCCTGATAGGGATTGTTACCACTAATAACTGAGCTCCAATAATGACTGATACTGGAATTGTCTGGAAAGTTGATCGCTACAGTCCAGCCATTAACCTCCAGGCCGGCAGTATTAGTAATTCTTACCGTGGCGGTAAATCCGCTGTTCCACTCTTCGCGAACAATATATTCACACTGGGCTGTGATGGGTTCTGCGGAAAGGGCCTTGATGGTTAAGTCGGCTGTTGCAGAGTCGCCGTTGCCGTCATTTACTGTTAACGAAACAGCATGAGTGCCCGCATCAGAGTACGTGTGCGAAGGGTTTGCACCGTTTGAGGTAGTGCCGTCGCCAAAGTTCCAAAGATAGCCTAAGGCGTCTCCATCTGGGTCTGAAGATCCACTAGAACTAAAATCAACCGTTAGAGGAACTGCGCCTTCTAATACCGAAGCAGTAGCATTTGCAGTAGGAGGATTATTTGCACTGCCACCTACACAATCACCACCTAGTGTTGGAATCTGTGCGGGAGTGTTTGATGTGCCCTTTACGGAATTGAAGCCAAAGCTAACAGAGTTGTTAGGCCGTATGGTGCTGTTATAGCCTTTGTTCGTTGCTAGATAGGGATTGCTTCCGCTAAGTGAAGCGTTCCACATGCCGTTGATCCAGGAGCCGTTCGAGAACGCTATGGAAGCGGTCCAGACACTTATGGCTTGATCAGAATTGTTAGTGATCTTTACAGAAGAGGTGAATCCAGAGTTCCATTCATGAACCAACTGAAATTCACATGTCGCGGCATACAAGGTGCTGCTCGACAAAGTTATTAACGCGGCGAGAGATCTGGCCAGGTTCCTGCGTAGCATATTTGTCTCCATAGACCACTTAAAAGTCAAAGAGACAATTCTAGTAGACGAAGATTACATGAACCTTACATCGATGCGCCTCCAGTCGCATGGTTACTACCATCTATCGGATAACAAAAATTGAACAATAGTTCGTCTTGGTATTTCTACCGCTCGTAGAAACTGTGGAATTTAGCTGCGCTAACAAACAACCAAATGCAGCATTCACAGTCTTGTAAATTTAACCTGATTACGCCCGTGCACTGTTCGGTCCATAG
>JBLHGU010000298.1:0-5645 GCA_047615875.1 Parasphingorhabdus sp.
AAACGGGGATTAGAGCATGATGGTCTCGTGTTACCAGAAAAAATTGCAGAAACCTACTTCCATCTTGCTCAGCAACATCGTTCTGCCTGGACTCACGAAATTGATATGCGGTCGTATTCTGACCTGGCATGGTGGAATCATCCGACACTTGATTTCTAGCAATAAATTTAGCGGCCTGAAAAACTACATTTTCGTCAAGTCATTCTAGCGGGCAATTTTTTGCAGCTGATGTAGAGTTCCTGAACTATACTTCGGTAATTTGTAATCTCATGATACCTATGAATTCTCTGCATCTAAAAATTAGTCATCTTTCAGAACTTGCGCTTGTAGTTATGCAGTCGGTGCTGGCTAAAAATGACACTTCAAGCTTGTTTGAGAAGGATGATCAGGGTCCATTGGCACTAGCCTCTGCATTGTCCGATTTCTTTCAGATTGCTGATGTGATTGAGCAAAATATTGATGAACTGGAGTCTGATGAAATATCAGAGTTTGGTGACTACGCGCTGGGTATGCTCGATCGGCTAGGCTACTTTACGCGGCAACTGGAAGTAATGGACCAGAATCCGAACCTGGGGTGTGTTTATGCGTCGCTGGCCTATTGGTTGGTTCAACGTGGTGCGGTGCTTAATAATTTGGCGGGTGTAGCAGATGGCTTTGCCCGCATGGTTAATGGGCTGCAGAACGCCAGCGAGCTTGCGGAGATGTGTGGCCCGATGGAAGCGATAATAAGCAGCGCATCGGAATCTATTCAAGCTGACGAGGATAAGTCTAATACCTGGCGTCCCTGGCGAATTATTAATCTTAATGCGGGAATCGCCGCCACCCGCTCCCTCGATCCACAGCTGATGGAAGCGACATTCGCGAGACTTAGTCAGCGCCTTCCACAGGAAATGTCAGGGTTCTTTTCTGATGGAAGTCGGCAAATGATTGGTCAGGAAGTGCCTGACGAAGTGCGCACGGTAATGAATCGCTACAGAGACCAATGGACTGACGTTACTACCCACTAACTATTTGATAGGGTCGGAGTCCGGCTTTGTCCGGTTGAAGCTCTAAAGTCAACAGTTCTCCAGATTCGTGCACCCCTCCCCCCACACAGATCGTATTATTTTGCAGTGCCTATTTAGTTGGAGTAGAGTAGCTAACTTGCGATTTATCACTTCTAGAAAATCTTATACTCAACTACTAAATAAATGCATCGCACATCCCTGGAGGGGAATATGAAAAAGAAATCTCAACACTGAATAATGACGGAAGTCGACCGCCGTAACTTCCTGAAAACCACCGGAGCCATTGGGCTTACGGCGGCCACTGCCGGAATGTACGAAGTAGCATTTGCCGACGGTAAGAAAATACTCAAGATTCGTACCTACGCCGATATGCGAAGCCTTGATCCGGCTCATTCACAAGGTATCGTTGACGAGGAAATTCAAAGCTCTATCTACAGCAAGCTGATTCAGTACAAGCCGGGTCGTGAGTGGGGCTGGGAGCTGGACGCCGCAGAGTCTATCGAACAGGTTGACTCGACGCATATCAAATTCAAGCTAAAAGAAGGCGTTATGTTTTCTAACGGCTTTGGTGAAATGACAGCTGAAGATGTTAAGTATTCCTATGAGCGTATTCTGGATAAATCCCTTGAGTCGACCAATACGCCAGACTGGGGCACATTAACCGAGGTTACAGTGCATAGTAAGTACGAAGGCACTATCGGTTTCGGAGAACCATACCCACCGGCCTGGAATATTGCTCTGCCATACATTGTGGGTAATATTATCAGCAAAAAAGCCTGGGAAGCCGCTGGCGGCAAAGTAGATACCACTACTCCCTGTGCTTCCGGCCCTTATATGCATAAAGAATGGCAGCCCAAGCAAAAAACCATACTGGTTAGCAATCCCGACTGGCATGGTGGGACGGCCGCTTTTGATGAAATTCATATCCTTCCAATTGATGATGAAAGTACCGCACAGATTGCCTTCGAAGCGGGCGATATAGATTGCACTCGTGTACCGGTTAGTTCAGTTGGAACTCTAAGAACATCAACTCCTGAAGATGCCACCCTTGCTGAGTATCCTTCGCTGTACTATGTTTGGGTTGGAATGAATGTGGAAAACGAAACCACATCCAACGAAAACCTGCGCAAAGCTATTCAGCACTGTATTGATATTCCTTCGATTCTGGAAGCCTCTTATTTCGGTGCCGCGGATGTGGCCACTGGAATGGTTGCACCAGGCCTGATCGGACATCGTGAGAAGGCACTGGTAGCGCCAGCCGCTGATTATGCCAAGGCCAAGGAGTATCTTGCTGCGGCAGGGCTTGAAGGCGGTGCTTCAGTTACTCTGGACGTTCTCAACAAGGCGGCTAATGTAACCACCGCTCAGGTAATTCAGGCCACCTGTGCCCAGGTTGGTATTGCCATTGAGGTTAACTTACATGAATCTGGTGCTTTCTGGTCATTGGGTGATTCCAGTGCTGGCGAACGATATAAAGATGTTCAGTTGATTCTTAATCGTTACTCCATGGGCCCTGATGCATCCTATGCTACGGCCTGGTTTGTCACCGAGCAAAAGGGTATCTGGAACTGGGAGCGCTACAGCGATCCTGAATTTGATAAGTTAGAAGGCATGGCCAAGGCCGAAGTCGACAATGACAAGCGTGCGCAAATGTATCAACAGATGCAGGATATGATGGAAGAAAGCGGGGCTTACCGTTTTATCACCCATGAATCTACGCCAGTGCTTTATCGCAATACCATCAATCCAGCATTCCGACCCGATGGTCTGCCATTGCTGCGACATTTCGCACCCGCCTGATAATTCACAGCACCGAGTTATCAAACTCATAAGTTAATTCGTTAGTCTAGCCCCCAGGAGCGTATCGCGCCCCTGGGGGCCGATGAGAATTTAATGCTTCTCTATATATTCAAGCGCCTGCTTCTTGCCGTAGTGATCGTCATGCTTGCAGTGACAGTATTATTTACCATGATCCACATGGTGCCGGGTGATCCTGCTCGAATTTTACTTGGACCCCGTGCGACCCCGGAAATGATTGCCACCATGTCTGCACACATGGGACTTGATCAACCCTTGCCAATGCAAATTCTGCGTTTTTTTGGCAATCTGTTTCAGGGTGATATGGGCATGGATGTCATCACTAAGCGTCCAGTAGCAGAAATCGTATTCGGCCAACTGCCCTTTACCCTGTGGCTGATTTTCACCGCCATAATTTTCGCCATGTTGATTGGTATTCCGCTTGGCTGTTACTCAGCGCTGCACCGAAATACCTTGATTGATCGCATTACCGGTATTATTTCTGTTGCCTGTATAACGGCCCCCGCATTTGTGGTGGCTCTGTATTCTTTGCTTATTTTTGCCGTAACACTCAGGTGGTTTCCTGCTGTAGGAGCAGGTGACCGAGGAGATTTTTTCGATCAACTCGCTCATTTAGTGTTACCAGCCTTGGCTATCGGGCTTTCCTGGATTGGTTACCTGGCTCGTTTGGTCAGGGCATCCATGTTGGAAGTCATGGGCGAAAATCATATTCGCACCGCGCGTGCCTACGGTTTACCCGAACGTGTGGTGGTATATCGTTATGCACTTAAACTCGCCGTGCTTCCCACCGTGACTGTCATCGGAGTCGGTATGGGCTTTTTACTATCAGCCGCTTTGTTCACCGAAATAGTCTTCGCAAGGCCAGGTATTGGTAAGTTGATATACGACTCGATTATTACTCGTAACTATCCAGTGGTTATGGGGTCTGTTTTGGTAAGTACTATTATGTTCGTTGCCAGCACAACGCTGTCGGATCTGGTTAACGCCTGGCTCGACCCACGTATCCGGGCATCATTGTGATTGCATTTCTAAAACGAATTTGCCGCGAACCGCTCGGCCTTTTGGGCCTGGTGCTGGTGGTGCTCATCAGTTTTAGTGCACTTTTCGCTAGTGTGCTGGCACCCTATGACCCGATCGCACTGAATATAAAGGATCGACTGCAGGGCCCTTCGATCAGTCACCTACTCGGCACAGATCAGCTGGGTCGTGATCTGTTTTCCCGAGTCCTGTATGGCGGTCAAGTGGCACTTAAGGTGGCACTAATCTCTATAGCCGCCGCGCTAAGTATCGGTGTTTTTCTGGGTATGTTGGCGGGCTTTGGTCCACGCTGGTTAGACAACCTTATTATGTTGTTCTTCGACACTATCCGCTCCTTTCCCACTGTTATGTTTGCTCTGGCTACGGTGGCTCTGGTGGGTCCATCTTTAGGAACGGTGATTATAGTCATCGTAGTTACCTCTATTCCCAACTATGGTCGAGTCATTCGTACCCAAACCTTATCGATCAAGAACAACGAGTTTATTAAGGCCGAGCGAGTCATGGGTGCGTCACTGCCACGCATACTCGGCGTTCATGTACTGCCCAACGTAATGGGTCCATTATTGATCCTTGCCTCGATGGATATTCCAACCGTAATTGCGCTTGAAGCCGGACTTAGCTTTCTTGGCATGGGCGTTAAACCACCGACACCGTCCTGGGGTAGCATTCTTAACGATGGTTACACGCTGATCCGTAATACCCCCTGGCCGATCATTGCGGGCAGCATTCCACTGGTTCTAATTACCTTAGGCTTTACCTTTCTGGGTGAGTCGCTACGCGATCTTATTGATCCCAAACTGAGGAAGAGTTTGTGAGTGGATTAGCAAAAGATAATGTTCTAACTATTCGTGACTTGTCGGTTCACTATGAGACTAACCGTGGTGAACTGCAGGCGCTCAGACACATTAATCTGGACGTGCCCCGTGGCTCCATTGTTGGCGTTGTCGGTGAAAGTGGTTGCGGCAAATCTACCCTTATAAGCTCCATCATTCGGTTGCTTGCGGAGAATGCCATTGTTCCCAATGGCAGTATTGAGTTTGAAGATAAAAACCTGATTGATCTAAGCCAGGATCAGATGCGCTCTATCCGTGGCAAAGATATGTCTATCGTATTTCAGGACCCCATGTCGACACTTAATCCAGTCTTGTCTATTGGCCGACAGATGATGGACATACAATATCGCGACGACAAAACCCGGGCACAGAAAATGGCGCGCTCTATGGAAATGCTTGCCAGCGTTGGCATTCCTGATCCTGAGGGGCGGTTGAAACAGTATCCCCATGAATTCTCCGGTGGCATGCAACAGCGAATTTCAATTGCCATGGCCTTACAAGCCAATCCTTCCTTGCTGATTGCAGATGAACCGACCACCGCACTAGATGCAACGCTGGAAGTGCAGATAATTCACTTGCTTAAACAACTTCAGACCGATATGGGCTGCTCGATTTTGTTTATCTCCCATCATCTCGGTGTGATTGCTGAGCTATGTGACTTTGTGGTAGTGATGTATGCCGGTGAAGTGGTTGAGGAGGGCTCGGTACGCGATGTTTTTCATCGGCCAGCTCATCCTTATACGCAAAAACTACTACAGTGCGATCCCGCTGTAATCGCCGAGAAAACTCGTCACCTGCCGACCATAGCCGGAGAAATTCCGAACCTCATAGAGGTGCCCGAAGGTTGTGTGTTCCGTAATCGCTGCGAACAGGCTGTGGATATTTGTTCTAGCGTGGTGCCGCAATGGCAAGAGTACCAGCAAGGCCACTTTGTTACCTGTCATCAGGC
>JBLHGU010000299.1:0-5634 GCA_047615875.1 Parasphingorhabdus sp.
CTCTTTGGGTAAGAGCGGCTACGAGTCCTGTGCGGATCTAGAGGCTGATCAAGACTTTCGCGAAAGACTTGAAGAAATTCGACTTGAAGCAGGACGGCTGATGAATCTTGGTGATGTCAGCAAAAAGGTAGTTCCTAAAATGTCGCTTGTTAGTGCACCCGTAAATGGTGGGCACATTTCGACCAGAACCTTTATCCCACATCGCTGCCATGCCGCTATTGGCGTGCTTGGTGCTGTATCTGTTGCCACTGCCTGTGTATTGTCGGGCTCAGTCGCAGCAGGAATTACCAAAATGTCAGATGGGGAGATTAGAGACATGTCCATAGAACATCCGTCCGGCGAGTTCTCTGTGAATCTTTTGCTGGATGCTCAGGGTAATGTTGTTCGGGCCGGATTGTTGCGCACAGCTCGTTTACTGAGCCGCGGCGAAGCCTATTATCACAGAGACCTAATATGAGTCATTCTGAAAATACCTCCGAGGTGCAAACTAAGCCCGGTTGCATGCCACCAGATAATAATACCCGGACACCTTCATTCACGGCGCCACCCAATAGTTGTGATGCCCATTGCCATGTTTTTGGGCCACGGAATATCTTTCCTTACTCTGACAAGGCCTCCTATTGGCCCCCTGATGCTGACAAACACGCGCTGAAACGAATACACGACAGGCTAGGTATAGATCGTGCGGTGTTGGTCCAGGCAAGTTGCCACGGTATTGATAATCGCGGCATGATAGATGCCATAAAACAAAGCAATGGTAACTACCGTGGTGTTTGTATAGCCAACGATAGCTTTAGTGAAAATGATTTTCAGGATTTGCACGATGGCGGTGTACGAGGCGTAAGATTTAACTTTGTTACCCATCTCGGTGGTGCACCTAATCTGGATATGATGAAGAATGTTCTGAATAAGGTGCAGTTTTTAGGATGGCATCTGGTCATCCATGTAAATGCCGAGGACATTATTCAGTACGAGGAGTTTTTTGCGCAATTTAATATGGATATTGTCGTCGATCATATGGGGCGCGTGCCAACTTCAGCTGGTGTTGGACAAAAAGCTTATCAAGTACTGCTGGATTTTATGCAGAAAGATAATTGGTGGGTTAAGGTCTGTGGTTCAGAGCGCATATCCATTGCACCGCCATTTTACGATGCTATTCCTTACGCACAGGGACTTGTGGAAGTAGCCCCGGATAGAATTTTATGGGGAACTGATTATCCCCACCCTAACATTAAAAAACACATGCCAAACGATGCTAATTTGCTTGATCTAGTGCCACTGATTGCACGAGACACTGCGACTCAGAAAAAGATATTGGTCGACAATCCCGCGCGGTTGTATGGCTTCGATTAATGAGTGATGCACAGGAGCACAACAATGATTAGCCAACCCATCGAAGGTGTCGCCGTACGCCACATAGAGCGTGCAGATCCTGAAATCGCAACACAGTTGGGTGAATTGGGTTCCGCTACGGTTCATGAGGCACTAGGCAGAACCGGTAATATGCTGCCTTATATGCGCCCTGTATATTATGGTGCCAGAGTCGGTGGCAGTGCGGTCACTATACTCGCACAACCAGGAGACAACTGGATGCTGCATGTCGCAATGGAGCTAGTTCAACCGGGTGATGTTATCGTGATGGCTTCAACCTCTCCGACAACCGATGGCTTCTTTGGTGACCTACTGGCTACCTCGGCAAGAGCGCAGGGCGTTGTCGGTCTTGTGCTGGAAAGTGGGGTTCGTGATATAGCTGATCTTAAAGAGATGCAAATGCCGGTTTGGTCACGTGAGATATCAATCAAAGGTACTGTCAAAAACACACTAGGCTCAGTAAATGTCCCCATCGTCTGTGCCGGGCAGAATGTTATGCCAGGCGATGTTGTCGTCGCTGATGACGATGGTATTTGTATTGTTCCCAGACTAAAGGCAGAACGGGTTCTACAGGCTGCATTGAAACGTCAGGCGAATGAGGGTGGCAAACGAGAGCGTTTTGCTGCCGGAGAGTTAGGCCTGGACATCTACGGTATGCGTCCTCGACTGGAGCAAGCGGGTTTTCGTTATGTCGACACACTGGAGGATCTTGAATGAGTCTAATAATTGACTGCCATGGACACTACACCACTGCACCGGATGCGCTGGGTGATTATCGCGAACAACAAAAAAAGGCTCTTGAGACTAATACATTATTTCAACACGTTAAAGGTGTTGTGAATATTAGCGACGATCAGTTGCGAGAGAGCCTTGAAGGGGCGCAACTAAAATTACAGAACGAACGTGGTACAGATGTAACGATATTTTCGCCCAGAGCAAGCTGGATGGGGCATCACATCGGTAATCAGTCGACCAGCAAGTTCTGGACCGAGCACTGTAATGAGCTGATCTACCGTATTACAGAACTATACCCAAAAAACTTCATAGGCGCAGCCCAACTGCCTCAATCTCCCGATGCGGACCTGACCGCCAGTGCCGCGGAACTTGAGCGTTGTGTTAATGAGTATGGCTTTGTTGGCTGTAACCTGAGCCCTGATCCCTCTGGTGGACATTGGACTGCCCCGCGCCTGGATGACAGGTATTGGTATCCGATTTACGAGAAGATGATCGAGCTTGATGTGCCAGCAATGATTCATGTGAGTGGTTCATGTCACCGTTGTTTTGATACGACCGGTTCACACTATCTCGGTGCAGATACCACAGCATTTCAGCAACTGATGATGGCGAAGACTTTATTCAAAGACTTTCCTGATCTAAAATTTATAATTCCACACGGTGGCGGCGCGGTACCTTATCATTGGGGACGTTTCCGTGGGCTTTCTGACATGATGAAGCTTCAGCCTTTGAATCAGTTTATCGAGAACAATATTTATTTCGATACCTGCGTTTACCATCAACCAGGCATCGATCTTCTGGTTAATGTTGTGCCCACAGAAAATATTTTGTTTGCATCGGAAATGGTTGGTGCTGTTCGCGGTATCGACCCGCAGACCGGGTTTTATTTTGATGACACTAGAAGATATATCGATTCATGCGCAGTTAGCGACGATGATAAGCAAGCTATTTTTTCAGGTAACGTGAAAAAGGTTTTCAGCCGGCTGGATAAACGACTGGAGCAGGTCGGATTAGTATGACTATTAGTAAACACTATAATTTGAACCAACCGGAGGCAAGCGATGCCAGCTGCTGATTTAAAGGCTTTTGAGGATATCCCAGGCACCTATCTGTTTAATCGTCATCGTTCTCGCCAGGGTTACCACTTGAACCAGTGCTTTATGTCTTTGTTGAAGCTAGAAAACAGACAAAAATTTCTTAGCGATGAGCGAGATTATCTTGAATCCTGGGGAAATCTGACAGAAGCCCAAATTAATGCTGTGCTTGAGCGTAATTGGCTTGATATGGTTAAGCAGGGCGGAAATATCTATTACATGGCGAAACTTATTGGTACAGACCAACAGACTTTTCAGTTTGTCGCAGGAGCTATGGCGGGAGCCTCGGAAGATGAGTATCGCCAAATGATGGTCGACGGTGGTCGACCTGTTGAAGGTAATCGAAGTAAAGCCGATTGGCAGGCTAAGGAATAAATACCATGGCTAAAATGATTGGTGCTCTGTGTACATCACATGTCCCTGCAATTGGTGTGGCCATGGATAAAGGTATGACAGCTGATGCTTATTGGAAGCCACTGTTTGATGGTTATGGCCCTGCGCGCCAATGGATCGATGAACAAAAACCAGATGTAGTAGTGCTAGTCTTTAATGATCATGCGACAGTGTTTGATCTGGATGTTATTCCGACCTTTGCGGTTGGGACCGCAGATTCCTATAAACCTGCGGATGAGGGCTGGGGCCCACGTCCAGTGCCAACGGTAGAAGGTCATGGAGAGTTAGGTTGGCATATCGCGGAGTCTTTGATTCTAGATGAGTTCGATATTACGGTAGTGAATAAGATGGATGTTGATCATGGCTTAACGGTGCCGATGTCCATCACCTGCGGTCAACCCGAGAACTGGCCGTTTAAAGTGGTACCGTTGGCTGTGAATGTTGTGCAGTATCCGGTGCCAACAGGCAATCGTTGTTTTAATTTGGGTCGGGCAGTACGTCGCGCAATTGAGTCCTTCGACGAAGATATAAAGGTTGCAGTATTCGGTACTGGCGGCATGTCTCATCAACTACATGGGGAACGAGCCGGGTTGATTAACTCGGAGTGGGATCAGAGGTTTCTCGATGACTTAACTCGTGACACTGACCGCTTGCGCAATATTCCACACCTTGAATATGTAAGGGAAGCTGGTGCAGAGGGGATTGAAATGGTCATGTGGCTGGTAGCACGCGGGGCCCTGGGCGAAGACGTAAAAGAGGTTTACCGTCACTATCATGTCCCTGCCTCGAATACGGCAACTGGATTGTTAATTCTGCAAGAGAGTTAGAAAGCTCCGTGTTGATTTCTAACTCGTAATTATAGAAGGCAAACAAGTATGAAAATTTGTATGGTCGGTGAAGGTGCATTCGGACACAAACACCTGGATGCCCTGAAGAAAATTGATGGTGTAGAGGTAGTAAGCATCATTGGCGGTGTTGAAGATGCGACACGAGAAACCGCGACGGAATATGCCATTCCTCATTGGTCACTGGACCTTGAAGAAGGGCTTGCACAAGCTGGTGTGGAAGCCGCAATTATTACATCACCAACCCCGATTCATGCGGCACAGGGCATGGCAGTAATGCGTGCTGGAAAGCATGTCATGATCGAGATACCCATGGCCGATTCATTGGCTGATGCGCAGGCAATATGTGCCGTACAGAAAGAAACCGGTTTGGTGGCAATGGCCGGCCACACCCGACGTTTCAATCCAAGCCATCAGTGGTTGCACAATAAGATTCAAGCCGGTGAACTTAGTCTTCAGCAGATGGATGTTCAAACATTCTTTTTTCGGCGCAAGAACTTAAATGCACTGGGTCAGCCACGATCCTGGACCGATCACCTGCTATGGCATCATGCCTGTCACACCATCGACCTATTCGCTTATCAAACCGGTGAGGACATCGTAGATGTCCAGGCAATGCAGGGACCAAGGCATCCGGAACTGGGAATCGCTATGGATATGAGTATTGGTTTGAAAACCGAGTCGGGCAAACTTTGCACACTTTCCTTGTCTTTCAATAATGATGGCCCGTTAGGCACTTTCTTTCGTTATATCTGCGATAACGGCACCTATATTGCGCGTTACGACGATTTGGTCGATGGCCGCGAAGAACCCATTGACGTTAGCAATGTTGATGTATCAATGAACGGTATTGAACTGCAGGATCGGGAGTTTTTCGCAGCGATCCAAGAAGGTCGAGAACCTAATGCCAGCGTGCAACAAGCGCTGATTGCGATGAAGGTGCTGGATCGTCTCGAATCTGTTATGAAATAAGCACTAGCCTTATGTTATTAGGTATTAGATTTCTTAGCTATTTTCCCTGAAGGGATGCGCTGGATAGGAACCTAAAATTCGAACTTTGGTTGAGAAAAACTCCAGTTCCTCCAATGCCTGTTTTACATTTTCATCATCCGGGTGTCCTTCTATATCTGCATAAAACTGGGTGGCGGTAAACTTTCCGCCCAATTGATAACTTTCAAGTTTAGTCATATTAACGT
>JBLHGU010000300.1:0-5578 GCA_047615875.1 Parasphingorhabdus sp.
CCCTACCATTATTTGTTTTTAATCCATTTCTCATTTTATATTCATTGTACGTTTAATAATTTTGAGTGTCCCAAATGACTAGTCTACGGAGTGTGCCACGATAACCTAATTAATCTGGAGGGTAAATACTGATGACTGAAGTTCAAACTACATAATTGATGAGGGTAGGTCCCTCGGTATCGGCGTACAGGCGTTGGTATCAAACCGCCTCAAGCTGCATGGGTAAAGAGCCTTTGTGGTGAGCGTTGAGGGAAAAGGTGGTGCAAGACACTATCAGGTAAGGGTTCGAAAGACGAATGAAAATGAATTATTGATGACGTGTCGTAAATACAAGATGATGTTAAAACTGGCGGGTGCTCTGAGTGTCGGGATAAGTGTGGACAAGGCCTGTTGTGTCAATCGCTGGAGAAAGTGTATCGATTTGTTGAGCGCTACTGGCGAAAGAGATTAAGTCGACGAAGTAGAAAGGGCAAAGTGACCTGGGAGGTTTTCCAGCGAATTAAAGAAAGATATCCACTACAGAAGCCGAAATTGTATGTCCCTTATGTAAGATTGCAATCCTATGCTGTACTGTGAATCTACTTTTGAAGAGCGTAGTGCGGGAAATCCGCACGCTACGTTGTGTGGGAGCTGGAGGCGGGTGACCGCCTCTGGCGACCCGGTCCCAGCGGGGCAGTTCCGCTGGGAGACACGACCTGATTGAAAAGTCAACGAACGTGCTCTATTTGCTCTAAACAGACAGGGCGAAACTTAAATACCTGTTACGCTGTTGGCTGGACCTGCATCCCGCTCTCAGTTTCCACGTAAAATGGAGTGAACTCGATCCTTTTAGCAATATATCAGCGACATCCAGTTATCCGAACTGGAATGTGACACAGAAGTCTCAACTCGACGTGGCATTTTATCATGCCTGGGATTGGCTCAATAATGGATTGGGTGTCTATAATGGCACAGCCCTAGCAGATCCTCCGAATAATAAGTTTTTGTCCCAGGGCGAAGAATACGGTGCCAAAACTATTTTAGATCGAGACGATGCATGGGGCATTTATGTTGCAACAATTGGCCACAGCCTCGCCCTGGAGATTGGCGGATTTGTGCCTTGGTCCGTTGTTGACTATACGTCAGTTGATATGAATCAGCTTTTTGATTCCGAATCGTTTTACAACGTTGCCACCCACAACGATTATCCGCACCCGCCAAACTCGAATACCCTTCGTTATGGGTATCGCAATCTCAAGGTAACTCATGCGCCTCCCAACAAGGTCTATCAGTTTATGGTGGACGCCGATTTGATCGGGTCAACACACTTTTTCTCTGTGGCCCGTGTTCTGAAGTGGAGCCGTGAGAATCTCAAGCACTTTGCAGGAGGCTATGACGCGCAAAACATGATAGAACACTGGGGTTATGCAGGCGCACCACCGGTCTCTCGTATAATCGATGGAGACGGTACTTCTCCCGGTCCGTCCCACTGGGCGATGGGTTGTCATGGAGTGGCCAATTTCTATGTTTCCGCTTTCCGCGCCCTGAATATTCCCGTATATTATCTATATGGTCATGGCGGTAGTGGGCAGGGTACCCCGGTTTTTCCCACCATTGGCCATACCTTGGGCCATGGCGATGATGTCTATGCCATGAGACTCAATATTCCTTCCATGGATCCTGACTACATACCGCCGCAAGATGTCTTGATATCGTATCAAACCTTTAACGACTGGTTTTTTCCCCATGGGCCGGAAGCCGAAAAGAATATTAGCAGACGGCCCTTTGACATAGCTCTGGAAGTACTACCGAACAAGATTCTGAACCGCTATTGCGCCGATTTACAGTCATCCGTTCAAGAGTCTCAAGGCTCAGTGTTCGACAAGTTCTCGCATTTCTATACCTACACACAATTGGTAAGCAAAAATCTGTGGATGCGACTGGAGGCTAAGCGGCAGCAGTTTAATTATTGCCCAGCAAGCTAGCCTATTACCATCAGACGATTCAGATGGTTTTGAAAACGATAGATACACCAATTATCTAATCTGGTGTATTTGTCGAATTCAGGCAGATTAGTGATAAGGACTCGAGGATTACGGTTCCCGCTAAAAAGGCCGTCATACCTCCTATATCATGAGGTGGGCTTACTGTATTAACATCTACTGCAACGATATTCAAACCGGCTAACCCCTGTAATAGTGTTAGTCCTTCCCGTGCTGTTGCACCACCCCAAGTGGGTGTACATACACCTGGTGCACAAGACGGATCGAAAAAATCCATATCGAAACAAAGATAAACTGGCTTGCCACTAAGTTTATCGTGAATTGTTGCCAACACATCTTTAAATCCACGATCGAAAAGCTCGTTGCCGTCGATAAGGTTATAGCCATGGCTTCGTGTATGTTCGAATACATTGGGTTGTGTAAGTGTACCCCTGGGTCCTACATGTAAGGAGTTCTCCGTATCCACCACGCCTTCTTCTGCTGCGCGGGTAAAAGTAGTAGCCACATTGTATCGATCATTTATTGTCGATCCACTACTTGGAAATGTGTCGGTATGCGCATCAATATGCAGCACGACTAAATCTGAGTGATGTGCATGTACAGCGCGCAATTGGGGTAGGGTAACCGCACCATCTCCGCCCATTGAAACGGGTATAGCACCTGCAGCGAGAACATTCGATACTGCATGCTCAATTTGCTCAAAGGATTCTTCAATCAAGCTTGAGGTTACCTGAACGTTTCCGCAGTCAATGACATTCAGTTGTTCTAAAGGATTAAAATCTGCATGGGGTGGTTGAAAAGGTCGAACCAGTGCTGATTGCTCACGTATAGCGTTTGGCCCATATCGCGCACCAATTCTTACAGGATGCGTACCACAGTCAAATGGTATGCCGAGAATTGCGGCACGACTTCCTGCGGCATTGGTCGAGGAGGGTACACCCATAAAAGTGAAAGGACTGTTAAACAAGTCTTTTTCATCTCGCGGCTCAGTAGTTCTGTTCATATTTTAACTCTTAATATTTATCTGGTATCGATCGGGATATACCCTTGTTTCACCATGCAAGGGTATATCCCGATGGTTGATTTATGTATTCTACGGTTGGTACAGGATCAAGTCGAACCTCAAATAGTATTTAGTCAGATTAATTTGATGCCAGAATGCTTATATAGGGGGAAATCAAGTATTCGCCAGAGCAAGTGCTATTCTCCCTGAGTCGCACCCTGATATTTGGCATGAGAAATTGCCGGATATTTTTTTGCAACTTTGGGACATAGATATTACGTTGATAAACCGATATCCATCAGATAAACTAATTTTAGTTTTAATTGCAAACCTCTGAGTAAGATTTGTAAATGAAATCTGGCGGGTTTATTGGCATCACATTTTGGACGAAACCTACTGTGGTTCGATAATCGAACTCCACGAATTAGAAAAGCGGAGGACTACGCATGTTTGTCTACCATACTACCCCAGCAAGTAAGAATGTAACCATCTATATCGACAAATGCTCCGTCGAAGTACCTGCCGCTATAAGCGTCGCCGGTGCATTGCTGGCAAGCGGCTATGCGAGCTTTCGTCGCACACCGGTAACAGGGTCGCCACGAGGCCCCTGGTGCTTGATGGGAAGCTGTTTCGATTGCCTGGTAGATATTGATGGCATCAGTGGCTGTCAGGCCTGCTCGACTACTGTTCAGGACGGTATGCTCGTCACACTCCCCGGTCCTGAGAAGCAAGATTCTGAAAATTCAGATCCCTGGGGAGCTAGTACTTAGGTGCAATGCAGTCTGCAAAAACTTTTGAGCTCAACACATTGAGAGAAAACCGAGAACTGGTGATTATTGGTGCGGGGCCTGCGGGCATGTCTGCTGCCATTGCTGCTAGTGCGTCAGGGGTAGATGTAGTGGTGCTGGACCAGCGGCAAACTCCGGGCGGCCAGATATACCGTAATATAGAAGCCGCGAACCTCGATGTCGCCTCATCTCTTGGAACTGATTACCTCCAGGGGGCGAATCTGGTCAAACAATTCCACGAGAGCACTGCAGAATACCGCCCGGATACAATTGTATGGGAAATCTCTACTGGACTCGAAGTGTATGTTTCCGGTGGCTCCGGTGCACGCATCATACAAGCACAGAGAGTGATCATAGCCACCGGCGCTCTGGAGCGACCGTTTCCCATCCCCGGATGGACTTTACCCGGGGTGATGGCAGCAGGTGCTGCTCAATCTTTGCTCAAGCAAGATGGGCTGTTACCCGAAGGCCCCGTGGTGCTCGCTGGCACTGGACCTTTGATACTGCTGCTGGCCTGTCAATATCTGGATATGGGCGTGAACATCGCAGCCATACTTGAAACAACACCTCCCAGTAATCGCATACGTGCTCTAGCGCATTTGCCCCAGGCAATTACTGCCGGTAAATATTTGTGGAAGGGTGCAACCATGCTTAAGCGGTTGAAGCGGCACCGCGTCAGGCATATACAGGGTGTTGAAGCATTACGGGCGCTGGGCGAAGACCGTCTTCGGCAAGTTGAATTCAGAGTTGGTTCTAGTGAACAGCGATTGGATACCTCACTACTTCTTTTGCATCAAGGTATAGTGCCAGATGTGAATCTGACTGGGGCATTGGGATGCGCCATGGACTGGGATAATCAGTCTTTGTGTTTTCGCCCGCGCCTCGATGCTTTGGGAAACAGTAGTGTTGAGGGAATAGCCGTGGTCGGGGATGGTGCAGCAATTATCGGCTCACAATCTGCCATCTGGGCCGGAAAGCTAGCAGGTCTGGATGCGGCCTGCCGATCTAAGCACATTGATCAAGGCCAACGAGATGCCCAAACACAAAACGCTCGACGTGCATTAAAGCGCTCACTAAAGATACGTCCGTTCCTAGAAACACTGTATCGCCCCGCGAATACTTTCCGCATACCGGAGCAGTCTGAAACCATAGTTTGCCGCTGTGAGGAAGTGGCAGCGGGGAGTATACGCAAGCAGATTGCGCGTGGAGCAATGGATCCCAATGCTATCAAGTCTCGTCTCCGCTGCGGTATGGGTCCCTGTCAGGGTCGTTACTGTGGACTTACGGTAAGTGAAATCATAGCCGCTGAGACAGGCAAGCAAATGTCCGAGATTGGTTATTATCGATTACGCCCGCCGGTAAAGCCGGTACCCATTGGTGACATTCTGGCTTTGGCTACAGGAGAACTACCCGCTGAAGTCAAGCTGCCAGACCCTTTCAAGAAAAAGACCTTATGACCACGGATGTAATCATTATTGGCGGCGGTATTCAGGGCTGTTCCACTGCCCTCCACCTGGCGCTTCAAGGCGTGCAGGTGATGGTCATTGAGAAGAATTATTGTGGTAGACATGCATCCGGCCTCAATGCCGGTGGCGTACTACGCGCAGGGCGCTATCCAGTTGAGTTACCGCTCAGTACGGCTGCACTTAAGATTTGGGCCGATGCGCCGAATTTAGTCGACGATGACTGCGGTTTTCGCCCGATTGGCCGTCTGAAAATTGCCGAGAGCGATGAAGAAATGGATAAGCTCGCTGAACGGCATGCGATGGTTCAAGACCTCGGCTATACCCATGAACGCCTGATTG
>JBLHGU010000301.1:0-5571 GCA_047615875.1 Parasphingorhabdus sp.
AAAACACGAGATAATATTCATAAGCTCGTGATCAACGCAGACAATGGCCCTGAGTGTAGCGGGCGTAGAACACAATGGTTAAACCGATTAGTTGCGTTAGCCGATGATCATCAGATAGAAATACAATTGGCGTACTACCCGCCTTACCACAGTAAATACAATCCCGTAGAAAGGCTATGGGGAGTATTAGAAAATCATTGGCGCGGAGAAATCATCGACTCGTTCCAAAAAGCACTCGGTTTAGCCCGAAGGATGAGTTATCAAAAAAATCAAACCAACTGTCAGAAAAGTGAATCGGGTTTACCAACGAGGCGTAACGGTTACTAAGAAGCACATGCAAGAAATAGGAGCACGTTTAATCAGAAAAGATAAGTTGGGACCATGGTTCATCACCATAGTCCCAGAACCTCTAATGGGATAAATCATTTTTTCCGCGGCTCTAACAATGCCATGTTAGCTCCTTGCACTAGTTGCGGGCTGGCTCGATGTGCGTAATCACAAACAAATATCTGGCGCTCAGCATAGAGTTTAAATACCTGACCGTGACTGTAACGTACCATCGTCATTTGCTCGTGCTGAGTGATTTGTCTCACAAATGGAGTTAATTCAGGCCACAGGGCTTCTGCCTAAGTATGCCAATTTTCTATGCGTGTTTTCTGCCAAAGATCATAATCATCCTTTGGCATCGACCAAAATAGCGTGGCCTTATTTTTATTTTCATTGGTTAGGCTACCTACGGTAAAACCCCTGTCATGTTACTGGCTTTGAGATAGCGTTGTTCTAACTGATTGTATTGCAAGCTGGTGTTTTCAGGCCAATCGACAGTCTCCCAAAAGAGCACCGAAAGGTAGCTCTTTAGAACGTAACGGGCTCAGTTTTGATTGCACGTCTGAAGCATCGATCACTAATTCGAAAGGTTCGACTTGCTTACCATTTTCTAGTTCGAGAAAACGTCATCCATCGACAACTGTAGAATTTACAACCTTGCATCCATGCTTTATATCAGCCTTGCGTTGTTGTACTGCGCGAAGCAATAGTTCAAATATGCTCGAACGATGAATCCTTAAACCAAAACTATTACCATCCAGTGCTCCGTAAGATACATCCAGTGCTTTACGTCCTCAGTCCGCTTCAAGCCCTGGCATCTGCTTAGCCAAGTTTTTTCAGTATTTCAAAACCGACCAGATGTATCACTAATCCAGAGTCCACCGCGGCAGGTTTTGTAAATTGATCGTACATAACGACATCATGCCCATTATCAGACAAAAAACTGGCCACTTTTAATCCGCCAATGCCTCAACCAACAACTGCTATGTTCATAGTTCTCTATTCATTAAAAAATAAAATCTTACGACTGTAGTTTAAACCATGTTTTAAGAATATGGGGTCGGTGACAAATGTATATTGTTCGTATTAGTTATCGATTGTCTTTGTATCAGGGTAATTTTGTGTTATTGCAAGTTACTGTCAGATCGCAATTTATCCGCAAGCAGATCAATAAAAGTTCGAATTTTTGATGAGGAATGACGTTCCTCGCGATGCACAATATGAATTGGTGTTTCTTCTGGCTCGTAATCTTGCAGAATTGTAACTAACTCATCATTCTCCAAATAGGATGCAACTTGATATGACAAAACTCGCGTAATACCAAACCCTTCTCTGGCAGCTTCAATAGCTGCGTCGTTGGTTGAAACCACGAGTCGGGGTTTAGTTCGAAATGTTCGGGTTTTTAATGCCGTTTTAAATTGCCAATCAATAAAATGATTAGCAGCGCTCGATGCAATTATTGAATGCGAGGACAAGTTTTCCGGCGAATCGGGTTCTCCGAACTGACGCAAATATACGGGAGAGGCAACAGTAACCTGTCTTACGACACCAACCTTTAATGCTCGCAGTGTGGAATCAGGCAATTCACCAATTCGAATCGCAACATCGATGCCTTCTTCGAGCATATTGACCACTCGATCGACGAATAATGCCTGAATTTCAGTTTCCGGATAGCGCTTCAAATAATCGACTATACCCGGCATAACGTGTATACGGCCAAAAAGTACTGGCGAGGTTACCACCAGAGATCCCCTTGGTTCAGTGTTTACGCCTGCAGCTGCCTCATCTACCCGTTCAATTTCCTCAAGTATTCTGCGGGCATCTTCTACGTACCTGGATCCCGCTTCGGTAGGTCGAACATAGCGAGTTGTTCGGTTAAGCAGTTTTACGCCTAATTTTTTTTCCAGTTCAGCAACGGCTCGGGTAATAACCGGCGGTGAAACATTTAACTGCCGCGCGGCGGCGGAAAAGCTCTGTGCTTCGGATACCGCAACGAACATTGCCATGGTTTGTAGCCTATCCATTTATTATTCCAGTTATAGAAATAGATAATTAAACAATATCAGTATTCATCTATTTATAGTAATTATATAAATTACCTGCCAGAGCCGATTGACGGCTTTAAGACTTAACTTAATTACCTTTCTGAGGATTGAAACAATGAAAAGCAGGTTTTCAAAATTATTCGTCGTAGGGTTGGCAGTATCAACTCTGCTTGGAATGGCACCTTATGCAGCGTCTGCGAGTACCGATACGGGATCTACGGCAGACAATCTGACTACCGATGCTCGATTTCGCAGCATGGAAATTCAGGGAATTGATATCGCATACCGGGAGGCGGGTGATCCATCGAACCCTGCCATTGTCCTCTTACATGGGTTTCCAACCTCCAGTCATATGTATCGCGAATTGATTCCTCAATTGGCCGCTAATTACCATGTTATTGCACCGGACTATCCGGGCTTCGGTGCGAGTGCCATGCCAGCGGCTGGAGAATTTGACTATTCTTTCGCTAATTTTGCCAACGTGGTCAATGAACTTCTGGAAAGAAAGTCGGTAGATAAATATGCAATGTATTTAATGGATTATGGCGCTCCTGTGGGTTTTCGCCTGTTTGCTAAATACCCTGGCAGGGTTAGCGGGTTTATAATCCAGAACGGTAACGCCTACGATGAGGGTCTGGAAGCTTTCTGGGATCCGATCAAGGCGTACTGGGCGGATCCTTCCAGTCAGAATCGCGAAAATTTGCGTAGCTCGTTGCTGACTATCGATGCGACAAAATGGCAATGGACGCATGGTATTCCCGATAATAAACTCGAGTTGGTCAGCCCGGATAATTGGCATCATGATCAGTATCTGCTTGATCGTCCGGGGAACAAGGACATTCAATTGGAAATGTTCCTGAGTTATGGCACTAATGTGACGGAATATCCACGTTGGCAGGAATTGTTTCGACAACACCAGCCCCCCGCACTGATAGTTTGGGGCAAAGGCGACTATATTTTCCCTGTCGCCGGTGCTCATCCATACGAGCGCGATCTGGCATCTGTGGAAAAATACATCATCGATACGGGACATTTCGCCCTGGAAACGCATCTTGACTTCATCAGCACAAAGATTGATGACTTCATGGTGCGAACTGTTCGCTAATATTTGACGGGATTAAAAAGCTGTGCATCGCGTAATCGGTGCACAGATTGATTGTCAAGCAAGTTGATTTTTTGAGGTGAAGTAAAATGGGACACAAATTTGCAGAACTGGCGTTTACCGGAGCCGTAAAACAAGTTCAACAGGAGCAAGGTAGTCGCAAGGCCTATGCGCGTATGGATGAAGGAGAAGACAGCAACTATCGACTCGGTGAGGCGGAAGCCGAATTTATTACGCAACGCGATAGTTTTTACATGGCGAGTGTCAGTGAGACCGACTGGCCATATTTACAGCATCGTGGAGGGCCTAAAGGATTCTTGCGGATACTCGATGAACAGACTCTGGGTTTCGCCGATTTTCGGGGTAACAGGCAGTACGTTAGTATGGGTAATTTCCAGAATAATGACCGCGTTTCTTTATTCTTTATGGATTATCCCAATCGGCGTCGTCTGAAATTGCTTGGACGGGTGAGACTTGTTGAAGAACAGGAGACCGATCTTTTAGCTCGCCTGGCCATGCCGGAGTATCGGGCCCATGTAGAACGAGGCTTTGTCATCACTGTTGAAGCATACGACTGGAACTGCCCCCAACATATTACTCCGCGTTACAGCGAATCTGAAGTCGAGGCGCTGGTGGCACCACTGCTTGCTGAAATCACCGATTTAAAACAGCTGATACAATCGATCGGGTAAAAGCTGCCAGTTGGTCGAGGACTTCCTCTTTTTTCGATTCCGGCATGTCCTGCTTTCCGAGCAGGCATCCAACTACCGCACACAAATACTTTGAGGCCACTCCAGGGTCTCGCGCATTCTCATCGTGTTGAACTATAAGCTCGTGTATTTGACTGATGAGTTCTGTCGAGAGATTGAGCTGTCTCATTGTGGTGTTAGGGAGTCGATTTTAGTCGGTAAATAGATGTCGGAATGGCGCAAGTAACAGTTATGTGATCCATGGTTTTGCTGCCATATCGAGGACATTTAATAATATTTCAGTTAGCGTATCTGCAAATATAGACACTGGAGGCGTTATGAACCGGGAAAGAATGCAAGCCGTCGTCGAAAAACTTCACGCTATTTGGAACACTGGAGACGTGTCTTTGGTACCTGAAGTTTATGCGAGCGATTTCGTTGTGCACTGGCTTAGTCACGTTCCACCGCAAGAATCGTACGGCTGGGAGGGGGTAATTGAGGCTATTGAAGCCACCCGAGTGAAGTTTCCTGACTGGCATGAGGATGTCGTGGATATTATGATCGATGGGAACCGGGTTGTGACCCGGTATGAGTCTACCGGCACCCACAAAGGTGAGTACAAAGGAGTTGCGCCCACCGGAAGGAAGATCGAACTCCAGGAGGTATCCATCTATCGCATCGAAGACGGACTAATCGCCGAACAATGGTGCGCAGACAACGAGCCTTGCCTGATGCAGCAAATTAGTCCATCAATGCGATGACGAGTAGATGCAGAAAATTACAATCACTGTTACCGCTCGCATCGATAATATTCCCTCTCTTTGCTTGCTCCTTTGACTATTTTGTTCAGCCAGATACTGGCCTGGATTAACCAATGATTCGGTCCTGGCTTGCGGGGCTAATTCGGCAAACATCGTGGTGCTGGTCAAAAGATCAGGAATGATTGGACAGCAATAATAAACCCGCTGAACGCCAGATAATGCCAGCTGAATGACGAGTTTGTGACCAATGCGACCATGACGAACTTCGGCGCCATGTTTTTTAGATTTTGCACGGGTGGGTTATTAGTACGCGACATAACCCTGTGATATTGAGGACTGAAGTCGCGTGCTGTCGCAAACATCTTTCGATAATTTAGAAAGATGTTCTCCACTGTTATATTCAACCATGTGATGAAATACAAAGTGCATTTAATAACTATTCAATCAAAAGGTTGAGTAAATTACATGGTCTCAAATCACACCACCTGAAACCTGGAATATCCATCCACTAGTCATTGCACCAATGAGTCCAGGTAGAAGGTATAAAATGAACACTGGCTTCTTTACCAGAGCATAAACTGCGATTGCAGCGGGTACAGATGAAAAAGCACCTGCTGTTATAAACGCCATAGCAGCACCTGGCGTCA
>JBLHGU010000302.1:0-5556 GCA_047615875.1 Parasphingorhabdus sp.
TATAGATACGGGTAACACCATAGTCATGTAGCTGACTCACTTCAGAGGGCGAGATTACGCCCCCACCACCGCCAAAAACTCGCACCTGGCCCGCATTCTTTTCCTTAAGCATATCCACCATGTATTTGAAGTATTCAACATGGCCACCTTGATAGGAGCTCACAGCAATGCCATGAGCATCTTCCTGAATCGCGGCATTAACTATCTCACGAACGGAGCGGTTGTGACCGAGATGGATAACCTCGACGCCACTACTCTGCAAAATTCTACGCATGATGTTGATAGAGGCGTCATGCCCATCAAACAGACTCGCTGCGGTAACAAAACGAATTTTGTATGGCCGTTGCGGCGTGTTGGATTTTTCGTCCTGCAACTGTGGGACGTTGGATTGAGACATACCTGGAGCCCTGATAATGATAGAAAAGCATCTATGGAGATTAAAATTCTAATTGACGTTTACGTAAACGTCAATTATGCTATTTTTTAGTCGTAATTACTTCTTCAGTGCCAATGGAAGCCTATTCTATTACTCAGCTATCCCGTGAATTCGACGTCACTACTCGAGCGATTAGATTTTACGAAGATCAGGGTTTGTTAGCTCCTGAGCGAAAAGGTCGACAACGAATCTATTCCCCAGGTGACAGAGTCCGATTGAAGCTGGTTTTACGTGGGAAAAGGCTCGGTTTCTCACTATTGGAGATTCGCGACATTATCAGTCTTTACTATAGTGCTCCTGGTGAATCGGCACAGCTAGATTTTTTTCTCGATAAAATACAACAGCGCCGGGAAATATTACTACAACAAAAAGACGATATAGAAATCACCCTAACAGAATTAGAGGCGATTCAAAATCAATGTCAGGATCGTTTAAGGAAGCTATCTAACTAAATCCCTGTACTTTTAGACCTTTCTCGAGGGAATCAGTGATAAGTAGTCGGCCTGGAACGCGTAAATACACAACGAAACGTCGGAAACTCTAATACAAACATATTGCAGAGTTTATATTTGAGTGTGATAGAAACCATACAATCAGTATAAAATACTAGCTGGACAATAACTTAGTAATCTTTGATTGTGATAAACAAGCCGTTAAGCCGCCAAAGTATTTTAAACGGCCACATGCAAGATCTGTTGGAAAAAAACCCAACTGCAATGCAATTTATGCCTGATGATGAGCGCCATGCTTTGATAGAAAAGGCTATTGACGAATCCCCAAGCCGCGAAAATTTCTATGTGTTTGGCTATGGCTCCTTAATTTGGAATCCAGCCATGCACGTTGCCGATAGCAAAAAAGCCTTGTTGCATGGTTATCATCGAAATTTCTGTTTCTGGAGCAAACTCGGACGGGGTACGGAACAATCGCCAGGCTTAATGCTGGGTCTGGAACCAGGATCATTTTGCACTGGCATCGCTTATAGAATCGAGCCTGATTTAATAGAATCGGAAATCGAGATTCTTTTTCGCCGCGAAATGATCTCATACGCTTATAAGCCAACCTGGGTTTCGGTCGAATCAGAAGGTGAAATTATTCCGGCTTTAACTTTCATAGTTGATCCAGATAATGACCGCTATTGTGGTGCCCTGCCACGCAAGATATTGGTGGAGACAATTGCGCTGGCAAAAGGAGCGTTGGGGCGAAATTGTGATTATTTGTTTGATCTTGTTCACCATCTAAGAAAGTTCGACCTTGTTGATGAAAAACTCGAAGAAATAGCGCTAGCGGTTAGAAAGTTTCAGAAAAATCTACCACTGACAGATCCGCCCGATGACGGATAAACGGCAAACCAATGGGGAGACTAATATGGACCATCCCGGACTTTCCACCCCAACCAGGGTACTTCTAACTGCAGCCTGTGTTGTTATAGTGATAGCCGGCCTTCGCGCTGCTGCGGAAATTATTTCTCCACTACTTATGGCGGCCTTTCTGGCTATTATAAGCACGCCACCTATAGTCTGGTTACAACGACATGGCATGCCAAAAGTAGCGGCTTATAGTGTTGTCATAGCGATACTGGTAATTGTCGGCATTGTTAGCGTTGCCGGCATACGGGAATCCGTCGAACAAATAAACCTTACATTACCTGAATATGAAGCCCGATTAACGGATCTGGTGGGTGGTGTGTCTAGCTGGCTTAACGGAATCGGATTATTGCCAGACGGTGCTAAGCTCAAGTCATTGGTAGATCCTGGGGCTGTAATCAGTCTGTTTAGTGAGCTAGTAAACCGCGCCGGTGGATTAATGGCGAATCTGTTTTTAATCGTAATGGCGCTACTGTTTATATTGGTTGAGGTTGCAGTTCTGCCGGATAAGCTAGGGCTCATTATGTCTAAGCGAAAGCTGTCACTAAATCATTTAGGCAACTTCACTGACACGGTCAACCAGTATTTTTTAATTAAAACCTTAATGAGTCTGATTACCGGCTGTTTTATCGCACTTTGGCTTTATGTTCTGGGCGTTGATTTTGCAGTTTTATGGGGCTGGTTGGCATTTTTTCTTAATTTCGTACCTTATATAGGATCCTTTATCGCCGCAGTACCTGCTGTGTTGATTGCACTATTGGGACAGGGCTCAGATATTGCCTTATTTGCTGCGGCTGGTTTCCTGGTCTCTAATCTGGTCGTAGGAAATCTTCTAGAACCTCGTTTTCTGGGCCGAGGGCTTGGGCTTTCAACCCTGGTGGTTTTTGTATCCATGGTTTTCTGGGGCTGGGTGCTTGGCCCAGTTGGCATGTTCCTATCGGCTCCACTAACGACATTGTTAAAA
This sequence comes from Parasphingorhabdus sp., assembly GCA_047615875.1. Classification (GTDB taxonomy): domain Bacteria; phylum Pseudomonadota; class Gammaproteobacteria; order Arenicellales; family CAJQKF01; genus JBLHGU01. Next base: position 2,765 of record JBLHGU010000302.1, read on the forward strand.
ATTGCCGCAGAGAGCGATCCAAAGTCTCGATGGCTGGGTGTCCTGCTTGGAAATGGTGTTAAATCATCCACCTGAAAAGTGTGCTGTAGATGTTAAAATAACCGATCTTGCCGTCAAGCAGACCTCCTCATGCTCCGGACACCTGCTATTTCCTGCTCATGAAACGATAGTTTCTAATTCGCCATAATATTCTAGATATTTCAATGAACCTCACGACATTATCCGCCATCAGTCCATTAGATGGACGCTATCACACCAAAGTAGCCGATCTTCAGCCAATTTTCAGTGAATTTGGATTGATTCAGCACCGGGTGCTGGTTGAGATACGCTGGATCCAGACTTTGTCCAGACATAGGGAGATCGCAGAACTGCCTGAGTTCTCGGCCCTCGCACATGGCTATCTTGATACCATCCTGGACGGCTTTTCCGAAGCTGATGCACAACGGATTAAAGATATTGAACGCACAACGAATCACGATGTAAAGGCAGTCGAATATTTCCTCAAGGAACGATTCGAGCACCATAAGGAATTAGGTCCCTATTCTGAATTCATTCATTTTGCCTGCACCTCAGAGGACATAAACAATCTTTCCTATGGATTGATGCTGAAAACTGGACGCGATCACGTCATTCTACCAGCGATGGAAAAATTAACCAGGAAGATGGCATCACTGGCCCAAGAATATGCCGCTATACCCATGCTCTCCAGAACTCATGGGCAGACTGCCACGCCCACTACGGTTGGCAAGGAACTGGCGAACGTTGTGCATAGAATGCGGCAGGCGATTGCCGATATCAGACAGACAAAAATAGAAGGCAAAATTAACGGAGCTGTTGGCAATTATAATGCCCACCTAGCTACCTATCCGAATATTGATTGGCCCAAACTGGCCGAGTCTTTTATCGATTCACTGGGACTTAGCCAACATCCAATGACTACGCAAATTGAGCCGCATGACTATATTGCCCGGCTCAACCACGCCATTATTCGGTTTAACAACATCTTGCTGGATCTTGACCGGGACATCTGGAGCTACATTTCAGTTGGATATTTTAAACAGAAAGTTGTTGCTGGCGAAGTGGGTTCAAGCACCATGCCACACAAGGTTAATCCGATAGACTTTGAAAACTCTGAAGGCAATATTGGTTTAGCTAATGCCATGCTTAGTCATCTTGCAGACAAATTACCGATCAGTCGCTGGCAACGGGATTTGAGTGATTCTACCGTTTTAAGAAACCTCGGTGTAGGCCTGGGCTATAGCCTGGTTGCCTATGAGTCCTGCATGAAGGGTCTTGGCAAACTTGAGGTGAATAAGGCTCGCCTTAATGAGGATCTGGAAAATGCCTGGGAGGTTCTGGCCGAACCAATACAAACAGTCATGCGTCGCTATGGCGTGGAGAAACCCTACGAAAAACTCAAACAACTGACTCGTGGCCAACGTATGGATAAGCAACTGATCGGCGACTTCATCCAGTCCCTGAATATTCCAGAGTCGGCGAAGAAAGAGTTATCACTGCTTTCACCATCAACCTATATAGGTAACGCAGTGGAAATAACCCTTACCCAGCTTTCTGAAACGTGACCGAAGTTCGCCTGTCAAAGTACCTTTCTAGCAAAGGATTATGTTCACGCCGAGAGGCTGACCGATACATCGCTGACGGATTAGTTACGGTGGATGGAGAGGTAGTTCTCGATGCGTGGTTTAGAGTACTTCCTGAGCATAATGTTGTGATGGCCAGTTCAGCACAAAAGGCGCAACAACAAATGCTGACAGTGCTATTAAACAAACCATTAGGTTATGTATCGGCACAGGCAGAAGAAGGCCAGGTAAACTCTGCTCGACTGCTCCAGTCAGAAAATTATTACGGTGGCGGGAAGCCACCCAGAATTAATCGTAAAAAGGCCTTTGCTCCTGCCGGTCGACTGGATATTAATTCCACGGGTTTACTAGTTTTAACTCAGGATGGGCGAGTTGCTGGCAAGTTAATTGGCAACAATGTGGAAATCGAAAAAGAATATCTAGTTCGGCATAAGGGCGCGGTTAGCGATTCTCAAATTTCAGAAATGAGATCAGGCCTACAACTTGATGGCAGAGATTTAAAGACGGCTAAGATACAACGAGTAAACGAAGATCAAATTAGACTTGTTCTTATCGAAGGTAAGAAACGTCAGGTCAGGCGAATGTGTGAAGCCGTTGGGCTAGAGCTATTTGCACTTAAACGAGTACGAGTTGGAAAAGTACGATTGGGCGATCTTCCTTTGGGTAAATGGCGCACATTGGCAAAGGGAGAAGAGTTTTAATGGATAGCTACAAGCTATTAAGACCTCTACTTTTCAAACTGGATGCTGAAACTGCCCACCATAAAGTGCTAGCTGGTTTTAAGTGGGCTTCAAAAAGCAAATTTTCACTCAATCAGATACACAGAATATATGGTAGCAAGGTACCAAAAATAACTGTAAATCTGATGGGTCTACAATTTAAAAACCCGGTTGGACTTGCAGCCGGTTTGGACAAAGATGCCATTGCTGGCCCCGCGTTAGCCGCTCTGGGCTTTGGTTTCATAGAGCTTGGCACGGTTACGCCACAACCGCAGGTCGGAAATCCAAAACCACGTATGTTTCGGCTACAAAGTGATCAAGCAATCATTAACAGGATGGGTTTTAATAGTGGTGGCCTTAGCCAATTCGTTGGTAATTTTCGCCGCTTCAATACTGATTGCATCAGCGGAATAAATTTGGGAAAAAATGCCAATACACCTAATGAAGATGCCATATCTGATTATAAAGCGGG